>NZ_AJHH01000364.1 GCF_000256565.1 Herbaspirillum lusitanum P6-12 | reverse complement strand
TTCGAGCAAGCCGGTCGCGCCCATCACCGGGCGCGCGCGCGCTCGATCTCTTCGCCCAGCGTGCGCCCGGTCACCGTCAGCGCCTCCAGGCGCAGCAGCGGCTTGAGTTCGCGCAACAGCGTCGCCATGCCGCCGGCGTGGTGGAAGTCCTCCATGTAATGTTTTCCCGAAGGCTTCAAGTCCAGCAGCACCGGCGTCTCGCGGCCCATGCGGTCGAGTGCGTCCAGGTCAATCTCCAGGCCCATGCGGCCGGCGATTGCCGTCAAGTGCACGATGCCGTTGGTAGACCCGCCGATGGCCAGCAACACCCGCATGGCGTTTTCAAACGCGGCGGGCGTCAATATCTTGTCGATGGTCAAACCGTCGTGCGCCATCTGCACCGCCTGCGCGCCGGTTTCTTCCGCCACGCGGATGCGATCCGGCGCCAGTTCGACCGCCATCGATTTCGACAGCATGTTGACCGCACCCTTGGAGCTGTTGTACCAGGTCAGCCCGGGACGCGGACGGATGCCCGCCACCGAACCGATATTGAGCATCACGCCGCCACGGTCCTTCTGCTGCGCATTGCGTTCGCGCATCAGCGGCAGCACCGCGCGCGTCATGTGGTAGATCGACTTGACGTTGATCGCGTACATGCGGTCGAAGGTCGCCTCGTCGACATCCAGCATGGGCTGGTTGCGGTGCGTGGTGCCGGCGTTATTGACGATGATGTCCGGCACGCCGAAGCGGTCGACGCAATGCTTGACGGCTGCCTTGACGTCGGTCGCGCTGGTGACGTCGCAGATCACGGCGCTGGCAGCGCT
>NZ_AJHH01000363.1 GCF_000256565.1 Herbaspirillum lusitanum P6-12 | reverse complement strand
CTATATCAACAGTACTATGAGCTGTAATATCCGTCATGCCCATGGCTTCGGCGATGCAGGCCATGGTGCTGGCGGTGCCCATCACGGAACAGGTCCCCACGCTGGCGACCAGCTGGTTGTTGACCTCGGCGATGTCTTCCGCGTCGATTTCTTCGGCGCGATATTTACCCCAGTAGCGCCGGCAATCGGTGCATGCCCCGACCCGCTCGCCGCGATGACTGCCGGTGAGCATGGAGCCGGTGATGAGCTGGATCGAAGGAATGCCTGCCGAGGCCGCCCCCATCAGTTGCGCCGGCACCGTCTTGTCGCAACCGCCGATGAGCACCACGGCGTCCATCGGTTGTGCGCGCACCATTTCTTCGGTGTCCATCGACATCAGATTGCGCAGGTACATGCTGGTCGGCGCCGAGAAGCTCTCGTGGATCGAGATGGTCGGGAAGTCCATCGGCAATCCGCCCGCCAGCATGACGCCGCGCTTGACCGCTTCGATCAGCTGGGGCGCGTTGCCGTGGCAGGGGTTGTAGCTGCTGCCGGTGTTGACGATGCCGACCACCGGCCGCTCAAGCGCCTGGTCCGTGTAGCCTGCGCCCTTGATGAACGCCTTGCGCAGGAACAGCGAAAAACCCTGGTCGCCGTAGTTGGTGAGTCCTTTTTTCAAACCGGTTTGCCTGGGTTTCATTTGTCTCGTCTCCTGCTGCCTGCCCGCAAGGGCGGTCGCTTTTTTACCGTCGCTGGTTGAAGAACCTGTTCATCAACAGGTGGTGAAGCCAGAATACTGGGCGGTTCCATTGCAAAAAACAATTTGGTATTTCTTGCTTTAAAAGAAGATATTTTTTAGTATCGGCAGATGGACCTTCGCTACCTTCAGAGCTTCGTGGCCACCGTCGAGTGCGGCTCAATCGCCGAGGCGGCGCGCCC
>NZ_AJHH01000362.1 GCF_000256565.1 Herbaspirillum lusitanum P6-12 | reverse complement strand
GCCGCCGCCGGCGCCGTAGCAGTTGATGAACACCTGGCCGCTCAGCACGCGCTGCGAGACGCGCGCCTGGCGCCCGCCGTTCTCGGTCCAGATGCCGGCAGCGAGGCCGAACTCGGTGGCGTTGGCCAGTTCGATGGCGTCTTCCTCGTCCTTGAACGGAATCGCCGACAGCACCGGCCCGAACACTTCCTTGCAGGCCAGCCGGTGGTCGCGCGGCACGCGGCCGAAAAAGGCCGGCTTGACGAAATAGCCGTCGGCCGGCAAGTCCTTGCCGAACGCGCCTTCGGCCAGCAGCGGCACACCCGATTCGACGGCTTCACTGATGAACTTGCGCACGCGATCGTATTGCTTCTTGTTGACGATGGGACCGCAGTCGAGATCCATCTCGGGCGTGCCGACCGTCACCGCCTTGAAGCGCTCGGCCACCGCCGCGACGAACTTGTCGTAGATGCTCTCCTGCACCAGCAGGCGGCTGCCGG
>NZ_AJHH01000361.1 GCF_000256565.1 Herbaspirillum lusitanum P6-12 | reverse complement strand
CGCCGTGGATCTTGTCGGCGGCGGTGCCGTAGAACTCGAAATAGCGCGCCACCACCTTGACGTCATTGCGCGCCACGGTGATCGGCTTGCCGGTGTCGCGCGCTTCCAGTTGGGCGATTTCCTCGGCGTTGGCGAGGATCAGTTCGCCCAGCTTTTGCAGCAGGCGGCCGCGCTCGGTCGCCGTCATTTTCCCCCATGGCCCGCTCAGTGCTCGTCGCGCGGCGTCCACCGCCAGCTTGACGTCGGCTTCGCCGCCGCGCGAGATGCTGCTGAACACCTTGGCGTTGCTGGGATCGATGACGTCGATGGTGCGTTCGTCCTGTGCCGCTTGCCAGCGGCCGTCTATCAGTATGGTTTTCATGTGTGTCTCCGGTAGGTTAACTTTTCGGTTCAGTGCACGGACGCGGCATGAGTCAATTCACCACGTTCCAATGTGAGAGTGTCGTCGGGCAAGTCGCGCAACAGGCTGCGGTTGGATTCGGTGACCACCACGCAGACTTCGCTGTCGATCTCGCGCAGGCGGCGC
>NZ_AJHH01000360.1 GCF_000256565.1 Herbaspirillum lusitanum P6-12 | reverse complement strand
AGGCCGCCACGCGCGTCGCGTACCGCGTCACGATATCGACGTCGTGCTCAACGAAGATCGAGGTGATCTTCTGCTCGTCGAGCACGCGCATGATGATCGCCATCAGTCCGTGCTTCTCATCGGTGGACACGCCGCTAGTGGGCTCGTCCATGATCAGCAGCTTGGGTTGCAGCACCAGCGCCATGGCGATATCGAGCAGCTTGCGCTGGCCTTCCGGCAGCAGCGAGCACAGTTCATCGGCGCGGGCGCGCAGGCCGACCAGCTCCAAAATGTGGTCGACTTCCGCGGCTGGAATCGCACGATCGAGCGGCGTCCAGATGCGCAGGCGGCCGTA
>NZ_AJHH01000359.1 GCF_000256565.1 Herbaspirillum lusitanum P6-12 | reverse complement strand
GATACATCGATCTATTATGAACTCGTATACTCGATCTCGCGCAGGCGGCGCAGCGATTCGCCGTACTGTGTCGCCAGCACTGGCGCCAGTCCCTGGAAAGGTTCGTCCAGCAGCACCAGGCGCGTACCGGCCATCAGGGCACGGCCGAGCGCGGCGATCTTGCCCTGGCCGCCGGACAGCGCAGCGCCCGAACGCGGCAGCATTTCCTTGAGCTGCGGGACTACGGTCAAGGCCTTCTCCAGTCGACGGTCAACCTCTGCGGTGGGCAGGCCCAGGACGTCGCATGGCAGGCGCAAGTTCTCTTCCACGGTGAAGGTCGGGAACATCACCCGGTCTTCCGGCGCATAG
>NZ_AJHH01000358.1 GCF_000256565.1 Herbaspirillum lusitanum P6-12 | reverse complement strand
TGGTCTTGCCGGCGCCGTTCTGGCCGATCACCGCCAACCGTTCTCCGGGATGCAATTCGAAGTTGATGTTGTCGGCCACCACCAGACCGCCGAAGGCGAGCTGCAGTCCGCTTGTTTGCAATAGAGGCTGGCTCATGGATTTTTGACTCACTTTGGCTCCTTCCGGAACAACAGGCCGGACAAGCCCGTCGGCACGAAGAACACCAGTCCGATCAATACGAAGCCCAACACCATTTGCCAGGCGCCGGTGAACAGCGCCGCCGAATACAGCTTGACGAACTCGAACACCACCGCGCCGAGGAAAGCACCGACCGGATGGCCGACGCCGCCGAGGATGGAGATGAACACGATCTCGCCCGAGCGTACCCAGTAGCCCATCTCGGGCGTCACCAGCCCCTGCATCAGCGCAAACATCGCACCCGACAAACCGCACAGCGCAGCCGAGATGACATAACCGATCCACAGCGCGCGATTGGCCGAGAGGCCGACGTATTCCAGCCGCGTCTCGTTGGTCTTGACTGCGGTCAATGCCTGGCCGGCGATCGACATCATGTAGCGCTGGACGCCCCAGGCCAGCGCCACCGCCAACACCACGGCCACGACCAGCAAAGTGGTTTCAAAACCGTCGCGCTCCATGCGCACGCCGAAGAAAGTCGGACGCGCCAGGCGGATGCCGTCGGTGCCGCCGGTCAGGCTGTAGAACTTGCCGAGGATGGAGAACAGCACCATCGACAACGCCAGGTTCAGCATGCCGAAGAAGATCGCCCGGTAGCGCACCACGAACAAACCGATCACCATGCCCATGACCGCACCGAACACCGTGCCCAGCAGGATCAGCACGGCGCTGTCGAGCTCCGGCATGGCGCGCGCCGCGAAGGCCACCGCGTAACCGGCCGCACAGGAGAACATTGCGTGGCCGAACGACAGTTGCCCGGAACGGATCAGGATGGAGACGCCCAGCGCGGCAATGCCGAAACTGGTGGCGACTACCATCGGGGTCTTGAGCCAGGGCCAGATCATCGGCAAGCCCAGCGCGAACACCACCAGCAGGACGCCGGCTATTTTTATTTTCGGCGATGTTGTTTTTGACATTGTTATTTTTTTCATCACACCCTCCTCGCCTGGGCTACCGAGAACAATCCTTGCGGACGGAACAGCAGCACCAGCACCATGATCAGGTACGGCACCAGCACTTCGCTTTCAGGCTGCAGGTAGACCGCGAACGAACGCGTCAGGCCGATCAGGATCGCCGTGATCAGCGTGCCTTCGATCTGCCCGAGGCCGGCGGTGGCGACCACCGCGAACGACAGCACGATCATGTCGGCGCCGATGCCCGGCACCAGCGAGGTCGTGGGCGACGCCAGCGCGCCGCCGAGGGCGCCCAGCATCGACCCGACCACGAAGGTCACCAGGCAGATGCGGCGAGCGTCGATGCCCATCGCCATCGCTACTTCGCGGTTATGCGCCACGGCGACGATCTGGCGTCCGGTGCTGCTCGACTTGAGGAAATGCCGCAAGCCGAAGAACACCACCAGCGCCACGCCCGGCAACACCATCAGCTGATAGCGCGTGTACGTGATGCCAAGCACCTCGGCCACGCCGAGATAGTTGACGATGTCGGAGACGAAGTAAGGCTGGGAACCCCAGATCAGCCGTTGCAGATCTTCGAAGATCATGAAGGCGGCGAAGGTCACCAGCAGCTGCAGTATCTGTTCCTTGTGATAGATACGGCGCAGCAGGAAGATTTCCATGACGGCTCCCATGACGGCGCCGACCACCAGCGCGGCCACCAGCAGCCAGACGAAGGACCATGCCGGCGAAAATTTCGCTGCGACCGCCCACATGCCGAGGGTCGCGGCGAAATAGCCGCCGAAGGCGTACATGCTGCCGTGCGCCATGTTGAGGATCCGCATCACGCCGAACACCAGCGTCATACCCAGCGCCACCAGAAACAGCAGCGCCGCGTATGACAACCCGTCCAGCATGGCCAGCAAGAATAATTCCTGGTTCATGTTGTTGCTCAGTCAGTCCGGTCGGGGTTCAGTTGGCGATGGGCGGGAAGGTCTTGATGCGAGGATCGCGCAAGAGCTCCGGCTTGATGGTCTTGACCCAGTCCACCGACTTTTGTCCGACCGGCGCGATCGCCATTTCAGCCGGATAGATTTCGATCTTGTCGAGCACCGGGAATGGATAGGCGGCAGTCTTTTTGGTGGTGCCCAGCAACTGGTCTTCCAGGCCCTGGCCGTCGGCGCGAATCTTCACTTCACGCGTCAGTCCGCGGAAGTTCAGGCCGTGCATGGCGTCGGCCACTTGCTCGGTGCTCGGCCACTGGCCCTTGTTGGCCTTGATCGCCTTGTCGTAACCGGCCACCATGCCGTCCAGCGCCTGGATCATGTGATAGACCGAATAGATCGGATAAGCGCCGGTCTTGGCCTTGAACTTTTGCACAAAATTTTTCATCTTGGCGTCATCCTTGTATTCCGGATGTTGGTAGTAATGGTCCCCCAGCGCACCGATGATGACGCCATCCGGCAAGGTGTCGCCGAGACGTTCGAGCGAACTTTCGCCGAGCGGCAAAATGAATTGCGAACTCTTCAGCAACCCGCGTTGTGCGGCCTGACGCACCAGCGTATCGAGGTCGCCGCCCCACGAGGTCGACAACACCACGTCGGGACGCAATGCCTGCAAACGGCTAATTTCAGTCGAGAAGTCGGTCGCCCCCAGTTTCGGGAACAACTCCGCCACAATCTTGGTATCCGGTTTTAATGCCAGCAAGGTATTCCGGAACAATTCCCAAGAGTCACGACCCCACGCGTAATCCTGATTGATCACTGCCAGTGTCTTGAAATCAGGCTTGGTACGCAGCAGATACAACACCGCCGCCACCATTTCGGTATTGGCATCGGCTGAAGTGCGGACCACGTAGCGATAACGGCGCTCTTCCAGCACTTTCTCGGTGCCGCAATCCCACAGGATGTTGAGCACCTTGAGGTCTTCCGCCACCGGCGCGACGATGTTGCAGCTGCCGCTGGAGATCGAACCGAGCATCACCTTGACGCCCTGCTCCTGCACCACGCGGCGATATTCGGACAACAGCTTGTCGCCGCCCACGCCTTCATCGACAAAGGTCGGTACGACCTTGACGCCGTTGATGCC
>NZ_AJHH01000357.1 GCF_000256565.1 Herbaspirillum lusitanum P6-12 | reverse complement strand
ACTCGGCGCGCGATATCGCGCATCTGTGCAATGCCGACTGCGGTTTCGATCAGCGGCAACAGACGTGTATGACTGCGCGGACCGACGAAATGCCGGGCGATGTTGCGGATGGCGTCGCAGTCATCCGCCTTGGGCAGCACGATGCCGGCAATCGGCGCATTCGCGAAGCAGCGCACATCATCGTCATACCATTGCGTGTCGGCGGCATTGAGGTCTTCCAGGTAGATTTCCGCGGCCTGCTTGGCCGGCACGCCGAATACCGAGGCCGGGCCGGACGTGAAGGTGGTGATGCCGATCTTGAGTTCGGCCGGTTTGACGGTTTGTGCCTGTGCGAGCGGCAGAGCCAATGCGGTCATGGCAAAGCCGGCGGCCAGCATCAGCCGGGTGATTTTTGTTGTAAACATATCTCCTCCAAGAATGGATACGTAATTCGATGGTGTGCGCCAGTGCATGATCGATCTCCGTCATGCATCCCCACGCTTGCTTGTTGTTATGTCTTGCCGTGCGTATTTCGTGAAAAACCGCCGGGGTTGTCTCCTTGCGGTTTCGCGTTTCCCTGCTTTTTTCTTTTGTATTTTTATTGCTTGTTTTCTTTGCTGCTGTCACTGCTGAATCAAACTGCAAACTCAAATTGGTTACGTCTCGCCAATCTGCCGCAGGAATTTTTCCGCCTGCATGATGACCGGCTTGTCGATCATTTTTCCGTTGAGCGAGATGGCGCCGCCGTCGCTCTGCGCCACCGCCGCCATGACGGCGCGAGCCCAGGCGATTTCCTCCGCGCTGGGCAGGAATCCCTGGTTGACGATGTCGACCTGGCGCGGATGGATGCACAGCTTGGCGCCGAAACCGATGCGGCGCGCACGGCTGACTGCATGTTCCAGAAAAGGCAGGTCGTCGAAGGTGGTGGTGACGCCGTCGACCGGTTGTGCGATGTTCGCCAGCCGCGATGCAATGACCATCTCCACGCGCAGATGCGTCAGTTCGCTTTCTTGCGGTTCGCACTGGATACCGAGATCGACTTGCAGGTCGATCGAACCGAACACCAGCCGCTCGACATGCCGGGCCCGGGCGATATCGCGCATCTGTGCAATGCCGACTGCGGTTTCGATCAGCGGCAACAGACGTGTATGACTGCGCGGACCGACGAAATGCCGGGCGATGTTGCGGATGGCGTCGCAGTCATCCGCCTTGGGCAGCACGATGCCGGCAATCGGCGCATTCGCGAAGCAGCGCACATCATCGTCATACCATTGCGTGTCGGCGGCATTGATACGCACCCACAGCTTGTCTTGCTGATTGGCCGGCTGATTCGATTGCTGATTCGCTTGCTGCGTCAGCCAATCTGCCAGCGTGTCGCGCGCCTGTGTCTTGGCGGCCGGCGCCACCGCGTCCTCAAGGTCCACGATGACCGCATCCGCGCCGCTGGCC
>NZ_AJHH01000356.1 GCF_000256565.1 Herbaspirillum lusitanum P6-12 | reverse complement strand
GGGGGGGGGGGGGGGGGGGGGGGCCAGCGCCTTATCGTAGCGGTCGGGCCGGTTGGCGGGAACGAACAAGTAAGAACGTGCGAGCGGCGAAGTGGACACGACAGCAGTCATCACACTGCTCCGCGTGCGCGCAAAACGTCGATCTCGGCCTGCGCATAACCGAGCTTGCCGAGAATGGCGTCGGTGTGCTGGCCAAGCGCCGGGATGGCGTCCATACGAGGGGGGGCCAGCGCCTTATCGTAGCGGTCGGGCCGGTTGGCGGGAACGAACAAGTAAGAACGTGCGAGCGGCGAAGTGGACACGACAGCAGTCATCACACTGCTCCGCGTGCGCGCAAAACGTCGATCTCGGCCTGCGCATAACCGAGCTTGCCGAGAATGGCGTCGGTGTGCTGGCCAAGCGCCGGGATGGCGTCACCAGCGCTCGCGCGCCGCCAGTTGCGGGTGCTCCCACAGGTCTTGCATGGTGTTGACGCTGGCGTTGGCGATCTGCGCCTGGTCAAGCCGCGCCACCACTTCCTGCGCCGTCAGCGGCGTGAACATGTCGAGGATCAGCTTGCGCAATTCGGCGCGGTTTTCGTGACGGCGCGAGTTGGTCGAGAAGCGTGCATCCTGCGCCAGCGCCGGATCCTGCAAGACGGATTCGCAGAACACTTTCCATTCGCGCTCGTTCTGCAGGCCCAGCATGACCACCTTGCCGTCGCCGGCGGTGAACGGGCCGTAGGGATAAATCGTTGCGTGCTCGGCGCCCGAACGCAACGGCGCCGATGCGCCCTGGTAAGCGTAATACATCGGGAAGCTCATCCATTCGGTCAGCGACTCCAGCATCGACAGGTCAATGTGGCTGCCTTCGCCGTCCCGACCGCGCTTGATCAGCGCCGCCAGGATGTGTGAGTAGGCGTACATGCCGGCGGCGATGTCGGCGATCGAACACCCGGCCTTGGCCTGCTCGTCGGCAGTGCCGGTCACCGACAGGAAACCGGCTTCGCTCTGGATCAGCAGGTCGTAGGCTTTCTTGTCGCGATAAGGACCGTTCTCGCCGTAACCCGAAATGTCGCAGACGATCAGGTGCGGATTTTTCCTGTGCAGCACCGCCGCCGACAGGCCGAGCCCGGCGGCGGCTCCCGGCGCGAGGTTCTGCACCAGCACGTCGGCTTCGTCCAGCAGCTTGTCGATGATGGCTTTGCCGTCTGCATCCTTGAGGTTGAGCGTAAGGCTTTCCTTGGAACGGTTGGTCCAGACGAAATGCGAGGACAATCCGTTGACGCGCTCGTCGTAGCCGCGTGCGAAGTCGCCCACGCCGGGACGTTCGACCTTGATCACGCGGGCGCCCATGTCGGCCAGCTGGCGCGTGCAGAACGGCGCGGCGATGGCGTGTTCCAGGCTGACGACGGTAATGCCTTCGAGAGGACGGGTGGACGGCATCATGGTTTATCTCGCGAATAAGTTGTTCAATGCATCGTTCATGGCCGGCGCCGCATGCAGCTGCCAGGCGTGGGCGATGATGCGATCGGTTTCCTGCGGCGTGGCGGAGTTGGAGAAGCGGATCAGCCGCTGCGCCTTGTCTTCCAGCTCGGGACGCGACAAGGTGTTGTCCGGGTCGCCCTTGGGCACGTCGACGGCGGCGCTCAGATGACGGCCGTCAACGGTGTCGACCTCGACGCGGCCAAGCCAGCGCGCCGGATAGGCGGTGTTGACCTCGTCGTCCAGCGTCATCCGGACCTTGTCGCGGAATACGCCGACCTTGCCGTCCTGCAGCGCATGCTGTTCGAACTCGCCCAGCCCTGCACTCTGATGGACGGCAATCAATCCCAGCACGGTACCCATCGAGAATTTGGCCTGATGCACGGTCTGCGGATTGACCACCGGTCCGAGCACGTCGATGGCGCCCTGATGCACCCGCGTATTCACGGCGGCGATCTGGTCGTGCTGCAGGCCTTCGCGTTGCATCAGCAATTGCAGCGCGTCGGCGGCCGGATGCGTATGGCGGCAGGAGGCGTGGAATTTGAACGAGGTCTCGGCGGTGGCCCAGCGTTCGCCGAGGCGATCGGTCAGCTTGGCCGGGTCGGCGTCGGTCGACATGCCTGCGGCCATGCCCTGCGCACCTTCGAGGATCCGTTGCGCACCGGTGAAACCATCGCGTGTGATGTAGGCGGCCAGCAAACCGTCGGCGGCGGCTTTGCCGGTATGCAGTTGCTTGGAGTCGGCGGCGTCGCGCAAGAATTCCCACAAACCGGCTGCCTGCGTACCGGCCGAACCGAGCGCATGCAGGAATTGATCGGCGTTGAAATCCATCAGCTTGCCGACTGCCACCGCTGCGGCCAGGGTGCCGGCCGTGCCGGTGGTGTGGAAGATGCGGTAGTGCGAACGGCCGAGGAACTCACCGATGCGGATGCCGGCTTCGTACCCCGCCACTGCCGCCACCAGCAGGTCGGCGCCGGATTTGCCGAGATCCTGCGCCGCCGCCAGCGCCGCCGGGAACACCACGGCCGCAGGATGGAACACGGAGCCGTTGTGGACATCGTCCTGCTCCACCAGATGCGACGAGGCGCCATTGACCAGCGCGGCGAAATAGGGCGAGCTGTGCTTGCGATTGACCAGGATGGTGCTCGGCCCATCAGCCGGCCCCATCTTGTCGACATAACGTTCCATGATGTCGATCTGGCGCGCGCCCTTGCCGGCCAGCGCCGAAGCGAACCAGTCGAGGTAGAGGTCTTCGGTGCGCGCGATCACGGACGCCGGGATGTCGTCATAGCGCAGGCCGGCTAGGAATTCGCTCAGCACGCGTGACGGATGGGAAGAATTTGCACTCATGTCCGGTTCCTCAGAAAGACCGCGGCAGGCCGAGGATGTGCTCGGCCACGTAGGAATAAATCAGGTTGGTGGAAATCGGCGCGACCTGGTACAGGCGCGTCTCACGGAACTTGCGCTCGACGTCGTATTCGCAGGCGAAACCGAAACCGCCGTGCGTTTGCAGGCAGACGTTGGCGGCTTCCCACGAGGCCTTGGCGGCGAGGAACTTGGCCATGTTGGCTTGCGCGCCGCAGGGCTGCCGGGCGTCGAACAGCTCACAGGCCTTGAAACGCATCAGGTTGGCGGCTTCCAGCTCGATATAGCTGTCGGCGATCGGGAATTGCACGCCTTGGTTCATGCCGATCGGACGGTCGAACACCACGCGCTCCTTGGCGTATTGCGCCGCCTTCTCGATGAACCAGTAGCCGTCGCCGATGCACTCGGCGGCGATCAGCGTGCGCTCGGCGTTGAGGCCGTCGAGTATGTATTTGAAACCCTTGCCCTCTTCCCCGATCAGGTTCTCGACGGGGATTTCGAGGTTGTCGAAGAACAGTTCATTGGTCTCGTGGTTGACCATGTTGAGGATCGGCCGTACCGACATGCCGTTGGCGATGGCGTGCTTGAGATCGACCAGGAAAATCGACATGCCTTCCGACTTCTTCTTGACCTGATCCAGCGGCGTGGTGCGCGCCAGCAGGATCATCAGGTCGGAATGCTGGATGCGCGAGATCCACACCTTCTGGCCGTTGACGACGTAGCGGTCGCCCTTCCTGACCGCGGTAGTCTTGATCTTGGTGGTGTCGGTGCCGGTGGTCGGCTCGGTCACGCCCATCGACTGCAGGCGCAATTCGCCGCTGGCGATCTTGGGCAGATACAGTTGCTTCTGCTCGGCGGAACCATGGCGCAGCAAGGTGCCCATGTTGTACATCTGGCCGTGGCAGGCGCCGGAGTTGCCGCCGGTGCGATTGATCTCTTCCATGATCACCGAGGCTTCGGTCAGGCCAAGTCCGGAGCCGCCGTACTCGGCCGGAATCAGCGCCGCCAGCCAGCCTGCCTTGGTCAGCGCGTCGACGAATTCTTCCGGATAACCGCGTGCTTCATCGACCTTGCGCCAGTACTCCGGCGGGAAGGTACTGCAAAGATCGCGCACGGCGTCGCGCAAGTCCTGATAGGCGTCCGGCGAAGAGGACTGAAGGGACATCGATGGTTCTCCTGCTGATTGGTTGAAATGACTGGATTTTCTTCGTCAGGCCAGCACGGCTTCGGCCTGCATCGCCAGTTCGCCGCGCAGGTTCTGCGCCCACAACTCGGCACGCTTGCCGTCGGCCGACAACTTGCCGCAAATCTCGAAGGCCTCGATGTCGAACAGGCTGCCGACGGCGCGGAAGTTGAACTCCAGCAGGCGCGCCAGCGGCAGGCTGCGACCCAGCAGATCGACCAGCAGCGTGGCGATCAGCGGACCGTGCACGATCAGGCCGGGATAGCCTTCTACGCCGGTGACGTAGCTGCGGTCGTAGTGAATGCGATGGCCGTTGAAGGTCAGCGCCGAATAGCGGAACAGCAGCACCGGATCGGGCTCGATGCGACGGCGCCAGTCGGCTTCCGCCGGGGCCTGCTTCGGTGCCACCGGCGC
>NZ_AJHH01000355.1 GCF_000256565.1 Herbaspirillum lusitanum P6-12 | reverse complement strand
TGATCAAGTGTGCCGGCCAGCGCGGCGGCGAAGGCCGGGTTGATGAAATCGCTGTGGCTTTGAGTCTTGCCGACCCATTGACGCAACAGCGTCAGGTCGATGTCATGCTGGCTCATGGAATGCTCTGATCAGGTGTCGATGAAATGGCAATGAGGTGAGCGGCAGATGGAAAAAACGATCGCCGGTTCACGAATGGAGCAGAGTCTGAGCGCCGCCAGTTGTCAAAACAATCTGTATTTTCTGAAGGGGGGCATCGTCTGGCGTGAAGTCACGCATGTGCGACCGCATCATTTTTTGCACCGGGTTTTCTCCGATGCAGCGCGGCCGCTGGTGTCGGTGCGCAGCATTTGCGCCGGCCCGTTCGGCTGCTATAGTGGCGACACGCCGCCATCCCTGCGGCAAAGATTGCTCTTCAATCAACATTCCACGAGAGATCCATGACGAAAACCCACCTGATGTCGCTCATCGCCGCACTCGCCTGTACTACTTCGGCAGCCTCCTTCGCACAAACCAGCCCGACCAATGCCGACAACGCGCTGTTGCAAGCCGCGCAAAAACGCAAGGACGTACTGGTCAAGGATCTCGGCACGCTGGTCAATATCGATTCCGGCACCGACGACGCCAAGGGCCTGGCGCAGGTTGAAGCGATACTGGCGCAGCGCCTGAAGGAAGTCGGCGCCAGTGTCGAGATCGTCGCCGCACCGCCGGCTGCCGGCAAGATGGTGATCGGCAAGCTGCAGGGCAGCGGCAGCAAGAACATCATGCTGATGATCCACTACGACACCGTGTTCGGCATCGGCGAAGCGACCAAGCGGCCGTTCAAGATCACCGGCAACAAGGCGTTCGGTCCGGGCGTGGCCGACGCCAAGGGCGGCGCGCTGCTGATCGTATATGCGCTCGATATTGCGCGCGAACGCGGCTTCAAGGATTACAAGACGCTCACCGTGCTGTTCAATCCCGACGAAGAAAAAAGCTCGCTCGGTTCGCGCGACATGATCAGCAAACTATCCGCCGACCAGGACTACGTACTGGTGTTCGAACCGCCTGAAGCCGACGTCGTGACCGTCGCCACCAACGGCATCGCCTACGTCCACCTCGACGTCAAGGGCCGCGCCTCGCACGCCGGCTCCGCGCCGGAAGCCGGCCGCAACGCGGCGGTGGAATTGTCCAACCAGATCATCCAACTGAAGGACCTCGGCAGCCAGGCCAAGGGCACCACCGTCAACTGGACCGTGATCCAGGCCGGCGACCGCGTCAACATCATTCCTGAAAAGGCCAGCGCCACCGCCGACATGCGGATGTCCGATGTCGGCGAAATCCAGCGCGTGCAGGCCGACGCCGACAAGATCATCCAGAAGAAGCTGATCCCCGAAACCGAGGTCAAGGTCAAGGTGGAAAACCGTCGTCCGCCGTTCAGCAAGAACGCCGACAGCGACCGCCTGGCTGCCACTGCGGACAGCATCTACAAGGAACTGGGCAAGTCGATCACGCCGGTTTCCATGCGCTACGGTACCGACGCCGGCTTCGCCTACAACCCCAAGACCGGCAAGCCCATCGTGCTCGATGGGATGGGCATCGTCGGCGACCGTATCCATTCCTCCGACGAATGGGCCGACCTGGATAGCGTGGTGCCGCGCCTGTACCTGACGGTGCGCATGATGGAAGCGATGGGTAAAGGAAAATAAGCCAAAGCACGAGAAAAAGAAAACGGACCTCCTGCAACACAGGAAATCCCACGGGAAACACTCCTGAAAAGGCAACACAACACAACGGA
>NZ_AJHH01000354.1 GCF_000256565.1 Herbaspirillum lusitanum P6-12 | reverse complement strand
CCGTCATGGTCCGTTGTGTTTTCTGGCGTTACAATTGCAGCGAAACGCCTGCCACAGCCATCCGGGTTTAGGCGTAATATGAGTTGGAATAAAACAGACCGGCACCCTCATGCCGGCACTTACTTCAGAGAGACACCATGCTATTCGACCTCACCGACCTGCGGCTGTTCATCCTGATCGCCGAACTCAACAGCCTCACCCGCAGCGCCGAGCGCATGAACCTGTCGCTGGCGGCGACAAGCAACCGCATCAAGGAACTCGAAGCACGCTTCGGCATGCGCCTGCTCTACCGCGAGAGCAAGGGCGTGCAACTGACGCCGGCAGGACAGACCTTCCTCACCCATGCGCAGCAATTCATGCAGCAGGTCGAGCGCCTCAAAGGCGACATGCAGCAGTACAACAACGGCATCAAGGGTTATATCCGCATCTTCGCCAACACCACGGCGGTGACGGAATTCATGCCGGAAATCCTGGGCAAATTCCTCACCCTCCATCCGCAGGTCAACGTCGCGCTGGAAGAACGGCTGAACCACGACATCATGCGCGGCATCCAGGAAGGCACGGCCGACATCGGCATCGTCGCCGGACCGGTGCAGGGAGATGGACTGGAGATTCTGAATTTTTCAACCGACCGCCTGGTCCTCGCCGCGGCGCTGGAACATCCGCTGGCCGGCATCGGCAAGGTCTCCTTCGCCGAGACGCTGGAATATGAACACGTCGGCCTGCATGAAGGCAGCACGCTGCATCACTTCCTCAATCGTATCGTGTCGGAAAGCGGCCAGCGTCTGAAGTTGCGGATCCAGGTGCGCAGTTTTGAAGCGATGTGCCGGATGGTGGAGACCAATGTCGGCATCGGCATCGTGCCGCACTCGGCGGCCCTGCGTCACAAGCAAACCATGCAATTGAGCCTGATCGAACTGACCGATCCGTGGAGCGTGCGCGAGCGCAGCATGGTGGTCCAAAGCCTCGACGCCCTGCCCCTGTATGCGCGCGACCTGGTGGAATTCATCCGGCAGCAGACGGCGCAGGTGCCGCCGGTGCCGGTGGAGAAGGAAGCAGCCTGATTGCAGATTGAAATTTAGAGCGGCTAACAAAGCGTCGATGGCAAGGCGCGCCGACGAAGACAGTACGATAGTACGGCGAGGAGAAGCAACGCCGCCAGCGGCGTTTTGTTAGCCGCTCTTAGCCGTGCGTCATCATCCAGGCGGCTATCGCAATCAGCGCGCCGCAAAACAGCATCCGCAACCGCCGCTCCGGCAAATGGTGCGCCAGCGCCACGCCCCAGGAAATGCTGAGCACACCGCCCAGCGCCAGCGGAATACCGACACTCCAGTCGACATGGCCAGCGCTGGCGTAAGTCCATAGCGCCACCAGCGTCCCCGGCGTAACCATCGCCAGGCCCAGGCCCTGCGCCGCAGTCTGCGTCATGCCGAACAGGCCGACCAATCCCGGCACCGCCACGATGGCGCCGCCGACGCTGAAGAATCCCGCCGATGCACCCGCCGCCAATCCCATAAGGAAGATGTATTTCTGCGGCAGGCGCGCGCGCGGAAAACTGAGGACAAAAAGACCGGCGCCCCTCATGCTGGCGCTCACTTCAGAGAGACATCATGCTATTCGACCTCACCGACCTGCGACTGTTCATCCTGATCGCCGAACTCAACAGCCTCACGCGCAGCGCAGAGCGCATGAACCTGTCGCTGGCGGCGACCAGCAACCGCATCAAGGAACTCGAAGCACGCTTCGGCATGCGCCTGCTCTACCGTGAAAGCAAAGGTGTGCAATTGACGCCGGCGGGACAGACCTTTCTCTCACACGCGCAGCAATTCATGCAGCAGGTCGAGCGTCTCAAGGGCGACATGCAGCAGTACAACAACGGCATCAAGGGATATATCCGCATCTTCGCCAACACCACGGCAGTGACGGAGTTCATGCCGGAAATCCTCGGCAAATTCCTCACGCTGCATCCGCAGGTCAACGTGGCGCTGGAAGAACGGCTGAACCACGACATCATGCGCGGCATCCAGGAAGGCACGGCCGACATCGGCATCGTCGCCGGACCGGTGCAGGGAGAAGGACTGGAGATCCTGAATTTTTCAACCGACAAGCTGATCCTCGCCACCGCGCTGGAACATCCGCTGGCCGGCGTCGGCAAGGTCACTTTCGCCGAGACGCTCGAATACGAACACGTCGGCCTGCATGAAGGCAGCACGCTGCATCACTTCCTCAACCGCATCGTGTCGGAAAGCGGCCAGCGCCTCAAGCTGCGGATCCAGGTGCGCAGTTTCGAAGCGATGTGCCGCATGGTGGAGACCAACGTCGGCATCGGCATCGTGCCGCAATCGGCTGCGCTGCGCCACAAGCAGACCATGCAGCTGAGCCTGGTCGAACTGAGTGATCCGTGGAGCGTGCGCGAGCGCAGCATGGTGGTGCAAAGCCTCGACGCCCTGCCCCTGTATGCACGCGATTTGGTGGAATTCATCCGCCAGCAAACGGCGCAGGTGCCGCCGGTGCCGGTGGAGAAGGAAGCCGCCTGATTGTTGTTTGAAGAAGGCTCAGCCGTGCGTCATCATCCAGGCGGCAATCGCAATCAGCGCTCCGCAGAACAGCATGCGCAACCGCCGCTCCGGCAAATGGTGCGCCAGCGCCACGCCCCAGGAAATGCTGAGCACACCGCCCAGCGCCAGCGGAATACCGACACTCCAGTCGACATGGCCAGCGCTGGCGTAAGTCCATAGCGCCACCAGCGTCCCCGGCGTAACCATCGCCAGGCCCAGGCCCTGCGCCGCAGTCTGCGTCATGCCGAACAGGCCGACCAATCCCGGCACCGCCACGATGGCGCCGCCGACGCTGAAGAATCCCGCCGATGCACCCGCCGCCAATCCCATAAGGAAGATGTATTTCTGCGGCAGGCGCGCGCGCGGGATCATTTCCTTTTGCCTGCGCAGCAAGGTCCACAGGTAGTACAAGGCCAGCACCACCATGAACAAGGCGAACGCCAGATGCAGCGAGCGCGCCTCGATCGAGGTTGCAAAGCGCGCCGCGAAGTAAGTCGTGAACACCGCCGGCACCGCCATCTGCAGCGCCGAACCGAGCTCGATCTTGTTGCGCTGCTTGTAGCGCCAGAAACCGATCACCACATTGGGCACGATCATCACCAGCGCGGTCCCCTGCGCCAGTTGCTGGTCCATGCCGTAGAGGAATCCGAGCACCGGAATCGCGATCAGGCCGCCGCCGATGCCGAACAGGCCGCCGATGGCGCCGAGCACGCCGCCGAGAAAGAAGTTGACCACGACGGTGAAATACAAAGAATGCATCATAGGTGTAAAGTACGCACTTGGCCGGACAAGTCCCGTTGTAAAACACAGAGGACTTGCCTGACCGGCGACCCAAAAAGGAGATAGGCGTGAGTAACGGAAGTAGCGGCGTTCTGGTAGTTGTACTTGAAGCGGGCGTGGTGATCATCATTGCGTTGGCGATCTACCTGATCCGAAAAAAATAAACGAATCATCCTACGCAACCCCGGCAATACCGCAGCCATGCCCTCCCTCAAGCTGTCCGCCAGTTTATCAGCCAGCCTTCGCCGTCACAAGCGAAGCGCGCGATCTGCTCAGAAACGCCCGATGAAATTTTTAATCCGGCGCAGCAATGCATCGACCACGCAAGAACGTGACACGCCAACATTAAGGAATCAGCAATCATGGATCTAGGACTTCAAGGAAAAATCGCCCTCGTCTGCGGCGCCAGCAAAGGCCTCGGCTACGCCTGCGCCGAACACCTGGCACGCGAAGGCGCGCACGTCGTCATCGTCGCCCGCAACCAAGAGACGCTCGACCAGGCCGCTGAAAAACTGCGCGCGCTCGGCAACATCAAGGTCATCGCCGTCGCCACCGACATCGCCACTCCCGAAGGCCGCGCAAAAGCGCTGGCCGCGGTCGAGGAAATCGCCGGCACAATGGACAAAGAGCGAGGCCACGGCCCCGACATCCTCGTCAACAACGCCGGCCCGCCGCTGGGCGACTTCCGCGACTGGGATCGCGAGATCTGGCTCAAGGCCATCGACGCCAACATGCTGACGCCGGTCGAGCTGATCAAGGCCACCGTCGACCAGATGATCAAGCGCGGCTGGGGCCGCATCATCAACATCACCAGCAGCTCGGTCAAGGCCCCGCGCTACGACCTCGGCCTGTCCAACGGCGCCCGCTCCGGCCTGACCGGTTTCGTCGCCGGCGTGTCCCGCCACATCGCCAAGAGCGGCGTGACGATCAACAACTTGTTGCCCGGCAGCTTCGAAACCGATCGCCTGCGCAGCAGCTTCGTCGGCTCCGCCAAGCTCACCGGCGAAACACCCGACGAAGTCCGCCTGCAACGCATGGCCGAAACCCCGGCCGGCCGCTTCGGCGACCCGGACGAGTTCGGCGCCACCTGCGCATTCCTGTGCAGCAAACATGCCGGCTACATCAACGGCCAGAACGTGCTGATGGACGGCGGCGCTTACCCGGGCATTTTCTAAAAGCAGAAAAGGACGACGGCCAGGCGACTCATGTATAATGCCCGGCTTGCGCAGGAAGGTTGGCAGAGCGGTTGAATGCACCAGTCTTGAAAACTGGCGAGGGTGAGAGCCCTTCGTGAGTTCGAATCTCACACCTTCCGCCACAGAGCTCTAAGTCGTTGATTTCATGTATTATCAAGGACTTTTTACAACGAGCTGGTACAAATGAGTAGTACAAGGAAGCAGTCTGAGGCCTCGATGTTGATTTGCTCGCAGAATTGACCCTCTCCAATTGATCCACCTTCCAGCGTCTGGCGAAGGCTGCGCCCCGATCGTACGACCCCTCATAACCCAACGCGCGCAGCTCCAAATGGAGCTGTTTCAACGTACGGCGTTGTTTGCGTGATTTGGCCGCCTCGGTCTTTAACCAGGCCGAGAGTTTGAGTGTGTATTTGTCCAAAGAGCTCCGGGGACGCCTGTCTGCATAGGCTGGCTCTATGGTTTCCGCGCGAATGTACCGCCTGACGGTGTTTCGTGAGATGCCTAAACGCCTGGCGATCTCTCGCAATGAGACCTGGTCACGAAGGTGCCAGCGTCGAATAATTCCAAGTAATGCCACGTCGATCACTCCGATCTCCTGCTTATGGTCATAAGCAGAATTGTGTTCTAAACGTGGGTCACCCATTAGCCATCCGTTGTCAAGGGTACGAACTTAGCACTCGCAATATTTCGCGATATGTTGATTTCATCAAGCCATCGCTGTCACGTTCTGTTGGCTGACTTCGTGCCCTTTGCTTCAGTGTATGGTTGCGTGAATCGCACCAGTCACCCATATGGATCAAGCAGAAGCATTGCTACTCTCTTCGCCCTGGCAGTTCAACTGCCCCAGAAGCATCTCGGTACCGACCTGTGTCCAATTGTGGGACAGTTCTATGGCTTCTGCATTGCAGTTCCAGACCCTTGTGGCTCGCATGTCGGACGATTCATTTCCTTCAGAACAAACAACAATGGCAAACGGCACGGCGTCCAATCAATTTTTGATGGCTCGAAGTCCAACCCACGTTCTGGCTTGCCGGCCGTTGCCAAGCTTACGCAAAGCAGCGCTCAATCGAGAACTGCTCTCCCGTCTTTAACATATGGAAACAGGCGCGCGCCAGCTTGTGCGCCACTGCCTTAATGGCGACGATGCTGTTGCGCCTGGCTTTCTTGCGTTGATAGAATTTGCGCGCCGGCTCGTAGTAGCGAATCGCAAAGTTGGCGGCTTCGACGTAGGCCCACGCCAGATAGCGATTCCCGTTCTTTGTGTTGCCTTCGCCTTTCTTTTTGCCGTTGGAAACATGAACGCTACCAACACAGCGGCAATAAGAGGCGTAGTTGCCAACATCGGCAAACCGTTCGATGCTACCGGTTTCGAGAAGAATGACTGTGGCGAGGATAGGCCCGATACCAGAGACGGTTTTGAGTAGCCGATATCCAGGATTACTGCGGCAGTGTTTCGATAAGGCTTTCTCGATCGCATCGATTTGCGTTTGTAGTGCCTGCATCACCGCCAGATTTGCTTTGAGTCCCATCGACTCTGCCGCGCCAAACGACATGGCGTCTACCTGTGCATCGGTTAGCTGCTTCACGTCGTTCGTGGAGAGACGCCCTCCGGTTTGCTGCGCCAGACAGGTTTCGATCGAGACGATCTGTGTCGTACGCTGTTGAACCAGTTGCATACGCTTGCGCGCGAGGTCACGAACTGCACGGGTCGCCCGAGGCATGATATGACCTTCAGGCAGCAATCCCAATCGGAGAATATGCGCAAGATGGCGGGCATCTGATTCATCGCCACGATGCTTGAGACCATCGTATTGCTTGATCGCGGTAGTGTTGGCCAGGTGCAAGGATAGCCTGCGTCAATCAGTCCATCTACAAGCCAATACCAGTTGTAGGTCGACTCGACGACTACGCCGAACAAATGCGTTCGATACGGATCCAGCGTAGCGCAGATCTGATCCAAATTATTCGGCAGGCGCCTGGAGTACAGGACCCGATCGTCGTCATCGCTGATGACGACGAAACAGTTGTTCGAATGAAGGTCTATGCCGCAAAATAACATCGCCGTTCTCCTGGATAAAGTGAGGTTCGCACCATGACTTTACGCTCGGCGCTTGCCGAGGGAGGACGGCTAGATTATTCTAGATTATT
>NZ_AJHH01000353.1 GCF_000256565.1 Herbaspirillum lusitanum P6-12 | reverse complement strand
AGTGGGTCAGTTTTCGATGCAAATCTACAGGCTATTTCTCTCGTTGGCGCTTACACCCTTCATTGCGTTCATCATGTTGCGCGGTGGTGAATTGCAAAAACAACGCACCATCAAACATTGATGGTGCCAGGATGACATCCACAACTGATGGCATTTTTTCTTTTTCCGACAATACGTTAAGTGTTAGCCGAAGAATGGCTGGACTCTAGATGGTGATGACCGCCGAATTTCTTACTTTGCGCGGCTTGGGCTAGCGACAATTTCTACTTGGAAAATCTAGCATCGGAACTGCAAGCGTAGGAGTTTTTCGATTTATGCTGATGCCGTCAAATGAGGCCTTGGTCCGCACGCAAATACAATACACCATTTTCCAATTTTCTAACGATAGCCTTTTGCGGAGCGACAAACTCTGAGTACATTGATGCCCGTATATACACACCTTGATCTAAAAACGGACCTGTATCAATGCGCGCCAAGTTAGAACTAGAAGCCAAAACAACCCAATCGGGATCCCACGCCAATATAAAATTTCTCATGAGCGCTTCAGCACAATTTCTTGAGAAAATATCAAATTTAACAGGAAGTCGCAGTACGGCGGCATTAGATAAACCTACAGTACCAGCATATAGTCCACACGTAATCATGATAGAGGCTGCAGTAGTTGTGTCGCCTCCATTCCACAGCGAGATACGGTAACCTAAATTATCTATCGACGAACCGTCGCCATCCCTTCTATTTCTGCCACTCGATAACAAGCCTAGCAACGATTCAGTTGTCAAACTTTCCGGTGAGGTTTTACTGGCAGTCGATTTCCGTACTCCTTGTCGTCGCCATCCCTTAAGAAGGTCCGAAGTAAACTCCAATGATGCAAAAAAATTCTCCGCTCTGACAGCACACGCTTCGATGGATTCTTTGCGAGGCCCCCAATATGCGGCAGCTAAATATGTTTCCAATATATTCTCCTATTATTTGGGGGCTGCATACACAACAGAAATTCCCTTTATACCATTGGCACTAAAGAGATTCTGAATTGCGGTGGCCACAGTTGGCTCGGCGACTGTCCATTGAATGGGTTTGCCAGAAGCAGCCTGTAGTTGTCTTGCAGCCTGATCCAGCATATCTGCTTGCCCAGAGAAAAAAGGTTTAAATTGTCCATCACTTCCGACAAAATTTTTATATCCAGGGCCTTTAACTTCCTGCAATGTTCCATCGGGAGTTACGCCGTCAAATTTTACTCCTTTAAGTAAGTACGACTTCCCAGTCTCACCCGTAATCTGTGCCTGATAGGCTCTTGCCCGATCCGGCATAGATTCGTTTACAGCCACCCAACTTCCTCCGTTTTCGTCAGTCCCAGAATTGTTCGCGTTGCCGGTGCCATTTCCATCATTACTTCCCGTAGATAAAATTACATTACTCGTACTAGGCGAAGTTCCCGACGAACCCATTGGCACTATTGCCCAACGACAAACCATGCCGGCGCATTGGAGAATCGGCATACCTGTTACAGGGGCCATTCCTGTAGAAGATGGGGGTCCAAAATCGCCATCTATTTCGGGAGGAAACTGATTTTGATTGGCGCTATTCCCTAGCGACATTTTGAGCACATTGACAAAACCGCTAGCTGAGCCGGCCGCATAGTCTTTTATATAGTTCCAGAAGGAACTCAGCACTCCTCCGCTCTTTGCCTCCGCTTCGACGTGATCACTTCCTGTCGCATTGTTCAATGCCTCATTCGCAGCCCAAGTTACGCCTGCATGAGCGTCTGCTCCGGCTATTCCTGCCAGAGTTCCTCCAGCCAACGCAGAAAGTGCCGCTACCAAGGCTATTTGCTGAGGAGTTAATGCTTCTCCCGTCGGATCAATTGCTTTAATCACATCTGGAGACAAGGCTGCGCTTGCTAATCCCCCCAAAGCGCCGCCTTCGCATCCGGTGCCACTGGCAGAACTGGCAGCACAACCCAGCACACTATGCGCAATCAGATTTGCAATAAAATTTGGATCTTTGGTCTGATCTGAGTACGTCCAGTCACCAATTCCATTGGCAGCCATTGCCGCGGAATTGTTAATCACATTGTTTACCAAGGCTGTTCCGAAACTACCGCCATAAGCAGCAGAATTGATCCCTGCACTGATAGCACTCTTAATCAGAAGATTGCTTGTGTATTGCGTCTTGTCTGTCAAGAAACTGAGCCAATCGCCTTGATTGAGCGCGGGTACTCCACCAACTCCTGCAGTGACAGTTGTCGGTGCGGTAGCAGTACCTGCCCCGGCATCACTTGCGCCCAGACTTCCGGATGTGTTGCCAAGAACTCCTGCTGTCACTCCAGCAGTCACACCAGATACTGCCCCAGCCTTGAACACGCTTCCAATATCCAACGATCCCGTTGTCGCCAATTGCGTAAAGGCACTTGATGCCATTGCACCGGCCGCAGCAGAAAGTGCGACGGTAGCAAATCCTCCCGCTGCAAATGCGGAACTTGCCATGATGCCACCGACAGCAGCAGCCTCAGCAAAAGTGGCTCCACCGGCTACTGCTTCAAGCATGGCCACTGAAGCAGCTTGTTCCATCGAGCCAAGCGCGGCGGCGGCGGCTCCTCCGGTCACAACCGCCAAAGCGATAGCAATGGCAATGATGAGCACTTGCCCGAACACGCCCGGCCCGCTTGTGTCTTTGATGAAATTCGTCTGAATATTGTCGTGGGGGGTGATTTCTGTGAAATCACTGCCCAACTGCTGCCGCAAGGAACTCAGTAGCGCCGCGGTTCCTGCGGTATCCGGTGTACCGTCCGCATTGACCACACGGAATGCATCTCCAATAGCGGTAATGCGATCTGCCTGCACATTGAGATTGACCGCCGACATGAAGCCGCCCGGCTGCAGTTGCGTGCCGGTGTACTCCATCCAGCCGCCCTGCACCTTGTATGCCGAGGTACCGATATCGACGCTGCGCTGTTCGTTGGTCAGCGTCGAGGTTTGAACATTCAGATTAGTTGCCTGAATGATCCCGGTATTGGTAATACTGTCCTGGAACGTCAGTTTGACGTCGGTGCCACTGATCACGCCACCAGCCGTGGTACCTGCATAGTTTTGAGGTAAATAAACTTGCGGCATCAGAGCGTTGACCGTACCGCATTTTGTGCTGCTGAACGAACACGCGGGATCCGGCACGGTTTGCTCTGTGTACCAGAGCATCGGCTTATCCAACGCACTTACCTGCCCGGCCGTCAATGGCTTGCCAAGCTGCAGGTTGTTCTCAGTTGCGTACGCGATCGCATTGTTATAGAGAATCGCCTTCTGCTGGTCATCGATACTGAGACTGTTGGACGAACTCCATGCCACGCCGTTAATGAATGTACCGGAGCCGGTTTGTGTAATTGCAGCCTGACGAATCAGATTGTTCTCTGTCGATGCGTCATAATAGAAAAGATTGGTATCTGGACGTAATTCCGGCGGCAAGTTCGACACCAGCAAGCCTGGACCAAACGTCGACAGCAAGTCGCCGCCGGAGATGCTTACTGCATAGACTGGAGCCGATGTACTCGGTGTGCCGTCGGATGCCACGACATCGCCACTCGGTCCGATTTGTACCAGTTGCGGCGCAATTGTTGAGGCCGCAGTCGGCTGCTTGGTATCAGTAATGCCGTTAATCAGATTCAAGCCACTCAACGACACGTCCGTGCCATAAAGATTGCCCGTATTGACCACATTGCCGCCGGACATGACAGTCAGTGCGTTGCCTGCCTGGATGCCGGCGATTTGCGTACCATCCGCGATGACGCCGTTGGTGTAGTGTTCTTTATCGCTGCAGAACCAGCAGGTTTCTTCAGTCCAATGTCCTTGCCAATAAGTATTCAATGCGACTGCTGTATTGCTGACCGAGCCGGAGATGTCAATGTTGGCATCGGCACCAGCGGTAATCAGACCGCCAATATTGACCAGAGAATCGCCATCTATATTGATATTGCGAGCGCCGCTGATAACCGCTGCCGCGCTGGCCTGGTTCTGGCGATCGATGTTGCATTCGCTGCCCTTATAAATGCCACCGGCATTGCAGCCCAGTGCGAATTCAGGGTTTTCGTTGCCGTAACTGACGTGCGTTGTTACCGGGCTGACGACGCGATTGGTAATCGCTGAGGCGGTAATGTTGACGTCGCCGGCAGTCGACAAGATGGTGCCCGCAAGATTGTCCAGGCTGTTTGCGTTGAGATTGACGTTGCCGCGTGCTGACAGCGTTCCGAAATCATTGGAAATCGTACCGGCAGTAACGGTCAGTGTGCCGCCAGCGACGACGTTGTTGGGTGTCTGCTGATAGGCAAAGGTATCGACGTGGGCATTGTCTTCACGACACGTCACACTTGGCAGACAGCCTGGCTTCGTGGTGAATGATGACTGATACGTTCCCTGATTGACGAAATTTCCTGGCAACGTGATGGTGATGTTGTTGCCAGCGACCAGATCACCTGCGTTGATCAGATTTCCGGATCCGTTAAGAGCAACATCGACACCCGCACGGAGCATGCCTCGTGTACCGAGTACCGTCGTCTCAACAACACTAGTAGGCGCGACCAGCGTATTGTCGGGTTTATAAGAATTTAAGGCCGCGAGATATGGCTGGTTTTTTTGGGCAAATGCTGTAAGTGAGGCCAGATTGACGGTGTCTCCCGTCCGAGACGTAATAACGGTATCTGAAGAGCCATTCTGCAAACTTCCCAGATTGGCAATTAAATTATTGGCCGCAGAGATCGTACTCCCTCGATTGGAGAGTGATCCAGCAGAAATCACCGCGTTGTTACCGGCTAGAATTTGGCCAGCGGTCCCCTCCTTTTGTTGCAACACGATGCGATCCACCGTAGGTAACGCATAGGTTGTCGCAACGCCAAACGGATCAGTGATGGTAAAAGTACCTAGTGTTTTATCGATGTTTGTGACATTGTTTTTCGCCCCGTCGTGAGCGGCAAAGCCATCAGCAGTGTTGTTGGCGTCCGGATCATTTGTATTTAATACATTTGAAATAAGTGCAGCTACGGTCCTGTAGCGAATTGGAGGATCAAATTGTCCCGCTCCATTACTATCCGATGTGGTTGTAAAACGCTCCGCCATGGATCCAATCCTGACAGTACTAACCAAATCGAAATTAACTGCTTGTGTACTTGTTGAAACTAACGTGACTGGTGCCGCTCGATCATTATTAACAGTCGCCGCCTGAATCGACACATCCTTCTGCGCAGCAATCGTTCCCGCAACGTTCGTCAGCGTCCCACTCAGATTGGCCGAGAAATTGTTATTAGCCTGAATGACGCCAGTGCTGTTGTCGAAGTTGCTGCCTTGAAGAACAACATTCCTGAGCGCTTCGATCGTGCCGGCATTCGTCCCTGTACCACTGAGTGTCAGGTCACGTTCTGCATGCAGCACTGCGCCAGCAAGGTTGTTCATCGTCCCGCTGGCAGTCAGATCTCGACCAGCGACCAGTGCACCAGCATTGGTGATCACGCCTGCGGAAGACGACAAGCTGAGATCGCCGCTGCTCTGAATCACGCCGGCGTTGACGACGCCGTTCACACCTGACAGCGAGACACGACTTCCGCTCGCCATCCACGCGCCGCTGTTGACCAAGACGCCGGCATTGAGCGTCAGCGCACCGCCCGCATTCAGCTGGCCGCTCGTCGTACTCGACAGATCCAACGCGGTGTTCGCTGCACTGACGGTGAGGTCATTGCTGGCGGCAATCAATCCACCCAGATTGTTGAAGCTGCTACCAGCGCCTGATACCGTTAAAGCGAGATCGCCTGACGGAGTGGCATTGGCTGCGGCGTTAGGATCACCGACATAGATCGTGCCACCAAGATTACTGGCCAAGCTATTGACGTTGGCAACCAGCAGGCTCTTTGCCAGCATGCTGCCGAAGCTGTTATCCAGCGCGCCGGACACGTTGATGCGCAGATTGTCACCATACAACGTGCCGTAGTTCGCCAGATTGTTTGCCGTGACGCTCGTACTTGCGAGGCCGGCCAACTGTGACGACAAGGCGTTGCCGACTGTATTCGCAGTGATGGTTAAATTGCCGCCGGTGGTCCAATTTCCCGAGTTATAGAACATTCCCCCAGCAGAAACCTGCACGTCCCCGACAATCGCTCCCGTCTGGCTGGTGGTGACATTGCCGCTGCCGTTGATTGCCAGCGCACCGCCGACGACGGTATTACCCAGAGCGACATTGCGTCCGGATATCTGTGTATTGTTGGCGGCAGTCATCTGGCCGATGGCTACATCCGTACCCGCAGTCACCGATGTAGCACCATAACTGGTCACACTACCGACGCTGACGCCGCCATTCGCTCTGATACTCGCCCCTTGGCTGCCATAGACGCTGGTCGCATTGACGTCGCCATTGGCATCGATCGTGACATTGCCATTATTGGCGTTCAGAACACCCGCTCTGACGCCAAGGCCAGCCGTGGTTCCGATCACTTTAATCTGACCGGCGTTCATAGCGCCGAATGCCGTCGCATCAATCTGCAACGCGGGATTAGGACCGCCGAAGTTTGGCGTCGATCCATTGGCGGCGACATTGTAGTCACTGCCCACCTTGCCCTGCCCGGCCACGGCTTCTGAAACGGTTTGTTGCCCACTGATCAGATTGATTTGCTGGCCCGCATTGATGGAGGCGTTGACGCCGATGCTACCGCCGATCAAATCAATGACGCCGGCGCTGCCTTCAATGCCTGCGCCTGGCGTTCCACTCGCGCCGGCCAGTCCTTCAATCTGAATATGTCCGCCACGCACATCGTAAGAAAGTGCTTTGGCGTCATCAAAATTACTGACGGCGCCACCGCGTGCTGACAAAAACTGTGGCGTTCCTGTCGTCATGACGACGCGTGGCGTATTGATGAATCCGCACGCAGTACAGTTAATGCCATTGGGATTGGCAATGATGACGTCTGCTTGCCGTCCGAATACCTCGATCGTTCCGGCAATCGTGCTGGCACTTCCCTGTGTGGTGACCTGATTGATGATTTGTGACGCCTGCCGTCCTCCCAATGCGGTATTGGCCGAGACCGTTCCACCCAGCGTACTGCCACCGGTGATCAGGCTGTTGTTGAGAATCAGGCCGATGGCATCGACATTGAATTGGCTATATTGATTCAAAGAGATGCCGGCAGCGTTGGGTGCCGTGATATTGACGACCGGAACGCCTCCACCAGTGCCGGTACTTTGTGTGACTTGCGGCTGAAAACGGATAGGCGCCGCAGGGTCCGCAATTGGCGCGGCAAAGACCGGGGTGCCGAATTCCAGCGATGGCAGCCGCTCTGTCGTCTTACTCGCAATGGTGCGCACAATGCCAGGGATTTTATTTTCCAGTAGCGCCAATGTCGGCAACCAGCCACCGTCTTGCGCCGCCACGTCAGCGCTTTTCTTCACTTGGACCAGGAATGTCTGCCAGTCGACAAATCCTTCGCGCGCAACCTGTGTCTCAATGCTCACGCCGAAGACGGATGCAGAATTCCTTGCATCCTGCCAGACGAACTGCAGCGGCCCAATCCATAACGTAAACACCAGCAGACCGGAAATGATCCTCTGCCAGAGAGGTCGCTGTTTCGGTCCCGTTCCAATAGACAACTGAAACGTTTGCGTCAAAGCGTTCTCTACCGGTACAGTTGGTGTGTCAGACAATGTTTTGGATTGTGTCGCGCGCTGCATGGATTCCCTCTTGTTTTTCTTTTACTGCTCTTTCGCACTATCAACGCAGCCTATTGCTGGACCTTCGCCGACTTGGTCAGGTCGCCAACCAAGGTCATCGTGGCGCGCTCCAAGGCCTGACGTTCCATGGTTTGACGCAGCGGAACTTTGACGCTGTCGTATTGCGGAATTTGAGTCGGACGCAGCTCGTCCAGGCGGATGATGTAGCGCTCGCCATTCCAGACCACCGGTACCGGTGTCAATGCGCCGGGAGTGAGCTGGGCGATCGCCTGCGCCACAGGTAACGGCAGGTTTTGTGTTTTTCCTTCTTGCGCCGGCAGTTTGAAACTGATCCATTCCAGTTCTCCGCCTTTGGCCTTGTTGCTGGCGAGACTGACTTGCGCCGCCAGCTTGGCGAAGTCGGTGCCTGCTTTCAACTGCTCCAATACTTTTTGCGCTGCCGCGTCGTCAGCTACCTGAATCAGACGAGCCTTGTATTCATTTGGACCGAGACTGGCGACGATGGCATTGAATTGCTCCCTCACCATTTCTTCGGTCACGGGCGCTGGCTTGATTGCGTCACGCAAATAGGTCTGAATCACTGCCGCTTCTTTAGCAAATTGCATTGCTTTCTTCACCTCATCCCGTTTCTCGAGCGCTGGATTTTTTGCAGCTTGCTGACGGAATAGTTCTCTAGCAATTAATTGGCTTTTTATTGCGCTACGCAGTTGAGGGCTATCAGGGAGTCCCGTTAATTTAACGGCCGTGTTGACCTGCTCTTCTGTAATTTTCTGGTCATTGACGATTGCCACCACACCCGGAGGCAAGGCTGATTTTTGCGCTGTTTGAGCAAAGACCGAGACGGGCGAAAACAAAGCGCCGACGAGGAGACCAAGTGCGATTTTTTTTGCTGTGAGCTGTTTCATATTTTTCTCTGATGAACGATAAATTTTTAATACGACCAATTCAGCGTGGCTAACAACAACACGCTTCTCTTTTCCAAATAATCCGGCTGCTGGATGGGGCGTCCCAACGTAATCTCGCTGGACCAGCCCTGTTTCTCCAGCTGAAGCTGCATGCGCACGCCAACGCCTGCCCCTGAGAGCTTTCTCGTGCGCTGTTCTGAAATCAGCTCAGTGAGCCCCATATCAAAAAATATGTAGGGTTCAAAACGTACATCGCTGAGCGACGGTGCATTGGCCCAGATCACTTCATTTCTTGCATAGGCGCCACGGTCGCCGCTAATGCCGTTCTCCCGAAAACCACGGACCGACGACATGCCTCCGACAAAGAGCTGTTCCGATCCGAATAGGGACTGCCGCGACCATTGCCCGTTGACCTGCGATTTCAGCGTCAGCGCCATGGAAGCCACATTCGGCAAGGCGGCCGTAATCGAGCCGTTGAAGTCCACTTTGGTGAACTGACTATGTGCTTCATTCTGCTGAATCTGGGCGTCATCCTTATTCGCACCAAATGCGCTCAGGCCTTTGGATATCCCCGCCTCCAGAGTCAACGCGGCTGGCTGCTGCCGCACCAGAAAGCGTTGAAGCGTATTGATGCCGACACGCAGGACCGTCAGCTTCTGTGGATCCAATGTCAGGTTATTGATATCGCGGTCGGCTCTGCGCAAAGAAAGACTCGTATCGACGGCTGTCTTGGCAGTCTGGCTACGTGCAATGACACGATTCCACGCCCAGGTGTTTGCCACGGTGTTCCCATACAGGAGCGCGGTATCACCGATCAGGGTCTGATACTCGGAAAGAGAGGCGGTATAGCTGAAGGTGTTGTAGCCGAAAGGTACGGAAGCCGATGCCACCAGTGCATTCGTCTCCCTGCTGCCGCTATAGTTGAATGACAATATTTCCTGAAAGCCGAGAAGATTGTCTGCTTCGACACCGATACGTGTGCGGTTCAGTCCCGTTTGCTGACTGCCGTAATTGTCGATGCCCGCGTTGAACCACAAGCGGTCGCCGACCTTGTTGTTGAGGCCGATGATCGATCCGCCGGGTGTGGTGCCGGGGAGAATTTGCATCTCCGCTTTGTTGCGGCGCATGCGGTTGATCTGCTCTACTCCTTGTTCCAGATCAGTCAGGTTCAGCAGATCACCAGGCCCGGTCGGAACCGCCATGCGTACGCCCAGTTCAGTCAGCCATCCTCCGCTATCTGGCGTAGCGCCATCTTTTCGTGGCGACAGCGCCTGGCCATTGAGCTGAATCGACTCGACTTTTCCCGGAACAAAAGTAATCACCAGCACGCCCGACTTCAGGTTCTGTTCGCCAAGATAGGCGCGTGTGGTGATGAGACCGTTTTTGACGAAAGCTTCGGTAAAACGTCGCAACAACAAATTGATTCGGGCTCCGCCCAGGGATTTGTTCAGAAAAGGCTGAATGATCTGATTCAGCTCGCTCTCCGACAGGACGGTATTGCCGGCAATGTCGATCTGGTGAATAAGAAAGGTCGGTCCCGATTCCGGCAGTTGCTCCACGTCGGCAATCGTGTCAGCACCGCTTGCCACCGGCTTGGGCGCGTCGATCTGTGGTGCCGGTTGCGTAGCTTCACGCTGCCGCTCGCGATCGCGCTGCTCTTGCAAGAGCCGTTGCGCCGGATCTTGTTCCGGGCGCGGCACCTGCGCATACGCATGTATGCACACCAATTCGATGGCAGTCGCCATCGCGATACGCGAAACAAATCGAGCGACATTGCCATTGCGCTCACTACGAAAAACACGCATCGACATCACCATAGCCCGCTTCCCAAGCCCAGACTATGCTCGATGGAGACCGGATCCCGATGTGGCGCGCGTAGCGTCAATATGCCGTTGGCGGCAATCATCTCCGTCAATCCGGTGAAACTTCCGCCGTCGATAATGCCTTGGCCATTAAGCGTCAGCTTGTTCCCTGCCGTCCAGGTGCCGCCGGTATCGGTCGCATACAAACGCGCCCAACTACTACCGAACCAGGTTTTCATGCCGCTTTGCGAATAGGCGCGATATCCCATCACGCCTTGGGCATAGATGCGGGGCGCAGTGACCGTGAGATTTCCCAGTGCGAGCACGTCACCACCGATGTTTGCTGCCTCTGTACCTGCGGTGATGGTGATGTTGCCGCTCGCTGTCAACGTTCCGCCGTGACTGGTAATGTTGCTCGACGCGCTCGCACTGCAGAAAATCATGCAGCTACGCTGGTAATGCGCCTGCCCGTCAAACAAGGCCTCGTTACGAAACGCACCGCTAACGGCGATATTGATGTTGCCGTTGTTGACCAGCCCAATACCGCCCTGATTGACAAAATTCGCGGCCTGGATATCGATGCCATTTTCCCCAACCAGATACGCCAGTTGGTTAGGCATCGCGACACGACCATAGTCGATATCAAAGCCACTGCTTCTTTCCGTCAGAAACAACCAACGGCTGCTGCTCGTTTGATATGCCGATGCCTGCTCGCCGTTCGCTCCTGCCATCTTGTCGATGATGTTGGAAACGGTACCGCCAGCGATCAGCGACAGAACGGTATTGCTGATCAGACGCGCATTGTGGTTGGTGATGTCACCGGAAGAGCGTATCGCGACATCGTCGTTGAGACCGAATACGGCGCCCAGCAGTGTTTCTGACGGCGATTGATTGATGAAGGAACCAACGGTACGAATAGTCACCGCACCAAGCGACGCGCCGTTACCCGCAATACGTTTATTGCCTTGAAGCAGACTGCCGATGTTGGTGATATCCGTGGCACTGGTCATGAGCAGGCCGCCGTTCACGGCGACAATACTCGAGGATAAGTCGCCATCATTCGTCGTCATGACGCTTCCGCCCTGCACAGTGACATTTTGCGCGGCGGCTACATCTGTTCCTGAAAAACTGGAGGCACCGGTCGTCGTCACGGAGACGTCGGCTGCGGAAGATCGCAAAGCACTCTTGAAGACTCTGCCGCTAGCGGCGTCACGCACTCCATTGGTTGTCAAAGACGCCGCATTCACGCTGACACCCGCAGCGCCGTTTACCGTAAAACCCGATAACTGGATAACGTCCGTTGCCGTAAGAGCGACGGTGCTCGTCGTCGAACTAAGGCTTGCTGTGCCGAGCGAATTGAGAAAAGGCGAAGTGTTCGACAACGCTATATTTTTGCTTTTCAGAACAACGTCCTGCTCGGCCGCCAGTTGGCTTGCGTTGATCAGTATCTGCCGCGAATCGTCATAGATACCGATGCCACCAGTTGCATCGAACACGGCGCGATTAAACGAGTAATCGTTGGTGCCTGCCACGCCGTCTGTGCCGATGAAAATATTGCCGCGTTGCGTGACAACCACGTTGCCGCTGGCATCAATCGTGCGCTGGCCCGCCGTTAAATTGGCATCTACCAGCGCCACACCGCCGGTTCGGATGTCAATCGTTCTTCCGGCCTGAATGGAGGCGACATTGCCATTGCTGCTCTGGCTATCGACATTGGCGTTGGCCATCACCACATCATTGGCAGCCTGAATGCGACCGCCAGCGATGTGCAAATCGCCATTTCCGGCGATGGTGAAGTCGCCCACGTTGGCATAGATGACGCCGGCATGCCGCACTCCGGCTCCTTGCTCCGTGATGACCAGCTCAACGCGACCGGCAGTCAGGCTCCCCAGCGCCGTGATGTCCAACGTAGTCGCACCCGGATTGCCACTTCCGGATGCCGTATGCCCAATCCAGGTGCTAATCAGATCGGTAGGTGAAACGCTGCCGTCGATTTCCGAATGACTGCCGCCGGCGACGGTACGGATTCGCGCTGCCGAATTGCTGACAGTATTGAGGACAGGGCCATTGACGGTGATCTGCTTGGCGATCAACTCCAGATCGAGGATCGCGCCGCTAAGTCCGTTTGGACCAATGACGATCTGGCCTTGCGAGGTGTTGAGAACAATATTTCGTTGGACATTACCGGGAGACAGCGTGATGTCGTTGAAGCTGACCTGCCCTGTCGTCAGGACCACATTACCCGTATTCACAAAGCTTCCGCCGTTGACGGTAATGCCGTTGGGATTCGCAATGATGACGTTCGCACGCGAACCCAATACCGTGATGTCGCCTTGGATCAGACTCGGGCTGGTACTCGTGACCTGATTGACGATATTGCGTGCATTGACGCCGACGTTATTGAGCGCCGCGCCTGCCGTCCCGACATTGAATTCGGTATAGGTATTGTGCGAAACGCCCGACACTGCGGGAGCGATATTGACCGTCTGCCGGCCTCCGCTGGTTGACACCGTCGTCGCTGTACCGCCATCGGCAACGATGCCCGCTGCGTATGCAATCGAGGTTTGTACAAATGCCGCACCCAAGGCAATACGCCTCAAGCAGGTTAAAAATGAAGACCCCATCCCGACTTCCCAGATTATTTTTTTGTTGCTGATTTAGCTCTGGAGACCCGCACTGACAGACCGGTCATTCTTGTGAGGATGTTGCGGTCGCTGCTGTTCTCGTTTTTGTTCTACACAGGCTTTACATGTGTAAGGCTGTGTTTATACAGAAACGTTTTCCACATAGAAATGTTCATGCGACAACAAACAACAACATACCAATAATATGAATCAAACTACATCGATGCTCTTTACCAACAATCAAGGCGTGAAGAACTGCACCAGATAAAGTCGAGCCATGTTGTCGTTGAATTCTTCTGTCATGATCAACAATAATGACGTGATACAACTGGCTCAACAGCAGAGAGTGAGTTTGGGTGAACTATCTGGAGAGATCACTGAAATACTGGAGAAGCGATCTGCTCGCATCGACCAAGAAACATTGCACAACCGCCAGTTTCGTTCAAGAACAACGATATCTTTAACGACGCACAGCAAACGTCCGTCTCCGTTGCCGGCACTATCGGCTCGTATAACAAATTGTTCAAATTCGTTGCCGATACCATCGAAGCCAACAAATCAACGATCGTCACGCAACAGCCGGATGGGAACCGACTTTACCGCGGGCACTTTGCTTTCTTTGGCATAGTGAGAAAGCGGGATCAAAGGATTGAGTTCCGGGTAATAGCCCAGTACGCAACCTCGGGGAATATCGAAAGCCTGAATGCGCAAGCCCCCGACACTGCGGTCAATATGGTCCTCCCCCGGAGGGACTACGGATATAGCCTTCACGATGTCCCCCTCTGAAAGCTGCAACTGCTGAATGTCTGCACGATGCATCAGCAACACCTTCCGTGTTCCGTGGACACCGCGAAATCGGTCGGATAAGCCATATACGGTGGTATTAAATTGGCTGTCGCCTCGTGTTGTCATTAACCGCAAAACGTCGCCGCTGGGCGGAGGCATATCGGGATCTGCGTCCAGGCAGGTTGGCGGAAAAAAATTAGCCTTCCCGTTAGGTGTTTCCCATTGCCGTGTACGCGCGCCCATCGGCCTGGCGAAACCTCCCGGATTCCACATGCGGCGATTGAAATCTTTGAATATCTTCGGATAAGTAATTTCGATGGCGTCGCGAATAGTCGAGTAATCGTCCATCCAAGTCTGCCACGTCACTTTGGGGTTGAAAGGTAGAAGACGTTTTGCCAGCTGTCCGATGATCGCCACTTCAGATAACAGCTCGGGAGAAGCAGGCTCAGCTTGCCCGCGCGACCCATGCATGCATCCGGTGCTATCTTCCATTGAAACGGCTTGCGGACCACTCGCCTGACGGTCGATTTCGATACGTCCCAGACAGGGTAGCAAGTAAGATTTCTTGCCGTGAATCAGCGCGCTGCGATTGAGTTTGGTAAGTACCTGCACTGTCAGAGGAATTTCTCGCCACGCCGGCTCTATGCGCCGGTGGTCCGGAACAGCGCGTACGAAGTTTCCTCCCAACATGAAAAATGCAGATACGTTCTTTGCCAACACTGCTTCACAAGCTTCCACCGTGTTCCAGCCTTTCTTCGACGGCGGCTCAAATCCGTATTGCTCCTTCAGTTTATCCATTGGAACAAGCTCAGGCTTTTCGGTGATTCCGACAGTCCGTTGGCCCTGAACATTTGAATGCCCGCGTATGGGGCAAATGCCCGCGCCGGGCTTGCCGATGTTGCCTCTCAACAGCAACAGGTTGGTTAACATGTGAATCGTTTGTACGCCTTCCCGGTGCTGGGTTACCCCCATTCCGTACATCAACATCACAGCCTTGGCGTTAACGTAGGTTCTCGCCGCCTGGATCAGCTCTTCACGACTGACACCGGAGGCTTTTTCGATATCTGTCCAGTTAACTTTACGAATCGCGGCGGCCAATTCTTCAAAGCCTTGCGAGTGTTCTGCAATGAAGTTGACGTCGACAATCCGTTCGCCTCCGTTCATACGTTTCTCGTCGTCTGTTTCGAGAATCCACTTCATCATGCCGGTCAACGCGGCAATGTCGCCGCCGACCTTGACGCGCACATACTGAGTACTGACATCGGTATGGGCAGGAGTCGCCATTTGCAGCGGCGACTGCGGATTGACGAATTTTTCCAGACCGCGCTCCCGTATGGGATTAAAGGTAACGATGGGCACACCGCGTTTGCGCACCTCCTCAAGCTGATGCAGCATGCGTGGCGCATTGGTGCCCGTGTTATGACCGAAAAACAGAATGCAATCGGTATGTTGAAAATCCTCCAATGTCAGCGTCCCCACCGGCACGCCGATACTTTTTGGAAGCGCTACCGATGTGGACTCGTGGCACATGTTGGAACTGTCCGGCAGATGATTATTGCCATACATCCTGGCCATCAGCTGGTAAAGATAGGAGGCTTCCAGTGAAGCCCTTCCTGACGAGTAGAACACAACTCCATCGGGCTCCATTGCCCGAAGATCTGCGGCGATAGCGTCAAAGGCGTCATCCCATGCAACCGGTACATATTTGTCTGAACTGGCCTCGTAGCGAAGCGGGGTTGTCAGTCGACCCGCGGCTTCCAGTTCCATGTCGCTCCAACCTTCAAGCTCACGCACGGTATGTCGTTCAAATAAAGAGGCATCCGCACGCTTCGAGGTAATCTCCCACGCAGTCGCCTTCGCACCATTTTCGCAAAACTCAAAGGCATGTGGGTCGGCCGGTTTCGCCCACGAACAACTCACACAGGCAAACCCATCCGGTTTATTTTGTTGAAGCAATACCTTTGTGCCTTTTACCAATACTCTCTCTCGGCCCAGAATCGAGCTGAGGGCACGGACAGATCCCCATCCGCCGGCGGCGTTCTGGTATTTTTTAAAGTGGGCTTTACGTGGATCGTCTTCCTTTTGCATGGCTAGCTTTCCTGAGGCCGGAATCCCAGCGCCCGCATCGCAGACGTCAGGGACTGATTGATAAAACTGTTATTGCTCCACGGCGCATTGCCCCGGTCGAGGCGCGTATGAATGTTGGAGATGTTCCATTGCGAACCGCTCTGCAGCCTCTCCAGTTCATCCCAGGACACCGGCACCGACACGCCCATTCCAGGACGCGCGCGCAGCGACCACGCACAGGCAGTCGTCGCGCCGAAACCGTTGCGGATGTAATCCAGGAAGATCCTGCCGACACGATTGCGGCTCCCGCTCTTGGAGCTGAACCGCTCGGGCAAGGTCTGCGCCAGATGCGTGGCGATGGCATGCGAGAAATCCTTGACGGTATCCCACCCGTGCTGCCGCCGTAGTGGGACAAGAATGTGAAGACCTTTTCCGCCACTGGTCTTCAACAGGCTTTGAAGGCCGAGTTCCTGAAGAAATCCGCGCACCAGAGTCGCGGCTTCCTGCACTGCCGCCCAACTGACATTGCTACCGGGATCAAGATCAAAAATGAAACGATCCGGCTTGGTGGGGGACGTCCGTGTGCCGTTCCAGGTATGGAATTCAAGAACGTTCATCTGTGCTGCACTGAGCAAGCCCAAGGGTTCTGCAACTTCCAGATAAGGAGGATGATCCGGATCTATCGCCTGAGGGAGCGCTCGAATTCCCTCCATCGCGCGTTGCTCAAGATGCTTCTGAAAAAAAGTTCACCGCCCACGCCCGTTGGCGCCCGCACGAGCGATACAGGACGGCCCTTCAAGTGCTCCATCATCAGCGGTGCAACCAGGGCGTAGTAGCGCAGCACCTCGATTTTCGACGTGCCGCGTTCTTTGTCGACAATGCGATCAGGATGTGTGATTCGAAACGAGGATAGGGTTGATTGCGGCGATAGCGGCGATGGCGACGCGGTACGCGCACCACCGTCCTCTCCTTCCGACACCAGGCTGTCATGTCCCGAATGTCCTTCGTGCAGCTTCTCGTGCGGCTCGTCCTCGGTCAATAACGTCGGTTTTTCGCGAACGATTTCCTCCGGCTTTTTGTCAGTGCGCAGCCCGCGGAACACGGCGTGGCGTACGTGACCACCAGCGGTCCAGTTCGAGAACGAGATTTCCGCGACCAGCGTCGGCTTGACCCAATGTACCTTGCGATGCTTGCCGGTCGGCCCTTCCAGTGGAGCCTCCTTGACGTGCAAAGCATGCAGCTTCTTGGAGAGAGCCCCCAATCCGGAATCGTCGAAGCCGCTGCCGACATTGCCTGCATAGCGTAACCTGCCGTCTTTGTCATGCACTGCAAGCAATAACGAGCCGAATCCCGCTCGCGAACCTTGGGGATCTGTATGGCCGACGATCACGAATTCCTGCCGCTGTCCGCATTTCAGTTTGACCCAGTCGGGGCTGCGCCGCTGGGTATAGGATGAGTCGATGCGTTTGCCGATCATGCCCTCCAGGCCAAGCCGGCAAGCAGAGGCCAAGATGTCGTGGGGATCGACATCAAAGCTGTCGCTAAAGCGAATGTTGCCGGACAATTTGTCTCCGGCGCCATCGAACAAACTTTTCAGTAACTTGCGACGCTCAATGAGTGGCGCGTCGCGGATGTCGTAACCGCCGCAATACGCCACATCGAAAAGGTAGTAGACGATATCGTTGGTATGCTGGCCATCAAAGGCTTGCTGAAGTAATTGGAAGTCCGGCAAACCATCCGCACCGAGCACGACGATCTCGCCGTCGTACCATCCATCAGGCAACTTCATGTCTTGCAAGGATTTTTCCAGTACAGGAAGCTGCGCGGTCCAGCAATTGCCGTTGCGCGTCCATAGTTGCACCGAGCGTCCCTCTACGCGAGTCAGGATCCGGTAGCCGTCGAACTTGAGTTCATACAGCCACTCGCCGGCCTCTGTCGGTGGGTGTTCAACCAGCGTTGCCAGCTGCGGGCTGAATTTTTCCGGCAAGGCCGATTTTTTTGCCACTTGCCGTGTTGCCTCCCCGCTTGCAACCGCAGTTTGTTCCGGCACGGGCGGCGGATCGAGAGCCGCGACGCTATCAGGACGCTCATCCACCACGCTGAATGCCGAATCGGCTTGCGCATATTCATCTTTTTCTTTGATCAGAAGCCACGGATCCTGGCGCCCCTCACGCTTGTTCATGCGCACCAGCGCCCATGTCCCCACCAATTTGTGACCGTAGAGATGGAATTTCAAATGACCTGCTGCATAGCCTTTGGCCGCATTGCCGATCGGTTCCCATGTACCTTTGTCCCAGATCATCACTTTGCCCGCGCCATACTGCCGGGCAGGTATATCGCCTTCAAAGCTGTTGTAGGAGATCGGGTGGTCCTCGACATGCATTGCCATGCGCTTGATGTGCGGATCGAAGCTTGGCCCTTTCGGAACGGCCCAGCTTTTCATGGTGCCGTTGAGTTCAATGCGAAAGTCATAGTGCAGTCGGCGCGCCCAGTGCTTCTGGATCACGAACGCCAACCTGCCTTTGATTTTTTCACCCCGAGCCACCGGCTCCGGCGTGATCGAAAAGTCACGCTTCTCCCGATAACGTTTGAGTGAATCAGCCATCTTCTGCCCTAACTAAAAGCATGCTGCATTCCGTAAAACTATTCGGCTTCCCATGTCAGAAACACCATAGAAATAATCCTGTGATAGCGTGCACGCGCATTGCCGGGGGAAAGTTTAAATAGTCAGATCACACCAAATAATTTAAGCACCAGCGCCAGTCCAACCAGAAGAAAGGCAATGAGCCCGAGAATAATCCTCGACGGCGCCTTGGACGCCTGACCACCTTCCATCCGCTCTGCAGTGCTTGAAGCGTCACCAGACGCTCGGTTTGCTTGCTTGTCTATTTGCTCGGTCATCTGTGACTCCGTGTCTGCGGCTGTGCTTGTGGCTTGTTTCATTCTGAGCATAGACCTGCCTCCCACGCCTGCCAGTCGGCCTTGCTCTTTATTGGTTGTAGGAAAAATTGAAGCAAGAGATACAACAAGTCTGCTTGTCTTACAGAATGAAGCGGGTGACGCCGACAGCAGGATCAGTTAGCTATGCGCATAATTTTTTTATCATGCTGGTGCGTGGGGCAGCTGTAAGCCGTCACTATTTTCCGATCCCCAATTCATCGGTTCTCCGATTCCCCTTTATCGCAGTTATCTGCAAATCCGTCGATTATTCATCGTTCCCGACCAGTCCATGGCATCTCCATTCACTACGTCAGCCGGTGCATTTCTACAGAGCGTACTGCACCCGCAAGGCATCCAGGCGGAGCGGATCTGGAATTTGTGGAATCTCACGCTGGTTCTATGCGGAGCCGTGTTTTTCCTGATCGTGACGGTCTTTTTATACGCTCTGTGGCGGGCGCCACGCAGCACCGCAATCACCAAAGCCGACATTCACAACCAGCATTCCAAACGCGTTCACCATATCGCCATCGCTTGGGCTCTGGGCTTGTCTGCAGCAGGACTGGGTAGCTTATTCGCGGTCGATATGCTGACCGCTCGTCAGTTGTCGCAATTGCTTCCCGACGATGCCTTGCGCATCGATCTGACCGGCCACCAATGGTGGTGGCAAGCGACGTACCTCAATAGCGCCGGCGCGCCCGACTTCATCGTCGCTAACGAATTGCAATTGCCGGTCGGCCGCACGGTTCTCATCAATCTGCGTAGCGACGATGTTATCCATTCATTATGGATTCCGGCGCTGCATGGCAAGCTCGACCTGATTCCCGGGCGTACGGCCACACTGCGCCTGCGCGCCGATGCTCCTGGCAGTTACCGCGGCCAGTGTGCTGAATTTTGCGGCGAGCAGCATGCCTTGATGGCATTGCTGGCAATAGCAAAACCTGCCGAACAGTATGAAGCATGGGCAGTGTCGCAACGTCGTCCTGCCGCGCCGCCACAAACCGAGTCAGCCAAACATGGGCTTCGGGTATTTTTGTCCAATGGCTGCGCCTCTTGCCATACCATCCGCGGCACCGCCGCTGCCGGCACGCTCGGCCCCGACCTGACGCATCTGGCCGCGCGCGAAACACTCGCGGCCGGGATGCTACCCAACCAGCGCGGACATCTGGCAGGCTGGATCGCCAATGCCCGCGCGATCAAACCGGGTGTCGCGATGCCGCCTTCGACACTCACACCAAACGATTTGCACTCCCTGCTCGATTTCATGGAGACATTGCGATGATGTCTGCATCGTCTTTCCCAGACAGCGTGGCCGTCACAGTTGAGGCCTCGCAAGCTGATGCACTGGAAGCGACTTGGCGCGATCCGCCAGGCTGGCGGGGCTGGATATGCGCGGTCAATCACAAAACGATCAGCCGGCGCTTCATGATCGCGACGTTCGTCTTTTTCCTGCTGGGCGGTGTGCTGGCATTGATGATACGGCTGCAACTGGCGCAACCGGCCAACACCGTTATCGGCCCCTCGCTGTACAACCAGTTGTTCACCATGCACGGCACGACCATGATGTTCCTCTTTGCCGTGCCGGTCATGCAGGCAATTGCCATCTATTTGATTCCTCTGATGATCGGCGCGCGCAGCGTCGCCTTTCCGCTACTCAATGCGTTTGCGTATTGGATTTTCGTATTCGGCGGGATGATGTTGTATGCCGCGTTTATCGTGGGCAGCGGTCCCGACGTGGGCTGGTTCGCTTATGTGCCGTTGTCGCTGACTTCCTATTCCAGCGGCAAGGGAGTCGACTTCTGGGCACAGATGATCACATTCACAGAGTTGTCGGGCCTGATCGAGGCCATCGTCATTATCACCACCATCCTGAAAATGCGTGCTCCCGGCATGTCGTTGCGGCGCATGCCCTTGTTCGTCTGGGCGATGCTGGTCACGTCATTCATGGTGCTGTTTGCCATGCCTGCGGTGATGTTCGGCAGTACTGCGCTCATCACTGATCGCCTCGTCGGCACCCAGTTCTACAGCTCGGGGGACGGCGGTGATGCCCTGTTGTGGCAACATCTTTTCTGGTTCTTCGGCCACCCCGAGGTCTACCTGATCTTTATCCCTCCACTGGGCTTTTTGTCTCAGATCATTGCCACATTTTCACGCCGTCCCATTGTCGGTTATCCATTGATGGTGCTGGCGTTGATTGCCACCGGCTTTCTCGCATTTGGCTTGTGGGTTCATCACATGTTCGCCACCAATCTTCCCGAAATCGGAAAAGCCTTCTTTACCGCCGCAAGCTTGTTGATTGCGCTGCCGACAGCGTCGCAAATATTTTGCTGGCTCGCCACTTTATGGAGTGGTCGGCTCTCTCTGCGCACGCCTTTGCTTTTTGTATTGGCGTTTTTTGTGATCCTGCTGTTGGGCGGATTGACAGGGATCATGCTGGCGCTTGTACCTCTCGATCTCCAGTTACACGACACTTTTTTTGTGGTCGCGCATTTGCATTATGTCTTGCTCGGCGGCGCCGTCTTTCCGCTATTTGGCGCCATCTATTACTGGTTCCCGAAATTTACCGGGCGCTTGCTGGGCGAACGGCTGGGCCGCTGGCAATTCTGGTTATTTTTTATCGGGTTCAATGTCAGTTTTTTTCCGATGCACATGCTCGGCCTGCAAGGAATGCCTCGTCGGGTCTACACCTATCCGGTACAAATGGGGTGGGGAGCGCTGAATTTTTTGTCGACCATCGGTGCAATGATGATTGCGGCGAGCGTGCTGATGTTTTTGTTCAACGTATGGCGCAGCCTGCGTCGCGGCGAATCGGCCGGCCCTGATCCCTGGGGTGCGGGAACGCTGGAATGGAGCGTGCCGTCGCCGCCGCCTGCAGGCAATTTCGTTGCGGTTCCCGTCGTGCATGCCAACGAACCCCTCTGGTCGCCGCCTGCACAACCGTCTTACGTCACCGGCCTGTCAAACACCGATCGGGAAGTATTGATCACTTCGGCAGTAGAAGCACAGCCGGACCACCGCTTCTGGTTGCCGCCGCCGTCGCCGTGGCCGTTTCTCTCAGCCGTTGCATTGACGGTCTTGTTTATCGGATCGATATTCACACCCTGGGCGGTGGTATGGGGAGCGATCCCGGTGGCGATCACGACGACCTTGTGGTTCTGGCCGAGGAAAGCCCGTACCGCCGCACGTACCTCCACCGAAATGCGACCATGATCATGAGCGGCGATACACATCACTCAGCCAAGCCTGCAAAACAGGCGGTGCGACAAGGCGCCGCACTCGATATCAGTGCTCTTCCCACCTTTGCGTTCGGTCCTCGCAGCACTACCTGGTGGGGCACCATGGGCATGGTACTGGTAGAAGGCACGGTCTTCGCGCTTGGCGTCATGAGCTATTTCTATCTGCGCAGTCAATCGGATCAGTGGCCGGACGGCGGCATTCCGCCCGACCTGATGTGGGGGACGCTGAATACCTTGCTCATGCTGCTCAGTTGCGTGCCCAATTGGTGGACTAACGAGGCCGCCAAGCAATTCGACCTTCGAAAAGTCCGGATCGGACTTTGCATTTGCATGGTTTTCTCGCTGCTTTTCCTGGGCGGCCGCGTCGGCGAGTTCGCCTCGCTCAACGTCAAGTGGAGCGACAACGCTTACGGCTCAGTGACATGGATGTTACTGGGGCTGCACACTACCCATCTGATTACCGACACCTACAACACGCTGGTGCTGACGGTTCTGTTTTTCACCGGTCCCGTGGAAGCCAAGCGCTTTGTCGACGTCAGTGAAAACGCGGCTTATTGGTATTTTGTCGTCATCAGCTGGGTTGCCATCTATGCAGTGATTTATGGCGGCGCGCGACTTTAGCCGATAGCGACCAGGAGACAAGGAAACGAGGAGACCGACGAGCATGATTTTTCGTGCCTTCATTTTGCGATTCCTGGCGGGGACGGTGTTGATGACCGGCGCCGTCGCCATGGCGCATCCGATTGCCCGCGTGTCCTCAACAGCAAGCTCGTTGGCGCTGGAGCTGCTGGTCGACGGCTGCCTGGCGGCATCCTTGTTACTGTATGTCATCGGCGCCGCCCGGCTGTGGCGACGCTCGACCAAAGGGCGCAGCGCCCATGTGCGACGCGGCACTTTTTTCTTGCTGGGGTGGCTGGCGCTGGCTGCTGCTTTATGGTCGCCGGTAGATACCATGGGCACCACGTCGTTTGCAATGCACATGATTCAACATGAATTGTTGATGATCATCGCCGCCCCCCTGCTGGTACTGAGCTATCCGTTCGGCACGTGGATGTGGGCGTGGAATCGGCCTGCGCGTCATGTATTGGGCAGGGCCGGCAATCATCCGGTTGTCGCACGGTGCTGGCGAGCACTCATCGCCCCTTTGCATGCCTGGGTCTTGCACTTTGCCGCGCTGTGGCTATGGCATGCTCCGCCGCTATTCGATGCCGCCCTGCGTAACGACGGCATCCATGCCCTGCAACATGCGAGCTTTCTCTTCTCTGCGCTTTTATTCTGGTGGGGCGTACTTGGCGAATTGTATCGCGACAATCAACGCGGCGCTGCAATTCTCTACTTGTTTACCACCATGATGCACACCGGGGCGCTGGGCGCCTTGTTTGCCATGTCCACGACCGTCTGGTATGCGCCATACCGTCAGCAATTCAATTCGCTGGGGCTAAGCACATTGGAAGACCAGCAACTGGGCGGTTTGATCATGTGGGTTCCAGGTGGACTGGCCTATGTCATCGCAGGACTGATGCTGTGTGCACAGTGGTTGCGATCACCACCGGCATTATCGGAGCACGCGCGATGAAAGAATTTTTTTCTCTCGCATGCCTGCTGTGCTGTCTGCTGGCGACGGGCTGCAAGCAAAATGCACCGGCAGTGGAGGCTGGAAGTGTAACCGGCGACCAAGTCCGGGGACAGTATCTTCTGGCGACTTACGGTTGCGCCGCGTGTCATCGCATCAAGGACGTCGCACCTGGTCAAAACCAGGTTGGGCCTGATCTGCGTTCCGTCGCCGACAACAGTTATCTGGCCGGGATCCTTCCGAATACTCAACAAAACATGGTGCGCTGGCTGATGCATCCGCGCAGCCTCAGTCCCGGAACGGCAATGCCTGAGCTTGGCGTGACCGAGAAGGATGCCCGAGATATGGCGGCCTATCTCTATGCACAATAGCAACCACATTGTCCCCGAAAGGAAACCAACGATGAGACCGCTGACGTCGCTTCGACTGGTTGTGACGACCATGCTGGCGTGCGCCCTGCTGCTCATGCTCGGGGCGGGCGTAGTCATCTGGAGCGGTTGGTACAACGTCGGCGCCGCCGTTCAACACTGGCAGCCGGTCTACACCTTGCTGGAATTCTCCATGCGGCGATCGGTGCAGAATCACGCCGCGGGGACTAGGGTGCCGCCGCTTACGCAGGAGCTCCGCAGCCAGGGTGCCGGTTTATACCGAAGTTATTGCCTGGCCTGCCATGGCGCCCCCGGCCTCGCGCCCGACAGGATGGGACGCAGCATGCAACCGGTACCCGGTCCTTTGACAGCGGCCCGACGTCGCTGGAAGCCCAATGAACTGCACTGGATTATCCGTAACGGCATCAAGATGAGCGGTATGCCGGCGTGGGAATTTCATCTGAGCGATGCCGAGACCTGGGCGCTGGTGGCATATCTGCAATACCTTCCTGAAACCTCGCCGGCCAAGGCCGTCCCCGCTACGCCAGAAAACTCAGAACCCCTGCTACGCTCCGAAAATGCCGCCCCCTCGAAAAACCTCGAGCGTGGCCGTAATGCACTTGCCCAATATGGCTGCCGGTCATGCCACGTCATTCCCGGGGTCAGCGGCTCGCAAGTTCAGGTCGGTCCCGCGTTACAGGGACTCAATGGACACAGCTATATCGCCGGCTATTTACCGAATACGAACGAAAATCTGGTGCGCTGGATACGCGCTCCCAAAGCAATTAAACCGGACAGCGCCATGCCTGATCTCGAGGTGACGCAGCAAGATGCCGAGGACATGGCGGCATATCTGCGCTCGCTGGAGAAATAACTTCAAGGGTCGCAGCGCATGAGCGACGCAGCTCCTCCGTCAGCCGGGTCCTACTTTCAATTGAGCCCTCCGCTGATATTCATTTCCAAAGTGCGCGCTCACTATTTGTACCGGACACCAGACACACCATAGACCCAGGGAGTAAAAATATGGACAGGCCCTTTTTTACAAACCGCCGCCACCGAACGAAAATCGATATGAAAACATGCTTACGTCTGCTTGTGCTGATGCTCAGCATCGGATACCTGACAAGCGCCGGCGCTCAGTCGTCCGGATCAGGCAAAGGTCCCGGTTCAAGTATCACTGGGCGTCCAGCGCCAAAAAAACAAGATGACGGG
>NZ_AJHH01000352.1 GCF_000256565.1 Herbaspirillum lusitanum P6-12 | reverse complement strand
GTATCACTGGGCGTCCAGCGCCAAAAAAGGCCCAGGCCGTAAGCGCCGCCATTGGCGATTGCGGTGGTGACGGTTTCATTGTAAGTCTCGGTACGAGCCCAGTCGCGTTGCAATTCCAGCAGGTATTGCAGCGAAGTCATCGGACGTGCGCCCAGCTGGATCATGCGTTCGACGGCGCGTTGATGCGCTTCGTTGGAGACATCGCCGCTGGCGTCGTT
>NZ_AJHH01000351.1 GCF_000256565.1 Herbaspirillum lusitanum P6-12 | reverse complement strand
TGCGCTTCGTTGGAGACATCGCCGCTGGCCCTGGTCCAGCGCCGACAGCGCAGGGCCGACGATGCAGACCGAGGTCCAGAGGCCGGCCAGCACGATCTTTTCCTTGCCGATGGCGTTGACGCGGTCGGCGATGCGCGGGTCTTCCCAGGTATTCATGCTGGTGCGGTCGATCACTTCTTCGTTCGGGAACACCGATTTGATTTCATCGAACATCGGGCCGGAGAAGGATTTTTCGGCGACGGTCGTCAAAATCGTCGACACCTTGAATTCCTTGGCGGCCTTGGCGACCAGGGCGACGTTATTGCGCAGCGTGACCATATCGATCGAGTGCGTGGCAAACGACATTTGCGACTGATGGTCGATCATGATCAGGGTGTGGTTGGTTGGGTTCAACAGTGTTTTGCCTGGTTGTGCTTTTGCGATTGCCATGATGTTCTCCTGAGGTATTGACGATTAATTCGATAAGGGGTGATTGCTGCGTTGGTGTCCGTCTTTGTCTGTGCCGTTCACCATGGAGCGAAGTATGGGCGAACGACGTATGAAAGAAAAACGGAAAGAATAACGATCAATCATCGAAATATTCGAAAATAGAATCAAGAGGGTACGAGGCGGTCGATATTTGCCTTGGACGCAATAAAGTTTTGCCTTGCACCGTATTTTTGCAATAGCACTTTGCCCGCATACTACGGTCCATGGAGTAAGCCCCGCCAGCTTCCACCGCCTTCGCGTCGGCCATCGTCCGCGCACCATTTCAACCGTCAAGGAATTCCATGAACACCATTCCCGCTTTCGGCCTCGGCACCTTTCGCCTGAAAGGACAGCAAGTCATCGACTCCGTCACCAACGGCCTCGAACTCGGTTACCGCCACATCGACACTGCGCAGATCTACGGCAACGAAGCCGAGGTGGGCCAAGCCGTCACCGCTGCCGGCTTGGCGCGCAAGGACTTGTTCGTCACCACCAAGATCTGGACCGACAACCTCGGCAAGAACAAACTGATTCCGAGCCTGAAGGACAGTCTGGCCAAACTGCAGATGGTACGCTGATCCACTGGCCGGCGCCCAACGACAGCATCGCCGTCGCGACCTGTATGGAAGCGCTGGCCGAAGCCAAGGCGCAGGGACTGACCAGGCTGATCGGCGTGTCCAACTTCACCATTGCCCATCTGCAGCAAGCCATCGCCGTTGTCGGCGCGCAGGAAATCGCCACCCAGCAGATCGAGATCCACCCCTTCCTGCAAAACCGCAAGGTGGTCGAGTTCGCGCGCAGCCAAGGCATCCACCTGACGGCCTACATGCCGCTGGCTTACGGCAAGGTGATGGCCGATCCAACCATCATTGAGATTGCCGGGGCGCACCAGGCCAATCCGGCCCAGATCGCGCTGGCGTGGTCGCTGCAGCAAGGCTTCGCCACGATTCCTTCATCGACCAAGCGAGCCAATTTGGAAAGCAATCTGGCAGCGCAGAACATCCGCCTCAGCGACGCCGAGATGGCCGCCATCGCCAAGCTGGACAAGGGAGAACGCCTTGCCAATCCGGACTTTGCGCCGCAGTGGGATTGATTGATGCAGCGTTGATGCTGCGTTGATGCATTGCTTGCGCCTGCATGGCGCAAGACTG
>NZ_AJHH01000350.1 GCF_000256565.1 Herbaspirillum lusitanum P6-12 | reverse complement strand
CCGCTGGCCGCCGCCGGCGGTCCTGCTATCTATACGCTGACACCTGAACAAGCCCGCAACCTGCTGGCCGGCGCACAGTCCGGCAAAGTCGCCAAGCCGGCCGCCGACATCGAAGACCGCGTGATCCCGGTCGGTCCGACCGGCAGCACCCGCATCCGCGTCCTGCGTCCGCAAGGCAACAAGGAAACACTGCCGGTGGTGATGTACTTCCACGGCGCCGGCTGGGTGATGGGCGACGTCAATACGCATGATCGCCTGGTGCGCCAGATCGTCGACGGCGCCAAGGTTGCCGTAAATTGCTTGCAATTTAATTTTCAACAATTTATTATTCGTTCCATGCACTGCCCCTCACTCCAGAAAGGCAAGCGCATGCATGACTTGTTTCATTTGCCAAAGCATCAAATACATTGCGCACAATTTAATTGTTCGAATATAAAACCCTCGCCCCTCCCCGAAAGGAAACATCATGAAATCGATCAAACAACTGCTCGCCCTCAGCGCCATCGCACTCGCCGCCGCTTCGGCCGCCCAATCTGCCTCCGCTGCTTCCGTGGAACCGCAAACCCAAGGCTTCCTCGACGCGCTGGCCGCCGCCGGCGGTCCTGCTATCTATACGCTGACACCTGAACAAGCCCGCAACCTGCTGGCCGGCGCACAGTCCGGCAAAGTCGCCAAGCCGGCCGCCGACATCGAAGACCGCGTGATCCCGGTCGGTCCGACCGGCAGCACCCGCATCCGCGTCCTGCGTCCGCAAGGCAACAAGGAAACACTGCCGGTGGTGATGTACTTCCACGGCGCCGGCTGGGTGATGGGCGACGTCAATACGCATGATCGCCTGGTGCGCCAGATCGTCGACGGCGCCAAGGTTGCCGTGGTCTTCGTCGACTACGACCGTTCGCCGGAAGCGCGCTATCCGATCGCCATCGAACAGGACTACGCCGCGACCAAATACGTCGCCGAACATGCTGCGGAATTCAACGTCGATGCAAGCCGCCTGGCGATTGCCGGCGACAGCGTGGGCGGCAACATGACTGCCGTGGTGAGCCTGCTGGCGAAGGAACGCAAGGGTCCGGCGATCAAGTACCAGGTGCTGTTCTATCCGGTGACCGACACCAATTTTGAAAACGGTTCGTACAACCAGTTCGCCAACGGCCCATGGCTGACCAGGGAAGCGATGAAGTGGTTCTGGAACGCCTACCTGCCGGCCGGCGCCAACCGCAAGGATCCGCATATCGCACCGCTGAACGCCACACTGGAACAGTTGAAGGATCTGCCGCCGGCGCTGGTCATCACGGATGAAAACGACGTCCTGCGCGATGAAGGCGAAGCCTATGCCGCCAAGCTGGCCAAGGCCGGCGTGCCGGTGACACAGGTGCGCTACCTCGGCACCATCCATGACTTCGTGATGCTCAATGCGCTGGGCGACACCCCTGCTGCGAAAAGCGCCGTCGATCTGGCGACCTCCAGCCTGCGCAAGGCGCTGGCCAGGTAGTCCCGCAGCAATCGCCCTGCAACAGCGCAAAAACAAAAACGCCCGCTTCATCAACGTGAAGCGGCTTCATCAACGTGAAGCGGGCGTTTTTGCGTGGCACGAAAGAAGCGTTTTATGCAGGAACCGCCACCGGCTTGTCATGCTGCTGCCCCTTGATGCGCAACACCATCACCGCGCCGACCAGGCAGGCCACGCCCATCAGCATCGACGACGCCGTGTAGTCGCCGAGGTTGGCGCGCATGAAGCCCGAGATCGTGGTGGCGGCGGCGGCGCCGAGCTGATGACCGGCGACGATCCAGCCGAATACGATCGGTGCAGCCAGGCGGCCAAACACATCGTTGGCCAAACGCACGGTCGGCGGCACGGTGGCGATCCAGTCGAGACCGTAGAAGATCGCGAACACGGTCAGGCCGAAATAATCGAGGCCGAACGCATACGGCAGGAAGATCAGCGCGATGCCGCGCAGGCCGTAGTACCAGAACAGCAGCACGCGCGGATTGAAGCGATCCGACAGCCAGCCGGACAAGGTGGTGCCGACCAGATCGAGCATGCCCATCGCCGCCAGGATGCTGGCGCCGCCGACTTCGGAAATCCCGTAGTCGTTGCACATGGCGATGAACTGCGTGCCGATGTAGCCATTGGTGCTCATGCCGCAGACGAAGAAGCTGAAAAACAGCAGCCAGAAATCGCGCACCTTCATCGCCTGGCGCAGCGCGTCGAACGCGATCGCCAGCGGGTTGCGCGCCTTCACGGCCGCATCCTCCGGCGCGTCGGCGGCCTGGCCGTAGCGACGCAGGCCGACGTCGGATGGACGCTCCGGCAGGAACAAGGCCACCAGCGGTACGGCGACGGCGGCAATCGCGGCGCCCTAAGCGGCGGCGAACGAGGTTCCGGTGCAAGCGGTACAGGCACATCCTTCGGCGCCAACGGCACGGGCGGCATGAACGGTGGCGGCAGCGGCGGCTCGGCCAGCGGGTCGTCCAGCGTCGGCGGTTCCTCGTCGGGCGGTAACGGAGGCAATACCGGTTCCGGACCATCGGCTCAGAACCAAACGAACCACACTGGCAACGCCGGCTCTGGCGGCAGCAGTGTAAATACGAGCGCGCCGAACGGTAGTAAGCGATAAGGGTAACGACGGCGATCAACGACAACGACAGTCGGTCATTTCGCCGCCGTCCGCATGCCCCAAGCCACAACCTGCCAATAGCAGCCGCAAACTTAACTTCAACGGCGTTCGCAGAAAGTCGCCTCTGGCTGATGCAAAAGCCAGCCGGAGGGACTTCGATGCCAAAAATCCACAAGCCGCAACCGCCACTTCTACAACCACCAGCGACGACTTCCGATGCGTCGTCTGAAATGCCGACCGTAGAGCATATTACCGTCGGCATTCTTTTTCTTTGCCTGCTGGGAGGGGTGGCGGTTTGGCTCCAAGGCACACCGCCTTTACGCGGAGCACTGCTCGGCGGTGCAGCCGCGGCATTGGCCACGGCCTCCGGGACAATTCCTGTCGCACTGTCAAAAGGTTTTTCGCGATGCGCCTCCGCCAGCTTTCTCGGCTTTGGGGCCGGCGTCATGTTGGCGGCATCCACTTTCTCCCTGATCATTCCGGCACTTGAGGCCATGCAGTCGCATGGTGTGCCACGCTGGGAATCCAGCGCTCAGGTTGCGCTGGGCGTACTCTTGGGAGCAGGATTCGTTCTCGTGCTGGACCGCTGGGGATCGATCGCCCTCCCCGGCTTACACAGCGACACAGACACCTCAGTTACACGCAAGGCATGGTTGTTTGTGCTTGCAGTGGCCTTGCACAATATACCGGAGGGCATGGCCATTGGCGTCGGCTACGCCGGCATCGCCCATTCACAAGCCAATACGCTCGCAGCGGGCATAGCCATCCAGGATATTCCGGAAGGTCTGGTGGTTGCGACAGCCCTGCGCAGCGTCGGCTATCGCAAAGGCATGGCGATCAGTATGGGGGTTCTTTCCGGCGTGGTTGAACCGATTGCAGCAGTGCTTGCTGCGGCCGTTGTCAGCACCTCGGAACTCTGGCTGCCTTGGGGTTTGGCAGGCGCGGCCGGCGCCATGCTGTTTGTCATCGCGCATGACGTGATCCCTGAAGCGCATCGCGATGGTCATCATCTTGCCTGTAGCTGCAGCATTGTTGGCGGTTTCATCTTGATGATGCTGCTCGATACCGCTCTGTAATTTGGCGCCGTCCCATGCCCCGCATTCTCCCGTTCTTTTTCAACCGAGAGCGCAAGCTCGTCTTCAGCGACGCTGTCATCCTCGCCAGTGGGCGCCGACCTGAAGAGTGGAAATGCTCCGATGCCGATACTCGGCAAAACTATTTACGATCTGTCTCACCAGGTTTGCAGAAACGTCCTGGTTTTTACTTATCCCCTTAAGGAGAAACACAATGGCTGATCAACAAAACCAAGGTAGCACCAGTAACCGCGGCTTCGCTTCGATGGATCCCGAGAAGCAACGTGAAATCGCAAGTGAAGGCGGCAAGGCTTCCCACGAAAAAGGAACCGGACATGAATTCAGTTCCGAGGAAGCACGTGAAGCTGGCCGCAAGGGTGGCCAAAACAGCCATGGCGGCGGTGGCAACAATCAGTCCCGCTAATCCTTAGCCGCAGGCTGACAGCCCGCATGCCCAGGTTTCCGGCATGCGGCCCAATTCACGAACCGAACTCTACGTCCGGTACTGCTCAGCCGTCCCCTCCACGCGCTCCCATGTAAAGGAGAAGTTATGTTCGCCCACAATAAAAGACTGCAGTACACCGTGCGTGTCAGCGAAACCAATCCCGGCCTTGCCAACCTGATGCTCGAACAATTCGGCGGCCCTCAAGGTGAGCTTGCCGCTGCATGCCGATACTTCACCCAAGCGCTCTCGGAAGACGACCCCGGTCGCAAGGACATGTTGTTTGATATCGCCACCGAGGAGCTCAGCCATCTGGAAGTCATCGGCAACATCGTTGTGATGCTCAACAAGGGCGCCAAGGGCCGTCTTGCCGAGGGGGTGGAAGAAGAAGCTGAAATTTACCGCTCTATTACTGGTGCGGGAAATGACAGCCACTTAACGCAAGTCTTGTACGGCGGCGGTGCCCCTTTGGTCAATTCGGCAGGAGTGCCCTGGAGCGCAGCCTACATCGACACGATCGGCGAACCGACTGCCGACCTCCGTTCCAATATCGCCGCCGAAGCGCGCGCCAAAATCGTTTATGAGCGCCTGATCAATTTAACTTCGGATCCTGGTGTCAAAGAAGCACTCGGTTTTTTGATGACGCGTGAAATCGCGCATCAAAAATCATTTGAAAAGGCCCTCTATGCTATTTCTCCCAATTTCCCACCAGGGAAAGCGGCCGGAGATCCACGGTTTGCAAGCGTGTATTACAACCTGTCACGCGGCCCCGGTGAAGAGCGAGGCCCGTGGAACCAAGGGGAAAAATGGGACTTCGTCTCTGACCCTGACGAGCAGCTCAATGTCGACGGCAAAGGCGGTGACGCCACGGTGGAACTCGGTAGCGAGGAAAGCGCCGTTGTGGCGCAAATGGCAGTGCGTACCGCCTCCGCGCAAACCGGCGATCCCCTTACAGGCGCCGAACTGGGAATGGGACCGGGAGGCACCGATGCGGAAAAGGTCGCAGCGGCAAAGGAGCCGCCCCCATCCGCTTGAACTTTAGCAATTTTCGAAGCGGCTGATCACGCGATTTCTGGTCCACCGACCGATATCAAGCCCAAGCTGGACACTGCTTCCCATCAATGGAGAATGAGATGACTGCAAAAACCCTGAAAGATCTTTTTATTCACAGTCTGTCGGATGTCTATAGCGCAGAAAAACAGTTGACCAAAGCATTGCCGAAATTGGCACGCGCGTCGACGTCCCCGCAATTGAAGCAAGCCTTCGAGACGCATCTGGAAGAGACCAATGGCCAGATCGAACGCATCGATCGCGTCGTACAGGCCTCGGAGTTGCGGCTCAAACGTATCAAATGCGTCGCGATGGAAGGATTGGTGGAAGAAGGTCAGGAGCAGATCGACGAGATCGAAAAGGGGCCAGTACTTGACGCGGCTCTTATCGGCGCCGCTCAAAAGGTAGAGCACTACGAGATCGCCACCTATGGCACGCTCGCCGCGCTGGCGAAAAAGCTGGGCTATGACGAGGCTCTCAAATTGCTCTTGGAAACGCTTGAGGAAGAGAAAGCGACCGACAAGAAGCTAACCGACATCGCCGAACAGGAGATGGCGGAAAACGGCGCATAAGCCATGAATGCATCAACGCTCGACAAGTTCTTCTTTTCAAACTTCCGTTCAATCTGACTACGAGGCAACCAATGACTACGTCCCCCAACGAGAATCTCCTCGACTGGCTCCGCGATGCCCATGCGATGGAGCAGCAGGCAGAGCATATGCTCAAGGCGCAAGCCGAGCGTATCGAACATTATCCCGAACTGAAAGCCCGGATTGAGCAGCACATCGAAGAGACGCTGGGGCAACAGGCCTTGCTCGACAACTGCATCAAGCGTCTGGGCGGCTCACCTTCCATGCTGAAAGATATCGGTGGAAAACTGATGGCTTTCGGCCAAGCGATGGGAGGAATGGCCATGACTGATGAAGTGGTCAAAGGCGCCATCGCCGGGTATGTCTTTGAGAACGTCGAGATTGCGACCTACACCGTGCTGATCGCGGCGGCGGAGCAAGCGGGCGATGCAGAAACTCAGCGCGCCTGCGAGCAGATCATCCAGGAAGAACGCGCCATGGCCGAATGGCTGTTGGCGCATTTACCGTCGGTCACCAAGCAATTTTTGGCGCGCTCGGCGATTCCGGATGTCACGGCAAAAGTTTGACCTGTCCCTACCGTCAATGCGGCATGCCCGTACATGTCCGTATCGGGGGATTGACGTAAGTTCTTTTTCAGGTTCCGGCAGTGGCGTTGCTTCTCTCGCTGATGTCGCTGAACCAATCCATTTTTTTGTTTTTTATCGGGCCACGTAAGGGGTCATCACTTAAGGAGACAATAATGAAACACAAACTTATCACTCTGCTTATCGTCAGCGCCTTTGCCACGACTGCATACGCACAGACGGGTTCATCGACGGCTACAGGTAGCGGCGGAACTGGAGCCAGCAGCACGACCAGTGGCGGCGCCAGTGGCAGCAGCCAATCGAAAAACGGCAAGCAGCGCCGCAACAGCACCGGTCAATCCTCCGGATCCGATAGCAGTTCGGGCAGCGGCTCGGTGAATGGCGGAAGTTCCGGTGCCGGTTCCAGCGGTTCCAACTCGGGCATGGGTACGAGCGGGTCCGGCGGTACAGGCACCGGTTCCGGTTCCGGCGGTTCGAGCGGTGGCTCCAGTGGTTCCGGTGGCTCCGGTGGCGCAGGTTCGAGCGGCGCAGGCGGCACCGGACGCTAAGCTGTCAGGAGCTGCCGGGCTGACCCGGCGGTTCCTTTCTTCGCCACGCCGCAGCATTTCCAAAAACCTCGGCTCAGATTGATGAGGCGTCTATGAAAAGAACAGCAACAGGTCCGCCGACACCGAAACCGGCCGTATCGCGTGACAGAAATCCTATCCAACCTGCATCGAGCGGTTCGGCTTCAAAGACCGTCCTGCGCGAAGAGCTGGACTCGGAAGCAGCACGGAAAGAAGCAATAGAGAAAACACGTAATGCAGCGCAGGGCAATTCAACGCGCGAAAACTCAAAAACATACTGAGCAACCGGCCTGATCAGCTGGCATCCTTAGCCGTTACCCACTGCGATGAAGCCGTAGTTTCGGTCGGCCATCGGCTTTTCGGTAGTCATGCTCCGGCACCGATGCAGCGGGTGCCGGAACACGAGAACTCATTCCAAAAACTAATGTGCAGCACCACCGCCGAGATATGCGGCTTGCACCGCCGGGTCGTTCTGCAGTTTGTCGGCCGGGCCGTGTACGGAAATCTTGCCGTTTTCCAGTACGTAGCCGTAGTCGGCGACGTTCAATGCCGCAGCGGCGAATTGTTCCACCAGCAGCATCGTGATCCCCTGTTCCTTCAAACGCAAGATGATGCGAAACACCTCCTCGACCAGGATGGGCGCGAGTCCCATCGATGGTTCGTCGAGCAGGATCACTTCCGGGTTGAGCATCACGGCGCGCGCTCGCCGCCGGACAGCGTGCCGGCCAGTTGCGTCTGACGTTCCTTGAGACGCGGGAACAACTCCAATGCACGTTCCAGGTCGTGAGCGATATCGCCCTTGGGACGCGCCCGGGTGAAGCGCGGGAACGCGCCCAGCAACAGGTTGTCGGTGACGCTCATGGTGGCGAAGACGCGGCGGCCTTCGGGCGAATGGGCGAGACCGGCGCGCGCGATCTTGTGCGAGTCCTGGCCGGTGACGTCCTTGCCGCCCAGGGTGACGGTGCCGCCCTTGGGCTTGATCATGCCGGAGATGGCGCGCATGGTGGTGGTTTTGCCGGCGCCGTTGGAGCCGATCAGGGTGACCACTTTGCCTTTCGGCACTTCCATCGAAATACCGTGCAGCACTTCAACCTTGCCGTAAGCGGCCTGCAAATTCGAAATCGTCAACATCTCAAGCTCCCGCGGTGGTAGGTGTGGCGTCGCCGGCGCTGCCGCCGAGATAGGCTTCGATCACCTTGGGATCGGCCTGCACTGCGGCCGGCTTGCCTTCGGCGATCTTCTGGCCGAAGTCGAGCACGGTGACGGTGTCGCAGATCGACATGACGACGTCCATGTGATGCTCGATCAGGATGATGGTGATGCCGACATCGCGGATCTTGCGAATGATGGCGACCAGCTCCTTGATGTCGGGCGCGGTGAGGCCGGCGGCCGGTTCGTCGAGCAGCAACAGGCTCGGATTGAGGCCCAGTGCGCGACCGATTTCGAGCAGGCGCTGTTTGCCGTACGGCAGGTTGCGCGCTTCTTCGTTGGCAAGATCGGCGAGGCCGACGAACTCGAGAATCGCGGCGGCGCGTTCACGTGCGGCGCGCTCTTCGCGCAGGTAGCGCGGGCTGTGCACCATGACGTCGGCGACGTTGCTGCGGAAGGTGTGGTGCAGGCCGACCAGGACGTTTTCAGTGGCGGACATTTCGCCGAACAGCTGGACGTTCTGGAAAGTGCGCGCCACGCCGCCCAGGGCGATCAGCGACGGCGGCTGGCCGGTGATGGTGCGGCCGTCGTATTCCACCGCGCCGTCAGTCGGACGGTAGATGCCGGTGAGCACGTTCATCATGGTGCTCTTGCCGGAACCGTTGGGGCCGATCAGGCCGTGCACGGTACCCTTGCGGACGTCGAGGTCGACCTTGTTGAGGGCTTTCAGGCCGCCGAACTGCATCAGCACCTGGTTGACCTTGAGCAGGGTTGCGCCGACTTCCTTGACCGCATCGTTGGTGATGACGGCGGCAGTCTTGTCGCCGGCGATTTGCTGCGCCAGCGGAACACGCTTGCTGAGCATGCGGCCGAACATGGCACGGCAGAAACCGACGATGCCGTCTTGCAGGTAATAGACCACGAACAGCGTCATCAGGCCGAAGATGGTGAGGCGCCAGTCGGTGATGTTTTCCAGCTTGTAGGAGAAGCCGGCCATGAGCACGGTGGCGACCACCGGCACGGCGATTTCGCGTGGCGTCTTGATCTTCTTGACGACCGAGCCGATGGCGCCGAGGACGACGATCACGGCAGCCACGGTGGCGATCTGGCGGAACAGTTCGATGTCCGACAGCAGGCTGGGCAGCATGACCACGATCAGCGCGCCGATGAGCGAACCGATGCGCGACTTGCGGCCGCCCATGATGACCGCCAGCAGGAACAGGATGGTCAGTTCGAAGTTGTAGGTATTGGGCGAGATGTACTCTTCCGAATACGCGTACAGGCAACCCGACAAACCGGCCAGCGCGGCGCTGATGACGAAGGCGTAGACCTTGTAGCGGTACACCGACACGCCCATGCAGTCCGAGGCGATCGGGCTGTCGCGCAGCGCCTGGAAGGCGCGGCCGAGGTTGGAGCGCAGAATGCGATGGACCACGATCAGCGACAGCACCATGAGCACCGCGACGACGTAGAAGAATTCGACTTCGTCGAGCTTGGTTCCGCCGAAACTCGGCTTCGGCACCTTGATGCCCATCGGACCTTCGGTGAGGAAAGTCATTTCATTGATGAGAATCTGGATGATGGTGCCGAAGGCCAGCGTGACCATCGCCAGGTAAGGACCCGTCACGCGCAAGGCCGGCAAGGCCAGCACTGCGCCGAAGACCGCAGTGACGCCGATGCTGGCCGGCAGGATCAGCAGGAACGGCAAACCGAGCTTGAAGTACAGCACGCCCGCGGTATACGAACCGATGCCGAACAGGCCGGCGTGACCCAGCGAAACCTGGCCGGTGTAGCCGACCACGATATCCAGCCCGAACAGCAGGATGGCGTAGATCAGGATGGTTTCCACCAGATGCAGATAGTAGGGATTGCGCACGAAGAGAGGCAGCACCGCGAGCGCGGCGATGCCCAGGATCGAAAGAAGAAGGATTTTCTTGTTCATGTTCATCAGACCTTTTTGATCGCGGTTTTGCCAAACAGGCCTGCAGGTTTTACAGCCAGCACAAGCAACAGCAGGAGCAGTCCGGGGACTTCCTTGTAGCCGGTCGAGATGTAGAACCCCGTGACGGTTTCAGCGATGCCGAGGATCAGGCCGCCGACAATGGCGCCCATGCCCGAGGTCAGGCCGCCGATGATGGCCACGGCGAATGCCTTGAGGCCAAGCGCTGCACCCATGGTTGCACCGGTCAGTGTCAGCGGCGCCACCAGCACGCCGGCGAAGGCGGCGGTTGCCGACGACAAGGCGTAGGAGAAGGTGATCACCACGCTGGTGTTGATGCCCATCAGGCCGGCGGCATCACGGTCGTTGGAGGTGGCGACCACGGCCTTGCCGTAGATCGACTTGCGGTTGAAGATTTCAACGGCGAGCATGATGGCCAGCGCGCCGACCACCACCAGCACCTGCATCGGTTGCACGTTGGCGCCGAAGATCTGGAACGGCACGCCCGACAGCGGGCTCGGGAACGGCAAGTCGTCCTTGCCCCAGATGTTTTCCGCGACGTTCTTGAAGATGATCGCCAGCGCAATGGTCGACATGATCCAGCCGAATTCGGACTTGATCTTGATGGCCGGACGCACGCCGATCCATTCGACGAAGACGCCTTGCAGCGCGCCGAAGACCAGCACGATCGGGATCATCAGCCAGTAGTTGAGATAGGGACCGCCGTGTATGTTGCCGACCACGGACAGGCCGACCAGCGAACCGAGCATCAATGCCTCGCCCTGGCCGAAGTTCAGTGTGCCGGAGGTGGCGAAGGTCAATTGATAACCGAAGGCGATCACCGCGTAGATCATGCCTAGCGCGATGCCGCTGAAAACCAGCTGTAACAGAATATCCATTATTTCTACCCAAGAAGCGGCTGCCATTGAATGGCGGGTTGAGTGCGCCGGGATCTTTGCGTCGTATGGCGGTGAGGAATTATGCAACCCGGGCCTGCTTATGCATATGCGTACAAGTACGCATATGCTCGCTACGCCCTGCCCGGCTTCGCTTTCGCGTTGCCCGACGTTGAACACACGGCCCGTTCAGCCGATGTGGATTCGACGTCGCTGCGACATTTCCGTCACTTCCGATACAAGTTAAAAGATCGTCAACAGACTCTGCGAAAAAGGCCAGTCCCCGGATCGCAAGGACTGGCCTTTATGCTTTAACGACAAATTACGTTGCCGTCAGACTTATTTGCCGAGTACGACGCGGCCGTTTTTGACTTCACCCATCACGACCATGTTGGCCTTGATGGCTTCGTGATCGTCACGCGTGAATGGCTTGTTGTACGTGGTGACAACGCCTTCAATCTTGGTGTTCAGGCTTTCCAGCGCGCCGCGGACTTTTTCGCCATCGGTGGAGCCGGCTTGCTTGATCGCTGCGGCCAGCAACAGGATCGAATCGTAGCCTTGGGCGGCGGACACAGCCGACGGCATGCGGTCAACCTTGTAAGCCTTTTGGTAGGCTTCGATGAAGGACTTGCGCTTTGGCGTGTCGCCATCCTGGATGAAGGTTTGCGGCATGCGTGCGCCATTGCCGTTCTTGCCGGAATTGTCGATGAAGTTGCCCATCGACAGCGGCCAGCTGCCGATGATAGGCACGTGCCAGTTCAGCTTTTCCATGCCGTTGGCGATTTGCGCCAGTTCAGGACCGATACCGTAAGTCAGCACGACTTGCGCGCCGCCTTGCTTCGACTTCAGCAACTGGGCCGTCATGTCGACGTCTTTGAGGTTGTACTTTTCGATGGCGACAGGCGTGATCTTCTTGGCGGCCAGGGCCTTTTCCAGATCTTCACGTCCCAACTGACCGTAGTTGGTCGAGTCGGCCAGAATCGCGACCTTGGTGTACTTTTGCTTGTCGATGGCTTCATCAGCCAGCATCTTGGCCTGGATCGCGTCGTTGGCTGAAGTGCGGAAGATGTAATTGTCCTTGTCCTTCTCGAACTGCTTGGTGACCACGGAGCCGGTAGCGACGTTGGTGATCACGGGAATCTTGGCTTCCTGGTAGAAGCGCTGCGAAGCCAGCGCCACGCCGGTATTGGCGTAACCCACGGTGGCGACGACTTTTTCCTTGTTGATCATCTCTTGTGCAATCTGCACGCCGCGCTCATTCTTGGCTTCATCGTCGCGCTCGACCAGTTGGACCTGGCGGCCCAACAGACCGCCGGCGGCGTTGATTTCAGCCACGGCCAGCTTGACGCCGTCGCGCATGGAGACGCCCATCGGCGCGGAACCGCCGGTGAACGGGCCGGACACGCCAATCTTGATCGGGTCGGCAGCTTGGCTGGAAAGGGAAAGGCTCAGCAATGCTGCTGCAACCAGAGCTTGGGTCTTGTAAGTCATTTGTCTTCCTCCTGGGTTTAATTATGTGGCCAGACCATCTTGTTGTGGACTAACTCTCCTCTGTTGCGGGTTCTCCGCAGCATCGGTATCGGGGCTGATTCTGTCGCATCTACCTTTCTCGAAACTTACAAACCTGTCAGGGTCTGTCGGATGCTTTCGGGTAGTGGAACCGATTTTTCTTGCTTGAAATTAACCCACACGATCTTTGCGCCGCCCTCAGCATAAATGATTTCCGGCTGATCGACACGCCGGATTTCATAGGTAGTTTCCACACTGGAGCGGCCGGGAGGCTGTGCGTACATGCGGATTTCGATGTCGGCCGGATACTTGAGCTGACGCAGGAAGCTGCAATGCGCATTGACGATCACCGGACCCAGCCCGTCGGCGGCCAAGCCGACGCCGATGGTTTCCAGCCACTCGATGCGGGTCTGCTCCATGTAGCGGAAATAGACGGTGTTGTTGACGTGATTGAAGGCGTCCATGTCGCCCCAGCGCACATCCATGCGCGAGGTATGAATCAATATCTTGTCGGTCATTCGGTGGCGTGCCTTTCGTTGGGCGCTAAAGCGATTCATCCATTGTTGAATTTATTTCATCTTTCTTGGGAGCGTCGAATCCCTCCCCCAATCCATTCCTTGCAATTTCGGCTCATGAGGTAGTGAGTCCATTTCCATACTTATAAAAGGGAAATCACATAAAATACTTGGCATCGCGAACATATTTGCGTTGCAGACTAGCATTCTCTCGCAAAATATTGAACAATAGCACGATCGTTCGCAAAAATATTCCAACCAAAAAACCATACGGGACACTCCATGACTCAACCTCAAGACTTGCTGGCGCAATACGGCCCGCGCGAAGCAATGGAATACGACGTCGTC
>NZ_AJHH01000349.1 GCF_000256565.1 Herbaspirillum lusitanum P6-12 | reverse complement strand
CGAACTGTTTCCCAACTGGAAAGAACTCGGCGCGCCGCTGAACACCGAAGTCACCGAAGACCGCTTCCTTTTCCTCTCCGCCAGCAAGGCATACAAGACGCCGTCGTGGATGCTGCCAGCCTGTTTTCAAAACCATGGCAACTACGTCATCTCGCTGGCCAATGTGACGCGCTGGCTCGGTCAGCAGGCTGAAGCGCTGGGCGTGGAAATCTTCCCCGGCTTCGCCGCTGCTGAAGTGCTCTACAACGACGACGGCTCGGTCAAGGGCGTGGCTACCGGCAACATGGGCGTGGACCGCCACGGCGAGCCGACCGCTGCGTTCCAACTCGGTATGGAACTGCATGCGAAGTACACCTTCTTTGCCGAAGGCGCGCGCGGCCATCTGGGCAAGCAACTGATCAGCAAATACAAACTGGACGCCGGCAAGGATCCGCAGACCTACGCCATCGGCATCAAGGAAATCTGGGAAATCGATCCCAAGCTGCACAAGCCGGGCCTGGTGGTGCACACCGCCGGCTGGCCGCTCGACAGCGGCACTTACGGCGGCTCTTTCCTGTACCACCTGGAGAACAACCAGGTCGCGGTCGGCTATGTCGTCGGCCTGGCCTACGAGAATCCTTACCTGTCTCCCTACGAAGAATTCCAGCACTATAAAACGCATCCGGAAATCCGCAAGTTCTTCGAAGGCGGCAAGCGTCTTGCCTACGGCGCGCGTGCGATCACGGCCGGCGGCTTGCAATCGCTGCCGAAGCTGACCTTCCCGGGCGGCGCACTGATCGGCTGCGACGCCGGCTTCCTGAATGCGTCGCGCATCAAGGGCAGCCATGCCGCCATCAAGACCGGCATGCTGGCCGCCGAGGCCGTGTTCGCGGCCTTGAACGACGGTCGCCAGTTCGACGAGCTGACGGCCTACAGCGCCGCGTTCGAGAAGTCGTGGCTGCACGAAGAACTGTACAAGGCGCGCAATTTCAAGCCGTCGATGAGCAAGGGTTTATACACCGGCACACTGCTGGTCGGCATCGACCAGGTGCTGTTCGGCGGCAAGGCGCCGTGGACGCTGCATCATTCGCACGCCGACCACGAATGCCTGAAGCCGGCGTCCGACTTCACGCCGATCGCGTATCCGAAGCCGGACGGCAAGCTGACCTTCGACCGGCTGTCGTCGGTGTTCATCTCCAACACCAACCACGCGGAAGACCAACCGATCCATCTGACGCTGAAAGATGCTTCCGTGCCGGTCGGCGTCAACCTGGCGAAGTACGCCGGTCCGGAAGCACGCTACTGCCCGGCCGGCGTGTATGAGTTCGTGAAGAATGACGACAATACTGATCGCCTGCAGATCAACGCGCAGAACTGCGTGCACTGCAAGACCTGCGACATCAAGGACCCGACCCAGAACATCGTGTGGGTGACGCCGGAGGGCGGTGGCGGGCCGAATTATTCGAACATGTAAGCACGTAAAGAAACAATTCACGCAAGCAAGGAGACAGTATGGACCTCGCATTAACGAACAAGAAGATTCTGATCACGGGAGCATCCCAGGGTATCGGCGAAGGCCTGGCCCATGCCTTTGCGCAGGAGGGTTGCGCCGTCTACCTGACGGCCCGATCGGAAGAGAAGCTGCAAGGAATCGCTGCGGCGCTGCGTTCGCAATACGATGTTGCGGCGCATGTGTTGGCAGCCGACATGACGGCGCCGGGCGCGATTGAATGCCTCTGCGATTTCGCCGGCGACGCTGATGTGCTGGTCAATAATGCCGGGGCCATCGAGGGCGGCGACCTGTGGGAAATCGATGACGCCAGATGGCGGGGGAGTTGGGAACTGAAAGTCTTCGGCTATATCAACCTGACGCGCGCCCTGTATGGCCGGATGAAGACGCGCAAGTCCGGCGTCATCCTCAACAACATCGGCAACGGCGGCGAGAACTTCGATTTCAACTACATCGCCGGCACTACCGGCAATGCGGCGTTAATGGCGTTTACCAGGGCCATGGGCGGCAAGAGCCTGGAGGATGGCATCCGGGTAGTCGGAGTCAATCCGGGGCCGGTCGACACCGACCGCATCCGTCGCGTTCTCAAGAAGCGCGCCGGCAGCCGGCTGGGCGACGAAAACCGCTATGAGGAACTGTTGAAGGGCTATCCACTCGGTCGCGCGGCGCACGTGCGCGAGATCGCGGACATGTTCGTTTTCCTCGCCTCCGAGCGTTCCGGCTATACCTCCGGCAACATCATCACCATTGACGGCGGGATCACCTCGAACCGGGCCATCGGCTGAGGGAGTCCGACAGGCAGACGAACTTCTGTGGTTATACTGCTCATTCGTCAAAACCGAAGTACGGAACACTTTTTTTCTTTCCGTTGCCCGTGCTGCGCGTTGGGCGCATTGTCCATGGCACCGGCGAAGTTCAGGAGACAGGCTTCGCACTGGTACTGATAGCCCGATTGATCTTTGTCGAGAGCAAGTCATGTTACTTACAATGAAGCATAGTGTCAGATACGCAAATCGTTGTACGGACCAGGCGGTTGTCCAGAAAAAACAAATGCCAAAGAGCAATCGCCTTCAGGGAACCGGGAATGGGCAGTGGGCCGACGTCAAGGTGGTGCTGCGCGCTCCCGGAAACGGCTCGCCCAGGGATGTGCCGATCAATGCGAACGACATCATTGCGCCGATCGAGCGTGGGCTGGCGATTCTGTCCGTTTTCGGCCCCGCCGACCAATGGCTGGGCAACCAGGAAATTTCCGCCAAGACGGGGATCCCAAAGGCAACGGTCACGCGGTTGACGCAGACGCTGACCGACCAGGGTTTTCTCAATCATTCCACGCGACTGCGCAAGTATGGCCTCGCCGCGGCGGTGTTGGGATTGGGCTATGTCACCATGGACAATTCCCACACCGCAGCCCTTGCCCGGTCACACATGCAGAAGCTGGCGGATGATTGCGGCGTGTTCGTGTCACTGGTCGGACGCGACGGCCTGGACGTGTCGCTGCTGGAAAATTGCCACAGCACGAGTTCGCTGGCGACGCTCGGCGTCAACGTCGGCGCGCGCTTCCCGATTGCGGCAAATCCTTTCGGTCTGGCGCTGCTGAGCGGTCTGCCGCTGGCCGAACGGAACTATCTGCTGGATCACATCCGTCTGCGTTACCAACAGGAATACCGCGTCAACCTGCGTTCGCGCGTGGCCGATGCCGTGGCACAGGTTAGCCAGAAGGGATACTGCGTGTCGATCTGCGAGCTCGGCAGCGAAATTACAGTCGCCGCCGCCCCCCTGAACATTCCTGACCGGCCGCCCATGGCGATCGGCTGTGCGGGGCCGGCCAGGCTCATCACGCGTGAAAAACTCCGGGAAGAGATCGGCCCCAGGCTGGTCGAACTCGTAACGAGGCTGCAGGATCATGCCGGCCTGACTCTCGGTTGACGGGCGGAAGCGATATGGATATCCATTCGAACGAATTGTCTTTGGCGGCAGCAACTGAGACTGAGGATGCGTCGGATGCATCGACGGAAAAAGCCGAGAAAGCCGGCGGCACGCATACGCTGGAGCGGGCCCTGACCGTACTCAAGGCCTTCGGCGGCTATCCCGGACCGGTCACCAATGCCGAGTTGGTGCGGCGCACCGGTTTTTCGAAGGCATCGGTGTCGCGCATCACGGCAACGCTGGTGGCACTGGGCTATCTGGATCGTGCTTCCGACGGCTTGCGCTACCAGATCGGCATGCAGGGACTGGTGCTGGGTCACAACTATCGCGCGAACAATCCGGTCAAGCTGTATGCGCGCCCCATCATGCAAGAGTATGCGGACGAGCATGACATGTCGGTGGCGCTGGCGACGGGTGACGGCATGGACACGCTGTACATCGAATATTGCAAGAGCCCGCGCATTGCCACCTTGCGCATGGGTGTGGGCATGCGCATGCCGATGGAACTCACTTCGATCGGCCGTACCTACCTGTGGGCGCAACGGCCGCAAGAGCGAGAGCGGTTATTGTCCGACATCCGGCGGCGCGGCGATGACAAGCAGGCAGCAAATTCCATGCTGCGTATCGAGCAGGCTTTCGATCATCTGGAAAAATTCGGTTATTGCGTAGCGATGGGCGAGTTCCAGCGCGACTCGTTCGGCATCAGCGTTCCGGTTTACCTGGGCAATCCGGCGATACCGATGGCGCTTAATTGCGGAGGGATTCTACCTGCGCCGTCCGACGAGCATATCCACAATGTCCTGGTGCCGCGGCTGGTGCAGACGGCGGTGCGACTTGCCGCGGCGACCGCTGATATCGACAGCATGCTGATCTGATCCGGCCTCCGGATTTTCTCCCGGGTCCTTCCGGATACTTTCACCACGAAAACAATTTTCACCTGTCTGCGCAATGGCGTAGACAGGCCGGATGGCGTCCGTACGTCCGCTTTCCCGAGGTCCAGGCAACGCGGAATTCCAATATACGGAAGGTGATGCCGCCGTGCGTTGATTTTGACTTTTCGTGAGCGTTTAATGCGCACAGACACAGCAATGTGTCGGACAAGAAAAAGCAGAGAGAAGCAAACAAAAGCGATTGCGACTGATTCTGAAAATCCGGAATCGCTCATGCCGATAACGCAAAAAATGGAGACTAGTATGTTCACGAAAGACAGTATTGCAAAAGTCCTGGCGGGTTCTACCGTCGCCGCGTTGCTGACATGCGGCGTGAGCGCAGCGCATGCCGATGAAATCATCAAGTTGGGTCTGTCGATTCCGTTGTCGGGGGCCGCCGCCAACTGGGGCAAGGGCAGCGAATGGTTGTGCAATGCAGCGGCGAAGGAAGTGGCCGATGCCGGCGGCGTCAAGGTCGGCGGCAAGGTCTACAACTACAAGTGCGTGGCCTACGACAACAAGTACAACGCGGCTGAAGGAACAAAGGTGGCGCAGACGCTGCTCAATCGCGACGGCATCCGGTTCATCGGCGGCAGTCTCGGAACGGCGCCGGTCAAGGCGCTGCAATCGCTGTCCGAGCGCGAGGGCGCGCTGCATTTCACCACTGCCTGGGGCAGCAGCATCAAGGGACCGAAGTTCCCGCTGACGTTCACCATCATGAACACGGTCAATGAGATTTCATTTCCGCTGACGCGCTTCGTCAAGGAAACCAACCCTTCCATCAAGACCGTATCCTTGCTCAATCCGAACGACGCCACCGGGCAAGAGACCGAAGCGCTGGCGCGCAAGGCCTGGACCGCCGCCGGCGTGCAGGTGATCTCCAGCGACTGGTATGACCGCGGCACCACCGAATTCCAGCCGATTGCATCCAAGATGGCGGCCGCCAAGGCCGACGTCATCGACTTGGCAAGTACACCGCCGGCCGATAGCGGCGTCGTGTTCAAGGAACTGAAAGTGCTGGGTTGGAAGGGTGTGCAGGCAGTCCAGGTGGGCACCGGCGCCGAAGGCATCATCGCCACCGGCGGCACTGCGGTCGACGGCACTTACATGGGCGCCGCGATGGTGTTCGACAGCGCGCTGACCACGCCGAAGCAAAAGAAACTCAACGATGCGGCGAAGGCGGCCATCGGCGAATCGCTCAATTCGGTCCAGATCTCCTTCTACGATTCGGTGATGGCCCTCAAGGCGGCGATGGAAGCGTCGCAAAGCGTCGATCCGAAGCTGGTCGCGGCAGCCTTGCCGACGGTGAAGTTCGAATCCTTCTACGGCGTCAGCAGCGGCTTCGGCGGCAAGGATGTATACGGCACGCCGCAGCAGATCCTTATCCCCGTGATCGTCACGCAAATCAAGAACGGCAAGCTGACCGAAGTCCGTCGTATCGCCTCGGAAGAGATGAAGCAAAGAAAATAACGCCGTACCGGCAATGACGACACGGCACCAGCGCATCAGACGGAGACCACCATGCAGACCGCTTTGCAATTGCTTATCACCGCACTACAGATAGGCTCGATTTACATCCTGTTCTCGCTCGGCCTGACGCTGATATTCGGCGTCATGAAGATCGTGAACTTCGCGCACGGCCAGTTTTTCACGCTGTCCGCGTTACTCGTGTCTGTACTGGTGCCGTGGTTCGCCCATCAGGATGTGCCGCTGTTGCTGGCGTACTTGCTGGCGGCGGCCATCTCGGTGGCGGTCTCGGTCGCGCTGGGCATGCTGACCTACCAGTTCGGCTTCCGTTTTTTCCAGCGTGACCTGAGCGGTTCCTTCATCTTGTCGATCGGCCTGGTGCTGCTGCTGGAGGGGGCGTACCTGCATTACTTCGGCGGTGCAGTGCGTACCGTACCCCCGG
>NZ_AJHH01000348.1 GCF_000256565.1 Herbaspirillum lusitanum P6-12 | reverse complement strand
CTGCATTACTTCGGCGGTGCAGTGCGTACCGTGCTCCGCGCGCGAACTGAAGCTGTCGGAAGACCATGGCGGCCTGCTCGAGTTGCCTGACGATGCGCCGGTCGGCCAGAATTTCCGCGATTACTTCCTGCTCAACGACCTCAAGTTCACCATCAAGCTGACCCCGAACAAGGCCGATTGCCTGTCCGTGCTCGGCGTGGCGCGCGAAGTGTCGGCCTTGACCGATACCCCGCTGAAGCAACCGACGTTCCAGACGGTCGCCGTCAATCTCGACGAAAAACTGCCGGTCAGGATTTCCGCGCCGGATCTGTGCGGCCGTTTTGCCGGTCGCGTGATCCGCGGCCTGAACGCCAAGGCGGCAACGCCGCAATGGATGAAGCAGCGCCTTGAGCGCAGCGGTCAGCGTCCGATCTCGGCGCTGGTCGATATCTCCAACTACGTCATGCTGGAACTCGGCCGTCCGTCGCACGTGTTCGACCTCGACAAGATCCATGGCAGTCTCGATGTGCGCTGGGGCAAGAAGGGCGAACAGATCAAGCTCCTCAACGGCAATACCGTTGAAGTCGACGAATGGGTCGGTGTGATCGCCGACGACAAGGAACTCGAATCGCTGGCCGGCATCATGGGCGGCGACGCCACGTCAGTTTCGCTCGAGACCACGAATATTTATCTGGAAGCCGCATTCTGGTTCCCGCAAGCGATCCAGGGCCGCGCACGCCGCTACAACTTCTCGACCGATGCGGCGCATCGCTTCGAGCGCGGTGTTGATTTCGCCACCGTGGTCGAACACATCGAGCGCATCACCGCCTTGCTGATCGAAATCTGCGGCACGCCCGACACCAAGGTCGGCCCGGTCGACGACCAGATCGTCAACCTGCCCAAGCGCGAGCCGGTCAAGGTGCGTACTGCGCGCGCCACCAAGGTGATCGGCGTGGCCATC
>NZ_AJHH01000347.1 GCF_000256565.1 Herbaspirillum lusitanum P6-12 | reverse complement strand
TGCGTACTGCGCGCGCCACCAAGGTGATCGGCGTGGCCAAGGGCGGCATCCATCCTGTGATGCGCTCGTGGGAACGCGTTGAAGAAATCTTCCGTTCGATCGGCTTCGACGTTGCCGACGGTCCGGAAATCGAAACCGACTGGACCAATTTCTCCGCACTGAACAGCCCGGAAAACCATCCCGCGCGTTCGATGCAGGACACCTTCTACATCGAAGGCAACGACACCCAGGGCAAGCCGCTGCTGCTGCGCACGCACACCAGCCCGATGCAGGTGCGTTACGCGCGCATGAACAAGCCGCCGATCAAGGTCATCGCCCCGGGCCGCACCTATCGCGTCGACAGCGATGCGACCCACTCGCCGATGTTCCACCAGGTCGAAGGCCTGTGGATCGCCGAAGACATCAGCTTCGCCGACCTCAAGGGCGTCTACCTCAACTTCGTCAAGGCCTTCTTCGAGACCGACGACCTGCAGGTGCGCTTCCGTCCTTCGTATTTCCCGTTCACCGAACCGTCGGCGGAAATCGACATCGCCTTCGGCAGCGGTCCGCTGAAAGGCCGCTGGCTGGAAGTTTCAGGCGCCGGCCAGGTGCATCCGAGCGTGGTGCGCAACATGGGTCTCGATCCCGAGCAATACATCGGCTTCGCGTTCGGCTCCGGCCTCGAGCGCCTGACGATGCTGCGCTACGGCATCAACGACCTGCGCCTGTTCTACGAAGGCGATCTGCGTTTCCTGAAACAATTTAACTGACGCAATTCAATTGAACAATGTGATGCAGGGCCGGCGCGAACGCTATCCGCGCTGCGCTGCAAACTGTGGACTGTCCGGACTTCCGGACCATAGCTGAAGGTTTGAATCATGCAATTCTCTGAAAACTGGTTGCGCACCATGGTCAATCCGAAGATGACTTCGGATGAGTTGTCGCACATGCTGACGATGTCGGGCCTGGAAGTGGAAGAAGTCGAAGCGGTCGCGCCGCCGTTCTCCAACGTGGTGGTCGGCGAAGTGCTGGAAGTCGCCAAGCATCCCAACGCCGATCGCCTGAACGTCTGCCAGGTCGACGTCAAGACCGGCACCATCCTCAACATCGTCTGCGGCGCGCCGAACGTGCGCGTCGGCATGAAGGTGCCTTGCGCGATGGCCGGCGCCGTGCTGCCTCCGGGCGCCGACGGCAAGCCGTTCGAGATCAAGGTCGGCCAGCTGCGCGGCGTCGAATCGCAAGGCATGCTGTGCTCCGCGCGCGAACTGAAGCTGTCGGAAGACCATGGCGGCCTGCTCGAGTTGCCTGACGATGCGCCGGTCGGCCAGAATTTCCGCGATTACTTCCTGCTCAACGACCTCAAGTTCACCATCAAGCTGACCCCGAACAAGGCCGATTGCCTGTCCGTGCTCGGCGTGGCGCGCGAAGTGTCGGCCTTGACCGATACCCCGCTGAAGCAACCGACGTTCCAGACGGTCGCCGTCAATCTCGACGAAAAACTGCCGGTCAGGATTTCCGCGCCGGATCTGTGCGGCCGTTTTGCCGGTCGCGTGATCCGCGGCCTGAACGCCAAGGCGGCAACGCCGCAATGGATGAAGCAGCGCCTTGAGCGCAGCGGTCAGCGTCCGATCTCGGCGCTGGTCGATATCTCCAACTACGTCATGCTGGAACTCGGCCGTCCGTCGCACGTGTTCGACCTCGACAAGATCCATGGCAGTCTCGATGTGCGCTGGGGCAAGAAGGGCGAACAGATCAAGCTCCTCAACGGCAATACCGTTGAAGTCGACGAATGGGTCGGTGTGATCGCCGACGACAAGGAACTCGAATCGCTGGCCGGCATCATGGGCGGCGACGCCACGTCAGTTTCGCTCGAGACCACGAATATTTATCTGGAAGCCGCATTCTGGTTCCCGCAAGCGATCCAGGGCCGCGCACGCCGCTACAACTTCTCGACCGATGCGGCGCATCGCTTCGAGCGCGGTGTTGATTTCGCCACCGTGGTCGAACACATCGAGCGCATCACCGCCTTGCTGATCGAAATCTGCGGCACGCCCGACACCAAGGTCGGCCCGGTCGACGACCAGATCGTCAACCTGCCCAAGCGCGAGCCGGTCAAGGTGCGTACTGCGCGCGCCACCAAGGTGATCGGCGTGGCCATCACCGACGATATGATCGCCGACATCTTCACCCGCCTCGGCCTGCAGTTCACGCAAGAGCCCGGCCTGTTCGCGGTGACGCCGCCGTCGTTCCGCTTCGACATCGAAATCGAAGAAGACCTGATCGAAGAAATCGCGCGCGTCTACGGCTTTGAAAACATCCCGGCCTTGCCGCCGGTGGCCGCCAGCGAGATGAAGATCGCGCCGGAAAATATTCGTTCGCTGTTCGCCATCCGTCACCTGCTGGCCGACCTCGACTATCAGGAAGTGGTCAATTTCAGCTTCGTCGAGAGCGCGTGGGAAGCCGACTTTGCCGGCAACCAGGCGCCAATCAAGCTGCTCAATCCGATCGCCAGCCAGATGAACGTGATGCGTTCCTCGCTGATCGCCAGCCTGGTCGCCAATGTGCGCTACAACATCAACCGCAAGGCCAACCGCGTACGCGTGTTTGAAATCGGCGCGGTGTTCCATCGCGATGCGCAGGTGCAGGACGGTCCGCTGGAAGTGGCCGGTTATCATCAACCCAAGCGCGTCGCCGGCCTGGCCTATGGTCCGGTGGCTGACGAGCAATGGGGGCAGGACGCGCGCAATGTCGACTTCTTCGACGTCAAGGCGGATCTGGAAGTCTTGTTCGCCCCGCGCGTCCTGCGTTTCGCACGCATCGAGCATCCTTCGCTGCATCCGGGACGTTCGGCCCAGGTTGAGCTGGACGGCAAGAGCATCGGCCTGATCGGCGAACTGCATCCGCGTCTGCAACAGAAATACGACCTGCCGCTGGCGCCGGTCGTGTTCGAGATTGATGCGGCTGCGCTGCAGCAACGCGACGTGCCGGCCTACGTCGAAATCTCCAAATTCCCGGCCGTCACGCGCGACCTCGCACTGGTCGTCAAACAGGCGGTTCAGGTCCAGGAATTGCGTGATATTTTCGCTGCGGAACAGCAAGGCAACCCTGCTTGCGGAATCATCCAAGCCATTGTTTTATTTGATGAATATCAAGGAAAGGGCTTGGAAAACGACGAAAAAAGTCTTGCTTTCCGATTCACCTTGCAAGATACTCAAAACACACTCCAGGACGACACAGTTGACGCTGCAATGGCCGCTATCGTAGCCGCTGCGACAGGGAAACTTGCCGCCAAGTTGCGTGCTTGATAGTACACAAAGCAATAGATAGAACAAATAAATAAACAAAGAACCGGTAGAGAACAGGCCAATCACCCGTCATGAATAACGTGAATTCAAGCGAATTTCAATCTGTGCTCGATGCCGACTTGCAACGCGCCGTACTCGAATCCGAGGTGCGTTCGCAGGCAGAAAAAAATCTCCCGACGCTGACCAAGGCCGAACTTGCCGAACTTTTATTCGAGCAGGTCGGTCTCAACAAGCGCGAAGCGAAGGACATGGTTGAAACTTTCTTCGACGAAATTCGCAATGCGCTCGAACGCGGCGAAGCGGTGAAGCTTTCTGGATTCGGTAATTTCCAGTTGCGCGACAAGCCGCAGCGCCCCGGTCGCAATCCCAAGACGGGCGAAGAGATTCCGATTACTGCGCGCCGCGTCGTCACTTTCCACGCCAGCCAGAAGCTCAAGGAAATGGTCGAGGTGTCGAGCGGCCAGCCTCTCGCCCTTGCTGTGTAACGTAATTTCATTCCATGAACGAACGCGTCAATAAACCTGCGGTGATCGTATTGCCCCCGATTCCCGCCAAGCGCTATTTCACCATCGGTGAAGTCAGCGAGTTGTGCGGCGTCAAGCCGCACGTGCTGCGCTACTGGGAGCAGGAATTCACCCAGCTGAAGCCGGTCAAGCGGCGCGGCAACCGCCGCTATTACCAGCATCACGAAGTGCTGCTGATCCGCCGCATCCGCGAACTGCTGTACGAGCAAGGCTTTACCATCAGCGGCGCCCGCAACAAGCTGGACGGCCATATGGGCGAAGAGCGGCAGGAAGGGTTGCCGGAAGAGGTCGAAGTGTCAGTGTCGATGGATGCAGCCCAGATTGATGCGGTGCGTGTCGAATTGCTCGATATTCTCGAATTACTGCGACCGACGGCGCGTGCCTGATGGCTGTATGAACAAGAAAGCTGCCGCTGGCAGCTTTTTTCTTATCGAGACAAGCACCACGTAGCAGCGCGCACTTCGGTTGCTGCTTGAGGCATACTGAGCGCTCACAGTACGTTTCGTACGCCTGTTTCCCTTTTCCGAAATCACATAAATTATTGAGGCTATAGTGATCAAAGCCATTAAAGCTGCCTTGTCCAGATTGAAACACGATGTCGTTGATTCGCAACGGCTGTATGCTCAATGGGAACAGATCCAGCTGAAAAAACTGCTGCAATATCTGGATGTCGATGCTGTCTTCGATATCGGCGCGAACCAGGGGCAATATGCGGAGATGCTGCGTCGCGGCGGGTATCAAGGTCATATCTTTTCGTTCGAGCCGAATCCGCATGACGCCGCAGTCCTGCGCCAGCGTTCCGCGCGTGACGATAAATGGATCATCAGCGAACTGGCGATTTCGAATCAGGATGGCGTCGCCCAATTCAACGTCATGAAATCGAGCCAGTTCAGTTCGCTGAGCACTCCCAGCCATGAAGATGTGAATTTGTTTGTCAAATTGAATGCGATCAGCGAAACGATCGAGGTCGAGACCGAACGCCTGGAGAAAACCTTGCGCCGGCTGCAGTCGGAATATGGTTTTGTCCGGCCCTTCCTAAAAATGGATACCCAGGGTTACGACGTCAACATCTTCAAGGGCTCGGCCAATATCGTGCAGGAGTTTGTCGGTCTGCAGAGCGAACTGGCGATTGCCAAACTGTATGCGGATTCGGTGGATTTCCGCGAGGCGCTTACCGTGTACGAAAGCCACGGCTTCACGCTGAGCGCTTTGGTGCCGAACAATGCCGGGCATTTCCCGCGCCTGGTAGAAGTCGATTGCATCATGATCCGCTCGGATCTGGTACCTGCGAAATAAGCTAGCCCCTGCTGCACGAGGAGCAGTTTGCCGTTTGCCGCTTGCCATTGTGCACGGCAGACCGACGGGCTGCACATGGATGGCAGCCGGTCTTCAGACTTCACGGTGATTGATCGCCCGCTCTTGGTGCAGACGGACAGGGCTTATTTCTTGCCCAGCAGGGTATTTTTCAGACGCGTCATTTGCCATTGCCGCAAGTAACGCCGGAATTCCATATTGTCATAGCTGGGCTGACGGCGTACCCAACACCAGAAGAACCCGACGATCATCAACAGGCCGCCAATGAACACGGGTTTTTCGCGCATGCGGTTGATGCCGGCGGCAATCGCATAAAGCGGATGGTAACCCATGTACCACATGGCCCGGCCCCAGCGCAGGCGGCCTTCATAGATATGCTTGTCGGATGAGCCCATGATCCGATGGTGCCATAGCCAGGCTTGCGGATCGTAAAAGCTGAAGGTTTTCCAGCCCTTCATCCAAGCGCTATGGACGTCAATACCATCCCACGACAGGTGCTGCACGAAACCGCCGATGTCTTCAAATGCTTTGCGCTTGTAGAGCTTGAACTGGCCGGCGACCTGTTCGTCGATATGGGTTTCTTCGATATAGTGGCCATCTTCGTCGCGATACACTTTGCCGGATACGGCGGCCAGTTTGGGATCGATCTCCAGGCGCTGAAACATGCGCTCCAGGTAGAGCGGGCCGAAGGACATATCGCCATCGAGTTTGGCGATGTATTGGTATTCGCTGTGCTGAATGTGTTCCTTGCCGAAATTGAAGGCGGCGATCACGCCACCGCCCAGTTTGCGGAACCCGCGGTCCTGGCGCGGCAGCAGGCGGATGAACGGATATTTTTCGGCATATTCGCGCACGATGTCGGGGGTGGCATCTACCGAACCGTCATCCACCAAAATCCACTCGATTGGGCGATAAGTCTGGGCCACCACCGAATCCAAGGTGCGGCGCAAGTACTTAGCTTCGTCGCGCACCGGAGAAATGATCACTAAAGGAACAACGTGAGGATTGACCGCCGGTGCGGCGGCTACCGGTTGCAGGGGAAGTTGTTCGGTATCGGGCATGGCTGTCCTGGAAGTTGGTTCATTGCAATTTTGACAAGTGTAAATGCGCTTGGCGTGTGCCGTAGTGTTGTTTATCCTGTGTCATCAGCGTGCAAAAAGCAAAAAATTATCAGGCAATGACCATCAAAAATTTGGGCGCCAGTAGAAAATTGTTAAAATAATATCAAATTGGCTTCGATCAAGCTAATGCATTGAGGTAAGTTGCTGGCATCCGGGTGAGGAAGAAATGAAAACAGGGGATTTTCCGACTTGTCGGATGTTTGGTATCGATATCTGTGTTGCCAGTTTTGATCAGGCCACACAACGTCTGATGCAACTGGCCGCCAGCCCTGCCGGGACGCCGGCGATCGTCGTCACGCCGAATGTGGATCATGTGGTGCGGCTGGATGCCGATCCGCAGTTCCGCCAGCTGTATGTGCAGGCCGATTTCATTTTTGCCGACGGCATGCCTTTGGTGTGGGCCAGCCGTCTTACCGGGCAGCCCTTGCCTGAGCGGGTTACGGGGGCGGATTTGTTTGTCGCGCTGGCACGGGCTTGTGCCGTGCAACAGGTGCCGGTTTATGTGATCGGCGGCATGCCGGGGCAGGAGCAGGCCTTGCATGCGGCGTTTGCGCGTACCTATCCGGGCTTGCAAGTGGATCTGTTCTGCCCGTCGATGCAGTTCGATCCGCTCGGTGCGGAAGGATTGGAAGCGTTGCAGCGGGTCAATCAGGCCCGACCGGGAGTGGTATTCGTCTGTCTGGGCATGCCCAAGCAGGAGCGTTGGGCAATCGGGCTGCGTGATCAATTGCAGGCCGGGGTGGTAATGTGTGTGGGCGCGGCAATGGAGTTTGCGCTTGGTTTCAAGGTACGCGCGCCGCGCTGGATGCAGAAGTGCGGCCTGGAATGGACCTGGCGGCTGGCGTCCGAACCGCGCCGCCTGTGGCGCCGTTATATCGTGCAGGGCGCGCGCTTCGCTGGTCTGCTGCGGCGGAAGTGGTAGCTGCAATGCAGCGTAGGCAAAAAGCAAAAAGCGAAGAAGGAGTGGGCATTGAGTTTTTATTCGGATAAGCGCAATCACCATGCGACTTTACTGGGACTCGTAGTGGGCGTGGCCTACGCCTTTACCATCATACTCACGCTGGAAGTCTGTGTCGCTTTCTACCAGTGGGCGAATTTCTCCACCTTCAACTTTGTCGCCGCAGTAGCCGGTGTCACCGGCTTTATCGTGTTCAGTGACCTGCGCAGCCATGCGGTCGAGAACACTTCCATGATGGTGCATCATTTCACCACGATAGTTCGGCTGTGGGTCGGCACCTTCTTCGTGGTGGTGCTGGCGCTGTACCTGACCAAAAGCACTGCCGATTTTTCGCGGGTGGTGATGACGGCCTGGCTGATCATCACGCCGTTCACGCTGACTGCCACCTCTTTGCTGTGCCGCTGGTGGGCACTGCGTCTGTACACCGCCAAGGGGCAACGGCGCACCGCCGTGTTCGTCGGTTTCAGTGAAGATGCACAGCGTCTGTCGGAATCGTTCAAGACCTCCAAAATGCTGGGCATCAGTCCGCTCGGCTTCTTTGACAATCGCCAGGGAACCCAGCGGGTCGGTGCTGAACTGCCGCGTCTGGGTGGTCTGATGGATGCCATCAGCTGGATCGAGAAAAACCCGGTGGATGTGGTGTTCGTGGCGCTGGTGCATGCGCGTTCCAGCGATATCGCCCCGGTCGTGGATGCCTTGCATGATTCGGTGGCATCGGTGTATTTCGTACCGGATTCCAAGATGTTCGGGCTGGGTCACATGCAATATGCGGAAATGGCCGGCACGCCGGTGCTGGTGGCGTATGAAACGCCGTTTATCGGTGTCGCGCGCCTGTTGAAGCGCTTTGTCGATGTGGTGCTGTCGTTGATCATCCTGATCTTGCTGAGTCCGTTGCTGGCGTTCATCGCGCTGGGCGTGAAACTGTCGTCACCGGGACCGGTGATGTTTCGTCAGTTCCGTTATGGGGTCGGCGGACAACAGATCGTGGTGTCCAAATTCCGTTCGATGCGCAACGACCCCTTGCCCAGGGGGGAAGAGGTCAGGCAGGCCACCGTCGGCGACGTGCGCGTGACGCCGTTCGGACGTTTCCTGCGCAAGACCTCGCTGGACGAGTTGCCGCAGTTCTTTAACGTGCTCGAAGGATCGATGAGCATCGTCGGTCCGCGTCCGCATGCGGTCCAGCATAACGAGTTGTATCGCAAACAGGTCAAGGGCTACATGCTGCGCCACAAGGTCAAGCCGGGCATCACCGGCTGGGCGCAGATCAACGGCCTGCGCGGCGAAACCGATACGCTCGACAAGATGCAGCGCCGCGTCGAATACGATCTCTACTACATCCGCAACTGGTCGCTGACGCTGGATTTCAAGATCATCCTGCGCACCGTGCTGGTGGTGCTCAAAGACCGCAATGCCTATTGAATCTACTGAAGTCGCTGCGCCGCATGGTGAATATGTCGAATGAAGTTGCCCGACACCTGCTGAGCGAACTGGCGCCGGACATTGCCGGCCGCTTTGCCGCAGGGATGGCGGTGCGCATTCATTCCTCATTCGCACACGCCGAAATGCGCTGGCGCGCTGCGCAGGGTTCATGCGCGGCATACGGTTTTCAGGCTTATGACTGGCTGGCAACGTGGCAGCGCGAACTGGGCGAGCGACAAGGCTGGGAAGTGCATATCGTCGAACTCACCGATAGCGACGATCGCACACTGATGCTGTTGCCGCTCGGCCGTCAGCGCAAGCATGGGATACGTTTTGCGGGTTTCCTCGGTGGCGAGATCACCGACTATCATGCGCCGCTGCTGCATCCCGATTTCGACGCCTCGTCCTTTGCCGTGTTGTGGCCGGTCATCATCCGTCTGCTGGGCGGCGTCGACGTTTTCCGTGTACGGCGCATGCCGCAGCATGTCGAAGGCGTCGTCAATCCCTTGGTTGCGCTGGCGGGCATGCGCCACACTGAGCAGGCGCATGCGGCGACGCTGACGCCGACCTTTGCCGAATTCCAGAAAGTGCGCAGCGCCAAGATGTTTGCCGACACGCGCCGTCAGTTGCGGCGCCTCGGCGAACTCGGCACGGTGAAACTGCTGATCGATGTGCCGCCGGCTCAACGCGCCGCAGTGACCGCAGGCATGGCGCAGCAGAAAGCGCGACGCTGGCACGAAACCGGCAGCCGCGATCTGTTCGCCGAACCGGGCTATCTGGATTTCTATCAATGTCTTGCTGCGCAAGGCCTGTCAGGCGGCGAGATCGTCGTATCGGCCTTGTATGTCGATGACGATCTGGTTGCAACGCATTGGGGCATGCGCTACGGCAGCCGCTTTTACTGGCTCATGCCGGGTTATCAGGACGGCGAGTGGGCGCGCTATTCGGTGGGACGGATCCTGCTCGATGCCGTGGTACGGCATTGCATCGCAGAAGCAGTGGCGGTGTTCGACCTGACCGTGGGCGACGAGGGCTACAAGATGCAATGGGCCGATCACATGTTGCCTCTGTATGCCGGCCAGCAGGGCCATAGCTTGCGTGGAAAAATCGTGGTGGCGTGCAGTGAGGCTTATCAGCGACTGCGTGCGCGGGCGCGCAACGATAAGCACCTGCGCAGCCTGGTCAGACGTCTGCGCGGGCTGCGTTCTTCTCGAAATAATCAATAGCCGAATTCACAGGCAACACCTTGCAGCCTGCGGCCAGCGCCGCAGCGACGGCATGTTCCAGCCGCTCCGGGGTATAGCCGAAACGGCTCGGCGGACTTTCCACGTCATGCGTGTTGACGATCAGCCAGCCTTTGCTGCGCGCGGTGCGTTCCAGCAGCGTTTCATAGTTTTCCGTATCCACCGGCAGGTCGTACAGGCGATGGGTCTTGAGCGCGTTCAGGTCCGCGACGTGTTCATGCGTGCCGCCACTGGTGACGCGGCTGGAGCGAAAGCGCCTGCTGCAGATGCGTTTGGCGTTATAGGCATAGGCGCCGAAAGGGTAGGCGAAATTCAGCGCGGCAATATCCACACCCAGTTCGGCGAGAAAGGTGGCGTTGCGGTCCAGTTCTTTTTCCAGCGCATCGGCGCTGAGGTTATCGCAGCGGATGTGTGAGTAGCTATGGCAGCCCAGTTCGTGGCCATTGGTCAGCAGGGTCTGCAGATGTTCGCGGGTGTGGCAGGGTTTGCCTTCTTCCATGCCATCGGTCAGGCCGCCGGCGACGTAGAAGGTGCCGCGCACGCCGTGGTGTTCCAGCGCATGCGCGCCTGCTTCACATGCCGATGCCGGTGCGTCGTCGAATGTAAAGCTGACCACGCCGGCCTCCGCCTGCAGCGGCAAGAGGTTACGGAAGGCATGCTGCGACAGTCGGCGACTGATGCGCAGGGCAAGTTTGGAGGCGGAATCGGACATGAATTTTTCCGGCAGCGTTGGCGGTGATGTCAGCTCGTCAATCAAGTGTCGGTCACGTGCGCGCCGAAACGGCGGCGCCAACGCAGGAACGGCTTCTCCACGAAATTGTAGGACGACACGGCAAGTGCAAATGATAGCAGCACCGCAGTCAGTGCGAAGGCCGGGTAGGTCTGCCAGCCGATGCGCTGCGGCCCGATGCTGCCGGGACCCCACCAGATCTCCGCCAGAACGATGGCGACAGGGTGATACAGGTAGAGCGAATACGACCAGTTGCCGAAGCGGCGCATGGGACTGGTTTCCAGCAGCTTGGTCAACGACGTCGTCGAAGTGGTGAAGCAAATTGCAGTTATCAACGGCATCAGCGCCAACCCTTGCAGCGAGTAAGAAAGCGTGTCGCCAAAGCCGGGATGATGCACCACGAAGCTGGCCAGCAGCAGCAACAGGCACACCGCCTGCACCACACGGCTGGCCGAAAAGCGTCGCCAGTGCTTTTGCGTATCGTTGGCCAGGATCAGCGCCAGCCAGGCGCCGTACAGGATCGAATCGATGCGCGTGTCGGTCGCCATGTAGATGTAATCGCTGGTGCCGCCGCCGCTGTTGCCATAATGATGCACGATCACGCGCCACGCCAGCACCAGCACGACGCTGCCCGCCAGCCCCCGGGAAAAACGGCGCAGGTCGGCGGTTCCCGCCAGCACAGCGACGCAAATAAAAGGGAAGACCAGATAGTATTGCTCCTCCACCGCCAGCGACCACAGGATACTGAAGGGATCGAAGCCGTCGCGTCCCTGGCCGAAGTGGGCATAGATGCCATAGTAATTTGCGTAGTAGAACAGGGCGGAAAACACCTTGCCCCAACTCATGATGCCGCCGGCAGCCAGCGCGACCGCCACCAGCAGCGCCGGATACAGCCGGAACAAGCGCCGCACATAAAACCGTCCCACCGCGATGCGGCCGTTTTGCGCATGTTCCGCCAGTAGCAAGCGGGTAATCAGCAAGCCGCTGATGAAGAAAAACACCGTCACGCCGAAGCCGCCCGGGATCGTCGTGCTGAAGCCCAGATGGGCAACCAGCACCAGCAATACCGCGCAGGCACGCAAGCCATCGAGGCCGGATAGGTAATCGAATGATGGTCGGGCGCTTGCTGCCGTGCCGACAGTCGTGCTGAAGCTCATCGCAGGTCCTCAATTTGCTGACGCGCGCGGTTGTAGCCTTGCTGGTTGTCGAAGTTGAACGGCCCGGTGATGTTGTCGAAGGTGTAATTCAGACTGACTTGTACCGTGCTGCGCCGGTAGTCGATATTGCCTCCCGATTTGGAGGTGGTCTGTTCGCGTATGGCGTCTACACGCAGCGCCAGGCGACGCGTGATGTCGTAATCGTAGCGAAAGCCCAGGCGTAACTGCTGATCGTCGCCGCTGGTCGGCGTGCTGATCCGGGCGGTAGCGAAGTTCTGCGACTTTTGCGACTCCAGCGAGGCCAGCAGCGACACGCGCGTCTTCGGGGTGGCCTGCCATACCACGCGTCCCTGCACGCCTTTGGTAATCACATAGAGACGGCTGTCGGCTTCCTCGTTGGCTTGCGGGCGATCCCAGATGCGGCCGTAGAAGGTGGTCTTGGGCGAATAGTGCCAGTCGATCCCCAGCTCGCCCGACACCAGCCGGCTGTCGCGGTTGGGCAGCGTCTTGAAATGGCGCGCGATGGAGCCGAGATGGGCGATGAATATCGTGTTCTCGGTATAGCGCCAGGCGGTATCGGTGAAGAACTCGGTGTCGGTATAGCCGGAGTCGAAGTCGGCAATGTCCTGGGCCGTACGATTGGAAAAGCCTACCCGATTGCGGCGCACGCCCGCCGACAGCGTTGACTTGATGCCGGAGGTGTAGCGGATCGCTGCCTGGACCGCGTTGCTGTTCATGTTGTACATCTCGACCCGGCCCGGTACCGTGTAGCTCAGCGTTTGCTGGGTCCAGGTGAGCGGCACGTCGAAGCGGTTGGTGACGCGGTAGGCGACTTCGATCTCGTCTTCGCGGATATGCGGAAACTCCGGTTCGATGTTGGAGATGCCGCGTGGCGGTGTGGTGGTGCTGGGCGCGATTTCGCCGCCGAAGTAGTTGTACAGGCGATCATCGGTGCGATGGCGCACGCGGCCGCGCAGCAGGTCGCTGTATTCCCAGGTGTACATGCCCTGGAACTGCTTCTTGGCCTGATTCAGGTTGTAGGGACCATTGCCGTTGAGGTCGGTGTAGTTGCCGAATGAGCTGCCGTAGTGCATCTGCGACACCGACGCTGTCAACTGCAGGTTGGTGCGTTCGGTCGGCAGCGGCAGGAAGAGCGCGCCGCGGATGTCCGTCGACCAGGCCGAGTCGGAAGTCTTGAGCTTGTTGTCGCTGTTGCTGGGGAACATGAAGGGATTGTCGATGCGATACCAGCTCACGCCGCTTTGCAGGGCGTACTCGGCGGTGGCGCATGCCGGAGCGGAGACGAGCGACAGGCCGAGCGCAGCGGATACCAGCACGCTCAATGTACCGAACTGCACCGGCAGAAAGAGAGGACGTAGTGTTTGCTGGCGGTTATTCATCGGCAACTACCTCGTACCAGGGGCTGGCCTGCGCAATCTCGGCCTGGATATGGATGGTTGCCATGCCGTTGTTCAGACTGGCGCGGTTGCCGTCGAGCGCGGTCATGTGCTTGCCGCTGCCGTCCAGGGGATAGACGCTGATGCGCTTGGCTTGGGTGCGCAAGCTGATGCGCGCTTCATTGCGTTCCATCCAGACCGGCCCTTCGACGTCGCGCGGACCGGAGGGTTTGCTGTTCATGCCCGCGTCCTGTTCCAGCGTCCACCATTTGGCATCGCTTTTGTAACGGATCAATTCCTTCGGACGCGGCGGCATCGAGCCGGGCTGATTGCCCGTGACGGCGCTCGATGCGGAGATCAGGATGCGTCGCGACGAGACCAGCGGGCGGTTGTCCAGCGCGGTCAGCAGCACGCCGGTAAAACCGCGGCTCTTGCCGAGTAGTTCGATGGCGACGTTGTCATCGCCCACACGGCGTTTCATCAAGAAACCGAAGAAACCGCGCGCCTGCGGCGTGCGCAACTGGATGGTGCGTTGTAGCGCTTCAAATTCGAATTCGCCATTGGCCGCGCGCAGCGGCGTTGTTGCCGGCGGTGTTTGCTTGTCCAGCTTGCCGGCGCCGCTCAGGTCCATGCCCAGTCGCGCTTGCGTGGCGAGTTCCGGCGTGACGCCGTAGCGCACCGATAAATGCGTTTCAAAGGCGCTTGGATCGCGCACGGCGGCGACTGCCGCAAGGCTCCCGTTTGCTTTTGCAGCGTGCCGACCAGTCCGTTGCGAAAGAGCATGGCGCTTTGGCCGGTGGCAGCATATTTGCTCCAGTCGCCGGCGAGTGTGAAGGCCGACGGTGTGGCGGCCCAGTTGTCGCCGTCCATGTAATCGAAGAAAAACAGGCCGTCCCAGTCCTGCGCCGCGCCGATGGCCGCCATCAGTGGCTGGATCTCGCTGCCTTGCTTGTTGGGGAAGGGCTGGTTGTATTCGCTGACGACGAAGGGCTTGCGGATGTCGCGGCGCAAGGACAGCGCCAGCAGCCGGTTCAGCTCGCCGTCGCTGGCGGCGCTGTTGCGGATGCGCCAGTCGTTGCGGTCCCAGGCCGGGCCGGGGAAGTCGGGATGGTCGATGTAGAAGTGCTCGTCGATGTAATCCATCTGCGCCTGCGAATCGAAGTTGAGCACGCCGCCGTAGCCCATCTGGGTGCCGGTCACCGGCACCAGCACGTCGGTCTCGCTCTGCACGACCTGGCGCAGGCGATTGAAGTAGGCGCGGTCGGTATCCGCCAGGAACAACAGGAAGTCGCGCACGCGCAAGGCTTCGCCGGACGTATTGGGCGTGCCGGGATCGGTCGGACCCAGCACCTTTGCGGTCAATGATTTGAACTTGCCGTCGAGACGGTCGCGCCACTGGCCGATTTGCGAGGCATCGGTCGGCGTCAGCAACGGCACCACGGAACTGGATGACACGCAGGTATTCCATGTCGTGCAGGCTTTGGTAGTGGAGCCGTAGCGCCGGACCAGCCATTCCTGCCATTGCTTGCGAAGTTCCGCCTCATAGGCGCGGGGCACGGCTTCGGTCCATTCGCGCCGTTGCCAGGCCGCCAGCAGTGAAGATTCGTTGTTGATCTCCACCATTGCCAGCGCCGGGTTGTTGCGCAAGCCGAGCGCACGGATCAACTGGCGCGCGTAGTCTTCCTGCAGCGCCACCATACGCGGGTAATAGACGTGTACCGGTGCGCCCAGCGGCGTGGCTTCGTTTTTGCCATCCAGCGGCGGCAACTGGTCGACGGCGGGACGGAAGCGATAGCCCACGTGCAGGTTGAGATCGACGTAGATGCCTTGCTGCTTCAATGCATCGATGAAGTTGCGCAGACGGCTGACTGCAACAGGATTGAAGGTCGGATAGGGGCCGGGCGTGAGCAGGCTGCGCGGCGGATTGTCCTGGGTGCCGGGGCTGGTATCCATGTGATGCAGGCGCACGGCGTTGATGCCAAGCTTGCGCAGGCGTTGCGCCAGCCGCACGGCATCGGCGTCGGATGGAAAATTGGCGGAAAAGCTCAGGTTGATGCCGTACAGGCGCACGCGCGCATCGTCGGCCGTATTCGGTCGATTGTCGGGACCGACGCGGTAAAAGTGGCCGTTGCGCACGAAGATGCGCGAGCCGGCATCGAGCGCTTGGTTCATGGCGGAGCGGTCAGGCGCGCCGCCCAGCTTGTCTTCGTCGATGGCGAAGTTGAAATACGCGATGCCGTTATCGCCGATGGTGAAGGCGGCGGGTGCCGTCTGTGCGATTGCCGGCAGGGGAGTCACGGATAGCGTCAGGTAGCCGACGGTCAGCGTCAGCGCGCACAGGCGCATGGTCTTGCTCAGAAGTTTGCTCATGATGCGGCTCCACGCAGGGCGTTTTCGGTTTGCTTTGCCAGTTCAGCCTGTTCCATGCGGTGCAAGGTCAGGCGCGCGGAAATCGCGGTCGACGAATAGATGAAGAAAATATTCTGGAACAGCACGCCGCGGAACACCTCGCTTTCCGACAGATTGCTGATCAGGATCAGGATCAGCATGGCCCAGTGGATGGCGGCTTCTTCGCGGTCGATGCGCGTGAGCTTGATCAGGTTGCGGATGTGGAAGACGAACACGCCGGCCATGATGGCCAGCCCGATGATGCCGAGCTCGTTGAGGATGTCGAGGTAGCCGTTGTGCGCCTGCAGCGGAATCCAGTGCAGGGCGTTGATGATCGTCTGCGACGGACTGCCTTCGCCGAGCCAGAAGGCGCCGTAACCGATGCCGAACACGGGATGGCGATCCACTTCCAGCAGGACCAGACGCCAGATGTCGGTGCGGCCGGTGAGGTCGGTGCTCTTGTTGAACACTGCGCCGAAGGGAGTGAACAATTCATGCCACTCAGGCAGGCGACCGTTGATCACGTAGAAGATATGGAAGCCAAGCAGGAGGACGACGGCCAGGCTGATCGTCAGTTTGCGGCCGTCGAATTCACCGGTCAGGTAGCTTCGCCGTACCAGCAGATAGATCCCGGTGCCCAGCGCCGCTACCAGGATGGCCGTGCTGCTCTTGGCCATCACCAGTATGAACAGGCTGAACAGGATGCCGAAATAACAGATCGAACGCGGAAACGTGGTGCCCAGGCTTTCCTTGATCCACAACACTACGCACAGGCCGGAGATGGCGCCCAGCGCATTTTTTTGCATCAGGATGCCGCGCCAGGCGCCGCCCAATTCGTAATCGACGCCGATGCGCGGCAGCACCAGCGCCACGACGAACGAGCACGCCATCAGCGCCATCAGCGTGCCCAGCATGGTGCGGATCAGTTGCTGCTTGCCGCCGACCGGCGGCGAGATCGCGATGCCGACCAGCGTCAGGCCGATCAGCTGGATGCTGCGTTTGAGCGTGACGACAGGGTAGGGCGACCAGAGGATCGTGATCAGGCAATACAGAACGATGGCGATCAGCAGCGGATTCAGGTGTTGCACATGGCGCAGGCTCCAGCCGCGATTGCGCCAGGCCAGCCAGGCGCCGATCAGGAACACCGAGCCGAATTCCATTTGAAAGATGAGCGAGCCTTCCACATAGCTGCCTTGCGGAGCGGTGTTGCCCCAGTTGAAGCCGGGCGGCAGCAGCGAGAACGTGATGCTCATGACGATCAGCAGGCGCACGACAAACGGATCAATGTTGTCGAAGATGTTGGCCGGGCGCGAGGCGCCCAATTGGTCAGTTGCCGTATTCATGATAGCGATGGCCCGCAAGGGCGCTTAATTTGCCGCACTGTGCCAGCGTGGTGCGCAGCCAGCGAATGGACATGATGCGGGAAAAGGGCAGGGTCGCCAGCGCGACGCCGGCGGCAATCAGCAGCTGCAGCAGTGCGCGCAGGCCCAATTGGGTCGCACGCAGGAACCGCTGCACGCCGTGCAGGCGGGCGATTTCCGACAAGACGTAAGTTTGCCCGAGGCGGTAAGAGCGGCGCAGCAGCCAGTTCAGGTTGGCGCGCTGGGCCGGGACTTCTTCACTGACGGTGGCTTCGTCGCACCAGACGAACCTGGCGCCGTGCGCCAGCATGTCGCGAAACAGCATGGTGTCTTCTGCGCCGGTGCGGCCGAAGGCGGCGTCGAAAGGCCCGCCATCGGGAGCAGAGACGGCCATCAGTTTGCCGCGCCGGATCAATACGTTGCCGGTGCGGGCATCCTTGGTGGTAATGACGGTGCCGGTGGCGAAGCGGCGACGATTGAAGAAATCACCACTGCGTATCCACGCCGGCGTGTCGTCCCGGTAGCGCGGCAGCACGGGCGCAAACACGGCGTCGGCGTCGTAGCGGCGCTGGGCGGCGACCAGGCGGCGGATCCAGTCGGGATCGGGTGCTTCATCATCGTCGATGAACAGCACCCATTCCCCCTGCGCGGTATGCACCGCGGCGTTGCGCGCCTTGGCGATGTTGGGCGTGTTTTCATGCACGGCATGCAGGGGCATGGGGAAGTGCGCTTGCCAGTCGCGCAGGACAGGCGCGGCCGAGCCGGCCGGGTCGTTGTCCACCACCACCACTTCCATGCGCAGGGCATCGTGGGATTGTTCCGTCAGTGCGGCCAGCAACCGGTCCAGCAGTTCGGGACGGCGGAAGGTGCAGATGCAGATGCTGATGTCGATGGGCGCGCTCATCTTTGTCTGCGCCTCAGCATGGGCAGGAAGACGACCCAGATCAGCAGCAGGTCGAACACTTCCACGATGATCAGCGCCAGGATCGCGCCCCAGGTGCCGTACAGCGGGATGAACACTGCGGCCGAAATCAGCATGATGATCAGGCAGGCGACGCCGCTCAGCAGCAGCAGCTTGTACTGGTCATTGCTGGTCAGCCAGGACGAGCCGATCCAGCGCGCCGCGTTGATTGCGAAATAGCCGCCCCAGGCCAGCACCATCGGTTCCAGTCCGTGGTATTTGGCGCCCAACACGTGCGCCTGCAGCCACGGCAAGGCCAGCCACAGGGCGATGACGTAGACGATGGTGACGATTTCGACGCCGGCGATCGAGGCCCAGGCCAGGCGGTCGAGATGTTTCCAGTCGCGTGCCGCGAACAGGCGACTGACCATTGGCCGCGCCACGCGCGACCAGGCCAGCACCGATAACGAGATCGGCATGAGCAGCAGGCGCGAGGCATTCAGGTCGGCGGATGCGGCAACGCCGAGCACGGCCGCCGCCAGATACAGATAGCTGTAATTGGTGGCCCAGGCCACCAGCGCGCCCGGCAAGGCCCAGCGGCCGCGTTGCAGGACTTCGCCGACTACGGCGCGGTATTCCGTTTCATTACGGGCCTGCATCGACGTTGGCGATGCTAGTCCGTGGTCGGTGCTGCGCCACATGCCGGCGATGTTGGCCAGTCCCAGCACCAGCAAGATCGCCGGCACGGTCAGGTAACCGACCAGCAGCAGGATGCCGACGCCCACCATCACGCCCAGCACATAGGCTGCATCGGTGTGCAGCACGCGGCGAGGACGGGCTTCGATGAAGCTGATGCTGCGATGGTATTCGCGCTGGGCGTTGGCCAGGATATAGAGGGCGAAGGCAATGCCCAGCCAGACCGGATGCGCGTCGATCTTCGCGAGGGCCGCGATCACGCCGCTGCCGATGCCGAACAATACCGCCAGGACTATGCTGAGCTGCCACTGGAAACGGAGCAACAGCGTGGTCAGGCGCGCGCGTTCGGCGATCGTCTTGCCGGGCGCGATGGTAGTCAGCGGTCCGGTGATCAGCGCTTCGATGACAGTGGAGGCAAAGATGCCCGCGACATACATCTGCGAATAGACGCCGTAGGACTCTTTGGTCGCGAGGCGGATCAGCACCAGGCCCAGCGCAAAATTCAGCCCGCTCAACAGGGCTTGGTCGAGCAGCGACGCCAGTGAGTGCGTGAGCAGCTTCCTGCTACTGACGCCGCCTACCTGTTGAGTGGGCTGATCAGCCATTTGCGCAGACGGTGCCATAGTTTCTTGCCCTTGCCTTCGAGCTGATCGAACGCGTCGTTCTCGGCGAACTGGTTGTAGACCGTGCCGATGATTTGCGCGCCTGCGGTCTTCATTTGCGCTTGTGTCTGACGCAGGTCGTCCAGGCGGGAATGATGCTGCCGCACCACCAGCAGGCACATGCCGACTTGCTGCGAAATGGTCTGCGCGTCGGAGGAGGTCTGTGCGGCCGGCGTGTCGACGATGAAGACGTCGAAGTCATTGGCCAGTTGCCGCATCAGGTTGCTCAGAGCCGGCTGCAGCAGGATTTCCAGCGGATTCGGCGGTTGGGGGCCGGCGCTGAGCACACGCAGATGCGGGAAACCTTCGGCCAGGCCGCCGGCGGAAATCTCGGTGCGGCCGGCCAGCATGGTCGACAGGCCGGTTTTGTTTTCAAGTCCGAACAGGAGATGCTGCTTGGGCGCGCGCATGTCGGCGTCGATCAGCAGGGTGCGCTTGCCCATCTGCGAGAACGCCAGGGCCAGGCTGGCGGCAAGATAGGATTTTCCTTCGCCTTCGGCCGTGCTGACAACGGCGAGCGAGATTTTTTCCTGATCGCTCAGGCGGATCGACAACTCGGCGCGGATCTGGCGAATCGCTTCGGCTTCCATGCCGAACGGCGCCAGCGCGATGTCCAGCGACTTGTCCAGGCCTTCGGTCGAGGTCAGGGCGGTGGCGTAGTTGAACTGTTTGGACAGCACCGCCTGCACATCCTGTTCGGTCAGCAGCCCGAGGCGGACGGCAGCTTCGCCAAAGCGGATATGGGCGGAATTTTGCAACTCGACAACGCGTGCGACCTGTTCTTCGGTCAGCAGGCCCGCTTCCACGAAGCGAGCGCCCATCTTGTCGGCGGTCCCCATAGTGATCGGTGTGGTCGATGTATTTTCTGTTGCCATGGTCATTGCAGCCTTAGCGGATACCGATGTTGCCGATGAGCGGGAGGTGGATGCCGCGCACCAGATCGTCTTCGCAGCGCACGCGGCGTTGACCGAGTTCGTACAGCAGGGCCAGGCAGAAGCCCAGCGCCAGGCCGACCACGATGCTGGCGGCGATGTTTTGCAGCAGCAGCGGCTTGGAATGCGTACTCGGCACTTCGGCCACGCGCAGGACGGTCAGGTCGAAGGTGTTGATGTTGCTGGCCATGAGGATTTCATCGTACTTCGCCAGCGCGGTGTTGTAGACGCGCTCGACGCTGTCGAGCTGGCGCTGGTAAGAGGTGATGGTGTCGCGATGCTGTTTCTGCTCAAGCAGCTTGGCGCGCTGGGTGTCGACTTCCTTTTGCAGCGCCTGTTCCTGCATGGCCAGGCGGCGCGCGTCGATTTGCTGCGCGTCCAGCGAACTGCGCGCTTCGCGGGAGATGCGCGCAGCGATATCGTCGCGCTCGCTGATCAGCGCTACTGTCTTCGGATGGCGCGCGCCGAGTACCTCTTGTATATCAGCCAGGCGCTTGTTGACGTCGCTGAGTTTGGATTTCAGATCGTTGATGTTGGGGCGCTGCGCGACGTCCGGCAATTCGTCGATGCGCAGGCCGTTGCGCACCAGGCTGTCGGTGGCGCTCTTGCGGGCCTGCGCTTCCTGTTGCTGGTTCTGAACGGTGATCAGCGAAGTCATCAGGTCGCCCAGCTGGCGCGATTGCAGGTCGTTGCGTTCGTTGGGATCGAGGATGCCGACTTCCTGCTGGTACTTGGTCAGTTTCTCTTGGATCGAATCGGCTTCCTTGCGCAGATGTTCCAGCTGCGCGTTGTACTGCTCGCGGCGGGAACGCGCCGAAGCGGAGGATATCTGCTGGTTCAGGTCGATGTAGGCGCGCACGACGGCATTGGTCAGGTCGCGCGACTGCTCGGCGGTGTCCGCGGCATATTCGACTTCGATCACGCGGCTGGAGCGGCGCGTCACCACCATGGTATGGTCGTTGATGCGCTTGACCAGCTGCGAGTGCGCGCGGGCTTCGCCGCTGCGTTCGACCGCTTCGTGATAGGCGGCGGTACGTTCCAGGTCGAGCGCATCGATGACTTTTTCCGCCACGGCCTGGCTCTTGATCATGTCGAACTGGGTTTGCATGTAGCTCTCGTCCATCATCGGCGAGAACAGGCGTCCGTTGATGGGATCGTTGCCCTTGTAGTCGAGGTAGATGTCGGACGAGGCGGTATAGGTTTTCGGCAGCAACAGGGTCACGACGATCGTCGCCGCCACTGTCGCCAGCAGGGTCTTGAATATCGTGCTGCGCCGCGCCGAGATCATCGACGCCAGCTGTTTGGAGGATAAGCCGGTTTCGGGAGCCTGCAGGTTCACGTTATAGCCTTGATGTTTGTTCAGAATAGACTTTCATTGACGTACACGACGTCGCCCGGCAAGATCGGGTCCGTCAATTTTGCCTTGATTTCCTGTACACCCTTTTCAGGCATTTCCCTATTGATATAGATCCGGCGTTGCGATGCGCGCTGCGTCATGCCGCCACCCAGCGAAATCGCACGCATGACGTTCATGTCTTGTTCCATCGGATAGGAGCCCGGGCGATTGACTTCGCCGTGGATATAGAAAAGCTTCTTCTTGTTCACGTTGACGACGTCGCCGGCGTTGAGCTCGACATCGAGAGGAGTACGTCCGGTAGTGCTGGTTTCGCCCAGCAGGATAGGGATGCGGACATCGATTTCGGCGCTACTGCCGTTGTTATCGTTTTTCCTGCGCAGCAGCGTCACGGTCTGGTCGGCCTGCGCGGTGAGGCCGCCGGCGGTCGCCAGCAGTTCCAGCACGCTCATGTGGCCGGGAATCGGATAGCGGCCCGGACGGCTGACTTCACCCAGTACCGACACCATCTGGCTGCGCAGCTGGACGACTTCCACCGATACTTCGGGATTCTTGAGGTACTGCCCCTTGCGCAGGCCATCCGCGACTTTGGCGGAGATTTCGCTGGTGGTCAGGCCGTTGACGTCGATACCACCGATCAGCGGCAATGTCAGGAAGCCTTTGTCGTTGACGCCGACTTCTGCGGACAGGTCGGGTTGGCCAAACACAGTCACGCGCAATACGTCGCCGGAGCCCACGCGGGTATTCGTCACAGTGGAGGAGGGCAGCGCCAGCGTGGACAGAGTGCCGGGTGGCGCGGACATCAGTTCACCGGTCCTGGTCGGATCGGTAGGCACCTGCGCCAGAGCGGAAAAGCTCGTCAGGAGGGCGATGATGGTGGCAATGAATAAAGCGAATCGGCGCAAACTTAACTCCCGTGACTGATGACAAAACGATTGCTTGTGCGGCACGCGGCACGTCGTTGTGTGGGCAATGAAACGTGAATCAGGAGGCAAAGTTTTGTAAATATGACAACTTAAGTCGTGCATATTAATCGAAAACAGACGTATTTCAAAAAAATTTCAATGATGCCTACAAATCTTTGCAATTTTGAGTCGCCTTGCGACGATGTTTCTGCAAGGTAATTTTACCTGTTTTTATTCTTGCCGATGGATCGTTCCGATGCACGGAAGTTCTTTCAACTGCATGGATATGGCGTTGCAACTTCGGCTGTGCGATCAGTTAAGCATAGATATTGTGCGATATCAATTCAAATTGCAGCTTTAAAAACGCGTCGCACGCCCTGGGCCGGGACTCGTCGGACGTCACGCCGAAATCGCTCTGCAGAAAACTGTTTTCGCGATTTCGTCTATCCTTGGCGGATTGTTTTCAGCTCCTTGCGCCATGTCAGTTGCAACCGCTATTTCTTCTACTTCGCCCCTGCGCATCAGCGTGCTCGACCAAGCCCCGGTTTCCGAGGGAATGAGTAGCGCGCAGGCGCTTCGGAATTCACTCGATCTGGCCGTGCTGGCCGACCGCCTGGGTTATTACCGCTATTGGGTGGCCGAACATCACGGCACCCAATCGCTGGCTTGCGCCAGCCCGGAGGTGCTGATCGGGCCGATTGCCGCTGCTACTTCGCGTCTGCGCGTGGGCAGCGGCGGCGTGATGTTGCCGCATTACAGTCCGCTCAAGGTGGCAGAGTCTTTCAGCATGCTGAGCGGCTTGTATCCGGGGCGCATCGACCTTGGGCTGGGGCGTGCGCCGGGCAGTGATTCGCTGACGGCGTCGGCATTGCAGCGTGACCGGCGTCAGCGTCCACAGGACGATTTCCCCGATCAATTGAATGAGCTGCTGGCTTACCTGTGGGACGAGCTGCCCGGAGATCATCCGTTCGCGCGTTTGCCGCCCATGCCCGGCAGCCCCGAGCTGCTGCAGCCGTGGATGCTGGGCTCCTCGGCGCAAAGCGGCATCTGGGCAGCCGAACTGGGCATGCCTTACATGTTTGCAGATTTCATCCAGGCGGCGGGCGAAACCGTGGCGGCGCGTTACCGGCGCGATTTCGTGCCGTCGCCGCATTGGCCCGAAGCATGCCAGGGCGTTGCGCTGCAGGTGATTTGCGCCGAGACGGATGAGGAGGCGAAGTTGCTGGCGACCAGCTACGGCATGCGCCTGATCCACATGCATAGCGGGCGCCGTCTGGACAAGATTCCGTCGGTGGAGACGGCATTGCGCTTCTTTGAGGAACATGACTTGCCTTCGTCCACCTTGCCGTCGGGCCGGCGGGCCGTAATCGGTTCACCGGCGCGGGTGCGCGAGCAGATTGAGGCGCTGGCGCAGGCCTACGGCGCGGATGAAGTCATGATCGTCAGCATCATTTACGATCATGAAGCACGCAAGCGTTCGTATGAGTTGATTGCGCGGGAGTTTGCGCTGGTTTGATCGTCAAAGGCGAATGCGCGAAAATGCATCCACTTTTAGCAATCCAATAAATTCTTTTAAAATCAATTGGATAGCAAGAACTCCTCAAGGTTATCCACAAAATTATCCCCAGTTTTTGTGAGTAGCCATCCTGTTTCAATCAGCGTCCGGACAGCCACAGGCGCGTCATCTGTTCGGCACTGTCCCTGAGTAATCCGGCGGCATCTGCGATGGCCTTGTCCAGCGTGGTCGGTCCGAACGTGATCGAGAAGCAGCCCGAGAAGCTGGTCTGCAACCGGCCCAGCGCGGAGCGATCGATGCCGCCGGACAACAATGAAGTCTGCACGCCGGCCTGGCGCGCGCGAGT
>NZ_AJHH01000346.1 GCF_000256565.1 Herbaspirillum lusitanum P6-12 | reverse complement strand
GAGGGCGGGCCCTGGGCGGCGATGAAAGGCGCCTTGCCGTGCAGCGTCTGGGCGTCGCTGCGGCCTTCGCCGGTGATCAGCCAGTCGGCGTCCTTGAGCGCCGCATCGAGTCCGATGTAGTCCGCCACCGTCTGCGCCCCGGATTGGAATTCGGCGCCGAGCATCAGCAATGCATATCCCAATCCACCTGCCGCGCCGGCTCCCGGCAAGTTGGCCGCACTGCGGCCGCTGGCCTGTTCGAACAGACTGGCGAAGCGACCGAGCAGGGCGTCAAGCGGCTTGATCTGTTCGGCAGCCACGCCTTTTTGCGGGCCGAAGACTGCCGTCGCGCCCTTGTCGCCGCACAGCGGATTGTCGACGTCGGACATGGCAACGATGTGAATATCCTTCAGACGCGGATCGAGCCCGCCGACATCGACACGCGCCAACCTGGCGAGTTGCGACGGCAGCGGTTCCAGTTCCTTGCCGGCGGCGTCATACAGCTTCAGACCCAGCGCAACCAGCATGCCGATGCCGCCGTCGTTGGTGCTGCTGCCGCCCAGCGCAATCAGGAAGCGTCGCGCGCCGCTGTCGAGCAGCCCCAGCAGGGCGTCGCCGATGCCGAGTGTAGAGCGGTTTTCAACGGCGACTGCGGTGCCTGCGCTGTCGGTCAGTCCGACGATTTCGGCGGATTCAATAACGGCGCTGCCGTCGCTGAGGATGCCGGCGGCGGCGTCGCGCAATGTGCCTGCCGCGCCGCGCACTTGCAGTCGCTGAACTTCGCCGCCTGCGTGCAGCAGGGCGTCGAGCGTGCCTTCACCGCCGTCAGCGATCGGGCACAGGCGGACAATTGCGTTCGGCGCGGCGGCGTGGACGCCGGCGCCGATGGCTTCGGCGACTTCTTGCGCGCTGAGCGAGCCTTTGAAGGAGTCGGGGGCAATGACGACAACGGGGGCGGAAGCGGTGGTCATGAAGGCTTTTCGGTAATTGAAGTTCGGCAAGGCGGCGGACGTGCAGGGTATTGCGGCGCGGGCTTGCTTGTCTCCTGGAATGATCGGTTATTTTTTTATGTTCAGTGAGTCATCGTGACGGATGAACTCGGAGATTATATAAGCAAGCATCCATGTTTCCCGCAGGTACGCGAGGTAACAAAAGGTAATGGCACTGGTGCGCTGGTCGCCGCCGGGGCATGATGACTGTGGAATATTCCCGGCAGGAGGGCATCATGAGACGTTTGCTATGGATCATCCCGGCGCTGATGCTGGGCGGTTGCGTGGCGGTTCCCTACGACCCCTATCCATATTACGGTCAGCCCGCGCCGGTCTACGTCGTGCCGTCCGCATCGGTGTACTACGGTTATGGCTGGGGCGGCGGTTATCGCGGCGGTTGGGGTGGTCGCGGACACTGGCGCCATTGAGGATGGTTTCCAGGTTTAGGCGGTTTGCATTCTGCGATTCAAGGCAGTAGCATTGCGAATCAATGGTCCGGACTGATGCGCGGCATCAGGTATGATGAGCGCTGAAAAACTGGACGCTATTCGTTGTTGCTGCATGGTATGGCGATTTTTACGACACTTTCCCGAACCTCCCTCAAGACACGCACTCGCAACAGAACCATCCTCGGCGTCAGCCTGTCGGTTCTGATTCACGTGCTGCTGTTTTTTGTTTTGCGGCCGAGCCTGCTGCAAAAAATCGAACCCCAGGCACGTTCTTCCAATGAACCGCTTGAGGTGACGTTCGTCCCGAGTCCGCCGAAGCCCGCTGTCAAGCAACCGACGCCGCCCGAAAAAGCCAAGCCCGTCAAAAAGCCGACGCCGCAGCCCAGACAGATTGCGCGCGCCAAACCCAGCCCGTCCGCGCCGACGCGGCC
>NZ_AJHH01000345.1 GCF_000256565.1 Herbaspirillum lusitanum P6-12 | reverse complement strand
GGTGCCGCACGTGCGGCCGAGCAGGGGCCTTCTGCCAATGAAATCGCCCAGGCGAATATCGACTTTCAGGCGCGCAAGGCCCGCGGACCGAGCAACGGCATGTTCGAGATCATCAGCAAGGGACCGCGTATCTCCCAATACCTGTTCTACGGATGGACCAAGGACGCGCGCAACAAATCGCGACGCACCATTACCGTGGATGCCGGCTTGAATGGCGATATGGACAAGGCGATCGTGGACAGCATGATCGCCATCATCCGGCAGAATGTGACGGGCGACTTTACGTTTGACTCCCAAAAGCTGGGCAGGGTCGTCACTTTGTCTGCCAGGGTGGAGGACAACGCTGGCTTGCAGGCTTTCCTGCTGCGCGAATTCTTCGGCTGATTCCAGCCTTCCTTTACGGGCAAAAACCTTTACCCGCATGCCTTCCCGCCTTTCAATCCAGGCTGCTTTTCCATAGCGGGAAGAGCATTTTGCAGTACCTGACAAGATTACTCAAGTTTGCTATACTTGACGTAAATATTCGGGAATTCAGGGAGTGGGACTGAAAACTGTTCTGGAGTCGAGAGTTCATGCGATTAACTACTAAAGGCCGTTTTGCGGTGACAGCAATGATTGACTTGGCGTTGCGCCACGGCAATGGCCCCGTCACGTTGTCCGCCATCAGCGAGAGACAGGAAATTTCTTTATCATATCTCGAGCAGTTGTTTGGCAAATTGCGGCGCCATCAGATCGTCGAGTCCGTGCGCGGACCCGGCGGCGGCTATAACCTGGCGCGCAAGGCGGCGGACGTATCGGTCGCCGACATCATCATCGCGGTCGACGAACCCCTGGATGCAACCCAGTGCGGCGGCAAGGAAAATTGCCACAGCGTGACCCATCCCGGCGGCACTCGCTGCATGACGCATGACCTCTGGTCGACGCTCAATGAAAAGATGGTCGAATATCTCGACTCGGTCTCCTTGCAAGACCTGGTCAACCAGCAGCACACCAAAGAACAGAAGCATCCGGAACACAGAACCCTCGGTACCGAACAAAGCGTGGTTGTCATGCACCGCCCTCACGCAGCGGTTTGATTGGAGCTAGAACAAATGAACGCACCCCTGGAAAAAAGCCTGTTGGACACCCTCAAGGCGCCGCATTTTCCAATTTACCTGGATTATTCGGCAACCACGCCGGTCGACCCGCGCGTGGCCGACAAGATGATTCCCTACCTGCGCGAGCAGTTCGGTAATCCTGCGTCGCGCAGCCACATGTACGGCTGGACCGCAGAGAAGGCCGTGGAAGATGCACGTGAAGAAGTCGCCAAGCTGGTCAACGCGGATTCACGCGAAATCATCTGGACTTCCGGCGCGACCGAGAGCAACAACCTGGCCATCAAGGGCGCCGCACAGTTCTACAAGACCAAGGGCAAGCACATCATCACGGTCAAGACCGAGCACAAGGCCGTGCTGGATACTTTCCGTGAACTCGAGCGTCAAGGTTTCGAAGCGACTTACCTGCAGCCGCAGGACAATGGCCTGGTGACCGTCGAGCAGATCGCCGCCGCCGTGCGTCCCGACACCATCCTGATCTCTGTCATGCTGGTCAACAATGAAATCGGCGTGATCCAGCCGGTTCCCGAGATCGGCGAATTCTGCCGCTCCAAGGGCATCATTTTCCATTGCGATGCAGCGCAGGCGACCGGCAAGGTTGCCATCGATCTGGAAAGCTGGAAAGTCGATCTGATGAGTTTCTCGGCCCACAAGACTTATGGTCCAAAGGGCATCGGCGCGCTGTACGTTCGCCGCAAACCACGCGTGCGTATTGAAGCGCAGATCCACGGCGGCGGTCACGAGCGCGGCCTGCGCTCCGGCACGCTGGCGACGCACCAGATCGTCGGCATGGGCGAAGCCTTCCGCATCGCCCGCGAAGAGATGGAATCCGAACTGGCCCACATCCGCGCCATGCGCGATCGCTTGGCCAAGGGCTTGCAAGAGATCGAAGAAACTTACATCAACGGCGACATGGACCATCGTGTGCCGCACAACCTGAACGTCAGTTTCAACTACGTCGAAGGCGAATCCCTGATCATGGCGATCAAGGACATTGCGGTGTCGTCCGGTTCGGCGTGCACCTCGGCCAGCCTGGAACCGTCCTACGTGCTGCGCGCGCTGGGCCGCAGCGACGAACTGGCGCACAGCTCGATTCGCTTCACGATCGGCCGCTTCACGACCGAAGAAGACATCGACTTCACCATTGATCTGATCAAGAGCAAGGTCGGCAAGTTGCGTGAACTGTCGCCGCTGTGGGATATGTACAAGGACGGGATCGACATCAGCACGATCCAATGGGCAGCACACTAAACATCGCAAAAATGAAAACCGCCCCCATATGAATGGCGTGGCGATCTCATCAAGGAGCATCAAATGTCTTACTCGGAAAAAGTACTCGATCACTACGAAAACCCACGTAACGTTGGCGCCTTCGAAAAGGGCGACGAGACCGTAGGCACTGGTATGGTCGGCGCGCCCGCTTGCGGCGACGTCATGAAGTTGCAGATCAAGGTCGGCGCCGACGGCGTGATCCTGGATGCCAAGTTCAAAACTTACGGCTGCGGTTCGGCCATTGCCTCATCGTCGCTGGTGACCGAATGGGTCAAGGGCAAGACGCTGGATCAGGCCCTGTCGATCAAGAACACCCAGATCGCTGAAGAACTGGCGTTGCCGCCGGTGAAGATCCACTGCTCGATCCTGGCGGAAGACGCCATCAAGGCCGCAGTGCAAGACTACAAGGCCAAGCACGGCAGCGTTGAACAAAAGGTTGCGGCCTAATTCAAGAAGTAAGCAAGAAGCACGCGAAGGGCAAGCATCATGGCAATCACACTGACTGAAAAAGCGGCAAAGCACATCAGCCGCTATATGGAACGCCGCGGCAAAGGCTTGGGCCTGCGCCTTGGCGTGCGCACGACCGGCTGCTCCGGCCTGGCCTACAAGCTGGAGTATGTGGACGAGGAAACGCCTGAAGATCAGGTGTTCGAATCGCGCGGCATTCGCGTTTTTGTCGATCCCAAGAGCTTGCCTTACATTGACGGCACCGAACTCGACTTCGCTCGCGAAGGCCTCAACGAAGGCTTCAAGTTCCAGAATCCGAACATGAAGGATGAGTGCGGCTGCGGTGAAAGCTTCCGTATCTGATCGGGATTGAGTTTGCATGTCGAGGCGCCGGGATCGGCATCCTCGGCGAAAACATCTGAACAGGTCTGCGAACCAATTGATGTGCAAATGTAGTGCCGTGCTTAGCCAGAATAGTCGTAGCGATAGCCTCTGAAGCGTTGTTCTGCCAAGCCTGTTGAAGTTCGAACAGGCTTTTTATTTTTACCCATCCGCTCCCCGTTTGCACAACGTATGCAAAATCATTTCGCACTTTTCCAATTGCCGCAACGCTTTGCCGTCGATCTGACTGCGCTGGAAAAGGCGTACCACGGAGTGCAGAACCAGGCCCATCCAGACAAGTTCGCCCATGCGACTGGCGCAGAAAAGCGCGTCGCCATGCAATGGGCCACGCGCGCCAACGAAGCCTACCAGACCCTCAGGAATCCCCTCAAGCGCGCCACCTACTTGTGTGAGCTCAACGGCGTCGATCTCGAAACCGAATCCAACACCGCCATGCCGCCCGCATTCCTGATGCAGCAAATGGAGTGGCGCGAAGAACTTGATGATGCACGCGCAGGCAAGAATATCGACGCCCTTGAGCAGCTCGACGGCGCCTTGCGCGGTGCAAAAAAAGATGCCGTCGCCCGCATCGAAACACTGCTCGACGCCGACGACTTTGCCGGCGCCGCGCAGCTGGTGCGCCAGTTGATGTTCCTTGAAAAATTCGGCGAAGAGATCGGCAACGCTTTCGCCCTGATCGAAGGTTGATGCGCCATGCCTGACGTATTCCTGTTTCTTGCCGCCGCGATGATGCTGACCCTGGCGCCGGGGCCTGACAATATTTACGTGCTCACGCGCGGCATCGCGCAGGGCAGGAAGGCCGGGCTGGTGGCCGCACTCGGTTTCTCTTCCGGATTGTTCTTCCATACCTTGCTGGCGGTGCTGGGTTTCGCTGCGATCATCAAGGCATACCCGGCCGCCTATCACGCCTTGCAATATGCCGGCGCCGCCTATCTGGTGTATCTCGGCATCCGCACCTTGCGCTCGGCTGCCTCGATGTCGATGGACGCGACCATGACGCCGGTCAGCCTTGGCCTGTCGCGCATTTACTGGCAAAGCGTGATCGCCAACATCCTCAATCCCAAGGTGACGCTGTTTTTCATCGCCTTCCTGCCGCAATTCGTCAACGTGCAAGCCGGTCATGTGGCCTGGCAGATGCTGTTGCTGGCGGTGGTGTTCATTCTCCAGGCGCTGGCGATCTTCAGCGCGATTGCATTTTTCTCCGGCATCGTCGGCGCCTATTTCAAGCGTCAGGCGCGTGCCGCTCTCTATTTGAACAGGCTTGCCGGCTGTGCGTTTGTGGGACTTGGTATCCGCATCGCCTTGCCGGAATAAATCGACTATGGCTCTTCTCCAAATCTCCGAACCGGGCATGTCCACCGCGCCGCACCAGCATCGGCTGGCGGTCGGCATCGATCTCGGCACTACCAATTCGCTGGTCGCCACCGTGCGCAACAGCATCCCCGAAGTCCTCAGCGATGAAGAAGGCCGCAGCCTGTTGCCGTCGGTGGTGCGTTACCTGCCCAACGGTCACGCCAACATCGGCTACAAGGCGCAAGCCGCGCAGACCGTCGACCCGAAGAACACC
>NZ_AJHH01000344.1 GCF_000256565.1 Herbaspirillum lusitanum P6-12 | reverse complement strand
ACAAGGCGCAAGCCGCGCAGACCGTCGACCCGAAGCCGTCGGCGCCCATCTTGTCGCGCACCACGGCGCGCGGGATCACCATGCCGGAACTGCCGCCCAGGCCCTGGAAGAAACGCAGCACCAGCAGCGTTTCAAGATTGGGAGCAAAGGTACAGCCGATCGAGGACACCACATACAGGCAGATGCCGAAATACAAAGGCGGCTTGCGGCCGAAGCGGTCGCTGATCGGTCCGTAGAACATCTGCCCGAGCGCCAGCCCGATCAGGAAAGTCGACAGCGTCAGCTGGATGGTGTTGCTGGCCACGCCGAGGTCTTTGGCGATGAAGGAAAAACTGGGCAGGTACATGTCGATCGACAAGGCGCCCATCGCCGTCAGCGCGGCCATGAGGATCAACCAACCGGGAAGACGTTTGCCCTGAAAAGGCGAAGAATCTGTTTGCATGAGGAGAGTACAAAAAACCGTGTCCGGCTTGCAGCTTACGCAGGGCTGAGTTAAGACCGCGTTTTATGGCTTAACTACGGCTTATTGCAGCATACATAAGACAAAGCAGGAAACGATGAGCGCGTGAGAGGGGAAGCGTGGCGCGCAGGAAAACGCGCATGTCGCATTATACCGGTTGGCGGGCATCTCTTCCGTCGACGGTTGCGATACGGCAATGCAGCAGAAGCAACGACCACGCACTTCCTGAACTGTTGTACCGCGACCTTGCCGGGACCGACGGTTGCCGTTTCTGGAATTTTTTTGATGGTCAATCAACATTCGATCAGCAATTTAACAAAAAGATGGCACACTGATTGCAAACAATAATTTGATGAAATGCCGCCAAGAATTTATAGATTTTGTCGGCATTTCCATACTACCCGGAATGTTCTGGTCGTCACTTTTTGGGAAGCATTCAGGAAGATTCATGGGTGAGGGAAGAATAAAAGAAATCGCAGCGCGGGCGGCTTCCCCTGTCTCGCGGTTGCTTACCGCTTTCCTGTTGTGCCTGCTGGCAGCGTGCGGACAGGATGCGGGCAACGATGCCGCCGATCAGGCGCCACTTGTGCGAACGCAAATTACCGCTCTGGTGTGGGCGCCCGACTGGCCCGAGGAAATGCATCGCATCGCCGACGCGTTCCATCGCGCTCATCCGAACATCAGCGTCGACGTGCAATTCATGATCGGCAATTCAGTCGAAGAAAACCTCAAACCCAAAGTCGCCACCCATAACCTGCCCGATCTGGTATCGGTCAATCCCAACGCCTACAGCGCCGAGCTCGCTGAACAGGGCGTATTGACCGACCTCGGCGAGACCGTGGCGTGGAACAACATGCTGGAGTCGCTCAAGCCCGACTGGACCAACCGGCACGGCAAGCGCTTCGGCATTTCCGGCGGCGTCGCGGCGACGCTGATCTACTACAACAAGGCAATGTTCCGACGCGCCGGCATCGCCGCACCGCCGACCAGCTTCGAAGAATTCCTGGCCGCCTGCGCCGCGCTCAAAAAAGCCGGCTTCACGCCGATGGTCTGGACCGGCGCCTTCCCCAATACCTTGGCCAACGGACCGTTCAGTTTCGGCTTCGCCAACAGCGTGACGACGCGCCATCCGCACGACTGGAAGCAACGCATCGCCGACGGCAGCCTCGACCTCCGCAATGGCGACGCCGTCGATATCTTCGGCCGCATGAAGCTGATCGCCGACAAGGGTTACCTGCAACGAGGCTATATGAACACCAGCTACGACGAGGGTATCCAACTGTTCGCCGACGGCAAGGCGGCGATGGCGTTCCAGGGGACGTGGTCGTCCGGTGCGCTGATGCACGGCAAGGATTTCAGCACCGGCGTGTTCGTGCCGCCCTGGAATGCGCGCGGCAAAACCGTGGTGCCGGTGGTCGGCAGCGAGACCGGCTTCGCCGTATGCGATACGCGCAACAGGAAGGCTGCGTTGCAGTTCCTCGAGTTCATTTATGGCGCAGGCTTTGCGATCCAGCAGAACAAGCGCCAGAACAT
>NZ_AJHH01000343.1 GCF_000256565.1 Herbaspirillum lusitanum P6-12 | reverse complement strand
GGCGCAGGCTTTGCGATCCAGCAGAACAAGCGCCAGAACGCGCAAGAGTTCACGACGTTCAAGGACGGCCAGACTGCGCTGGCAGTGCATGTGGTGCAGGGCGAGCGCGAGCTGGTGACTGACTGCCGTTCGCTGGCGCGCTTCGAGCTGCGCGGTATTCCACCGATGGCCGCTGGCGCTGCGCGTATTCGCGTAACGTATCAGGTCGATGCCGACGGCTTGCTGTCGGTGTCGGCGCGTGAAATGACCTCAGGGGTGGAAGCGGCGATCACGGTCAAACCTTCCTACGGCCTGGCCGACGACGACGTCGCACGCATGCTGCAGGATTCCTTCCAGTCAGCCGATGAAGACATGAAACGCCGCGCCCTGCGCGAAGAGCAGGTCGAGGCCGAGCGCATCATCCTGGCGACGCAATCGGCGCTGGATGCCGACAGCGCATTGCTCACCGAACAGGAACGTATCGACATTGCCGCGCTGATCGAGATCGTGCGCGAGAAGGCGCAAAGTGACGATCACCTGGCAATCAAGGCGTCGGTGGAAGCGCTTGCGCATGGCACAGAAGAATTCGCCGCCCGCCGCATGGATCGTAGCGTCCATGCCGCGCTGGCAGGCAAGAAATTGGATGAAGTTTCGTAAAAGACAAAGTCATTAAAGGTAAATACCGTGCCACAAATCGTCATACTTCCACACCCCACGTTTTGCCCTGACGGCGCCGCCCTATTATTCCTATCTGCCGACCAACACCATCGACTTGCTGCATCCGCTGCTGCAACAGGTCCTGTTCGGCAAGGTTTCGCCGCGCCAGGCTGCCTTGACGCTCGACAGATCGATCCGCCATGAAGCGCGCACGGAGAACAAATAAGCCATGATCCGCCTGCTCGCTCCCGCTCCAGACCAACACAGCAAGGGCATCGTCGCATGAAGAAGATGCTCGACCTGCTGTCGCTCAAGCTGTTGCGCCGGATCGAGATCCGCTACCGGTTGATCAATTCGTTTTTGCTGGTGTCGATGCTGCCGCTGCTGATCGCCGGCGTCGTGGCGTATCGCGAGTCGAGCAATGCCTCGCAGGAAAAAGTCCGCATCTTCGCAGGCGAAGTGGTCAAGCAGGTGGCGCAGAACATGCTCCAGCAAATCGAGAAAATCGAATCCTCGAGCGAAGAACTGGCGATGTCCGAACGCATGCAGAATGCGCTGGCGGCCTACTACAGCAAGACGTCCTCCGAACGCGCCGCCGGCCATGCCGACATCATCCGCCTGCTGCTGGAGAACTACGGTTCCTTCGAATACGTCAATCAGAAATACGTACTCGATCGCCGCCATCGCATCATGGATCCGCAGGTATTCGCCCAGCTCGGCGATGGCGTGGCGCGCTTCGCCGAAGATGCGCCCGACATGAAAGGCCGGCCGTACTGGGATAGTTACAGCACCGCCGCCGGACAGAAGAGCGTGGTGATGCTGCGCGACATCCTGTTCAAGGGCAACAATCGCGTCGCCGGCACGCTGTTCGTCGGCTTGCGGCCGCTGCACTTCTCGCGCATCTTCGAATCGGTCAATCTCGGGTATGGTTCGCGCATGCTGGTGATCGACGCCCGCGACGGCCACGTCATCGTGAGCGCCAATGCGGCCAACGATAACGCCCCGGAATCAGGCCTGGTCGCCGCGATCGCGCGC
>NZ_AJHH01000342.1 GCF_000256565.1 Herbaspirillum lusitanum P6-12 | reverse complement strand
ATAACGCCCCGGAATCAGGCCTGGTCGCCGCGATCGACGCACCGGCAGGCAAGAGTCTGTGCGACGCCATGCTCGACAGCAACGTCGATATCGAACACGCCTGCGAAAAATCGTGCGCCTGTACCACTTGCCACGTGGTGATCCGCGAAGGTTTTGATACCCTGGATGACCCGACCGACAAGGAAGAGGATTTGCTCGACATGGCCTGGGGCCTGGAAGCGAATTCACGCCTGTCTTGCCAGGTGGTGCTGGGCGACGACGATCTGGTCGTTGAAATTCCGAAGTACACCATCAACCACGCCAGCGAGAATCACTGATTCTGCCTGGTAGTGTGCGACCTACGTTAGCGAGGCAGCCATGAAATGGACCGACATTCAGCATATCGCTGAAGAACTCAACGATAAATTTCCGGACATCGATCCCAAGACCATTCGTTTCACCGACCTGCATCGCTGGGTGATGGAACTGGATGGTTTTGACGACGATGCCAATCGCTCGGGCGAGAAAATTCTCGAAGCGATCCAAGCGGCATGGATCGAGGAAGCGGAATAATTCAGCGACGGCATGACAACAAAAAAGGAGC
>NZ_AJHH01000341.1 GCF_000256565.1 Herbaspirillum lusitanum P6-12 | reverse complement strand
AGCGGAATAATTCAGCGACGGCATGACAATCGCGCGCAGCGTAGCGGAAAACAGCGGCAATTTCGTGTCTTACCGCGACGGCGATAACAGGGAGCAGCTCGCCGCTTTCGCGCCGGTGCCGCGCACCAGCTGGATGGTCGTCAACGTCACGCCGCTCAATGCGCTCAACGCCGAAGTCCGCTCGATCCGCAACAAGATCATCCTCATCGGCGTGCTGTGTTTCATCCTGGCGCTGGTGCTGTCCTTCATCATCGCACGCAGCATTTCGCTACCGCTCAAGCAGCTGGTTGGCGTGATGAAGGCGACCCGCACCGGCAACTATCTGATCCGCATGGATTACGAAGGCAAGGATGAAATCACGGAATTGTCGCAGCGCTTCAACGACATGGCCAGCAAGGTCCATCAGCACAATGAGCGGCTGGAAGAACTGGTGGCCGAACGCACGCGCGAACTGGAGCAGGCCAACCGTCAGCTGGAAGCCCTGAGCGCTACCGACAGCCTGACCGGCATCGCCAACCGGCGCCGTTTCGACGAAGCGCTGAGCGGTGAGTTGCGACGTGCGGTGCGCTCGCAGAAACCGCTGGCGCTGATGATGCTCGACGTCGATTATTTCAAGAATTACAACGACCGCTACGGCCACCTGGCGGGCGACGATTGCCTGCGCACCATTGCACGTGTCATGCGCGCCAGTTCGCGTCGCGCCACCGACCTGGCGGCGCGTTACGGCGGCGAAGAGTTCGCCGTGATCGTGGCCGAAAGCGATGCCGCCAACGTCGTGCAATTCGCCGAAAACATCCGTAATGCCGTTGCCGCGTTGCAGATCCCGCACGAGGAGTCGCCCTTCGGTTGCGTCACCTGCAGCATCGGCGTCATCGCCGTGCAAGTGGACGAGAACATGAGCACCGACACGCTACTGCGGCTGGCGGACGTGGCCTTGTATCAAGCCAAGGCGCTTGGCCGCAATCGCGTGGCGTTGAGCGATCCGCCAGGTGCGGCCGATGATCTGCCGGAACATCGCGCCGTGACCTGACCGAGCCTGATCCTGCGTGATCAGGCCGACAACTTTGCTGCAATGCGACGCTGTCGTAAGCACACGTAAAGGTCCGTAACTGAAGACCATTTCCAGGCCTTTTCCTCGGATCGCCGGCCGCTGCGACGGACTACCATGCAGTGCTGATCCTGCCCTCCCCCATGCGCAGGTTGTACGAAAAACAATATTGAGACGAAAGAAAATCAAATGAAAAACATGCGCATCGGCTCGCGCCTGGGCCTGGGTTTTGCATTGGTGTTGTCGCTGCTGGTGCTGATGACGATCATCGGCGTATGGCGCCTGCAGGACATCGGCAATCGCACCGCCACCATGATCGCACTGGACCTGCAGAAGGAACGGCTGGCGTCCGAATGGGCCGCCAACATTGATGCCAACGGCGTGCGTACGATTGCGGTCATCAAGAGCGACAACGCCGACCATCAGAAGTTCTTCAAGGACCAGATGGCCGGCACGGTCGATCGCACCAGCGCGGTCCAGAAGCAGCTCGACGAGCTGATCAAGTCGGCTGAAGGACGCAAACTGTTCGACTCCCTGCTGGTGCAGCGCAAGGTCTACAACGACCTGCGCAACAAGATCATCAAGCTCAAGGAGGGCGGCGACGAAGCGGCTGCGCTGGCGGCGCTTGAAACCGAACTGCTGCCGGCGATGAAGGAATACTCCGCCCGCGTGAGCGCCGTGGCAGCGCATCAGCGCGACGTCATCAACCGCAACGCGGCGATCGTCGATGAACAATATCGCTCGGGTCGCACGATCCTGATCGCGGTAGGCGTGCTGGCGCTGCTGGTTGGCGTGATTGCATCGTGGCGCCTGTCCGACGGCATCACGCGACCGCTGCGTCGCGCGGTGCAGGCCACTTCCGCAGTCGCGGCGGGCGACCTCAGCACGCACGTGGTGGTGGACCGCAAGGATGAAATCGGTCAGTTGCTGCAAGGCCTGCACGACATGTCGCAGAACCTGCTCAAGACCGTGCGCGAGGTCCGCAGCGGCGCCGATACCATCGCCACCGCCTCGGCCGAAATCGCCACCGGCAATCT
>NZ_AJHH01000340.1 GCF_000256565.1 Herbaspirillum lusitanum P6-12 | reverse complement strand
ACCCGATAACAATAAGATTAATCCCGATAACAATTACCGGCATGCGCGCGCTGGCGTGGAGTACCGTAGGCCAATGGCGCGTTGCCGTTGGTATTTGCATGGGCGGCAATCTGTTTGCCGGCGGGCGCCACCGCGCAGCCGGACAGTCCGACCGGCAGCAGGATCGCGCCGCTGCCGGCCAGGCCCATATAGCGAATGAAGTCCCGACGTTTCATTGCGGCTCCGATGCTTTTAACGTTTCATGAAGGCAGGTCCGCCCAGGATCAGGCCGACTTGCAAGTTGGGCGGCGCCCCCGCGATTGCGGTCACGGCGTTCTGGTCCAGCAGCGGCGACAGCGTCTGGATCAGTCGCACCGGATCGACGGCTTCCGCATTGGCTGCCGGTTGCGTATTTTCGGCGCGGGCAATCGGAGATTTGCCATTGCTCAGACCGTTGGCGAAATTGATCCGGCGCAGCAGCGCGTCGGGATTGAGCCAGGCCTCTTCGGAGAACTTGTAACCTTCCGGCGTCAGCCAACCGTACAGGGGCATGCCGAACTGGCTGAGCACGCCGCTCACGGGCTTGGCGTTGACGACCGGCGTAGCGGTGGCGCGCAGGCTGGAGACGACGTATTGATAGGGCGTCTTGAACTGGCTTTGGTAGTTCCGGCGCGACCAGAATTGCGGACTGTCGAACAAGGTGCGCAGCACGGTTTTGATGTCGCCGTCGCTGGCGAGGAAGCGCTGCGCCAGTTTCTCGACCAGCGCCGGATCGGCCTGGTCGGAAACGAAGTATTGCACCAGTTTGGTCGAGATGAAGCGCGCCGTCGCCGGATTGCGCGCCAGCATGTCGAGCGCCTGTTCGCCTTCCTGCTGGCCGCCTGGCGCAATCGTGCGGCCGAGGAATTGCTTGGCCGCGCCGTCGTGGCGTTGTGGATTGAAAGCGAAGCCGGCGCTGTTGACGCTGTCGGCTCCTTGTTTCATGTTCGCCTCATCGATGGTCCAGCCGCTCAGGATGCGCGCCAGCGAAATGACATCGGCCTGCGTGTAGCCGCCGTCGACGCCGAGTGTGTGCAACTCCATCAGCTCGCGCGCATAGTTTTCGTTGAGGCCTTTGAAACGTCCTTTGGCTTGCGGTGTACCGGCGCCGCTGCTGAGCCAGTTGTCTAGGTAATAGAGCATCGCCGGATGATGGGTGACCGCGCCCAGCAACTGGCGAAAATTGCCGAGTGCATTGGGCCGGATGGCGTTCTTTTCGTAATCGGCGCTCCAATAGCGCACCCATTCCTTGCCTTCGAAGACATTGAAATGATTGAACCAGAATTCGGTCATCACTTCCTGCAACTGGCGCGGACTTTCGGTGGCAAGCCACAATCGCGCGGCATGGCTTTGCGGGGTGATTTCCTTCGCGGCGCGCTGGCGTGCAGCGTTCTTTTCGTCGGTGCTGGCGCTGTTGGGCGGGAAGGATGGCGGACCGTAGGCGATGTAGAGTTGCGAGGTGGTGAGCTGGTATGTCGCCAGGCCGTCGAGACGGCTTTGCAGATCGGGCGGAAGAGGTATGCGTTCCGGATTGAGTTGCTCGTCGATGTAGCGTTTTACGCCGATTTTTTCAACGGCGGCGACATCGCCCGGACGCGGCCCGTAGGCCAGGCGATTGAGCACATGCAACGCCTGCTCCTGCGAATTCAGCGCTTGCGCGAACGCCTGACCGCAAGCACTGGCCAAGCCTAGTGCAAGCAATCCGATCACACCATATCTACGAGGGATTTGCATGACGCCGCATGTAGGAAAGAGAATGCTTAAAGTATCGCATCCTCACCGAACGTCGCTGTAATAAAGTGTAAAAGCTTTGTTCTTGCTGAAACGTCGTCAGCAGTCCTTCAGCTATTCGTCAGTTTTCCACGAGCTCGAAGCTGCCGCTGCTGCGCCATGTGGTGCGGTCGGCAACCCGGCTGGCAGTGCCGGAGACGCTGGTGTTGATTTCCACCTGTACCGAGAAACTGGCGCCCTTGAGCGTGCGTTCATCCTGCACCGGCACAACGCCCACGCCGGGCGACAGCAGGGCGGTTTCCATCATGTTGTCGGGTTGCTGGCCGGTGACTTTGACGTTGCCGAGCTTGACGCGTTTGCCGTCCAGTTGCGCGAGCGACAGATTCAGCACGAAGTTGCCGGCGTTGCCGAAACGGTAGCCGTTACCGTCACCGGCGGCGGGCGCCGCGAAAGTAGATGGTCATCAGCGACGGCTGACGGCAGTTCACAGAGAGCGTCATGGTCTGCTTGCCCAATGCGAACGCGGTAGGCGACACCTGGCGGCCGAGCAGTTCGGCGCGCGTGACCTCGCCGTAGTCGATCACCGTATTGCTGATCTGCATCTGGCAATTGTCGTTGGGAGCAGCTTGTGTCGACGACGACGGCGACGACAGCGACGACAATGCGATCACCGCAGCAACGACGGCATGGCGGTTCATGGAGCTGCCTGCGAGGGATTTACGATTGAGCATGGGATGCTTTCCGTATCTGTAGTTGTACTTGCAGAGCCGGGCCGCAGCGCGCCTCGGCAGTTTCAAAGAACATATTGGGATCCGCCCTGGACGGCAATTCAAATTGCAATGAACATTGCCTGCCGTCCGGAAGCGAGACCTCCAGTTTGGAATTGGGTACGCCGTTGATCAGAAAAATCTGGCCGTCGTCGACTACCGTCGTGACGAACTGGCCTTCGGCGTCCAGCACGAACGCGCCCTTGGGCAGAGGATTGCCGTCGGCACCTTTGGTGTTGAGCAGGATGCGCCGCACCTTGATGGTGTCGAAGGTGACGAAGTTGACTGAACCGCGTCCCGGCTCGACGAGCTTGTAACCGTTCTTGATGTCGACATTGCGCGGCAGGCTCTTGGTAGCGATTTCCAGCCGGCTGCTGGCGTACGGCGCCATCTGTGAAATCACCGCCTGTCCCCATGGGTCCGTCCACACCGGGCCATAGGGAGTGCTGACGCGGATGCCGGACTCGTCGCCCACCGACAGGATGCCGAAGGTGTCCTGGATCGGATAGGGCGACAGCGTCAGGCCGTTCTGATGCTACACCATGCCGCCGCGCAGACCGCCATTCATGGAAGTCGCTCCCGATCCTGCACGCGAATAACCGAGGTTGACCTGGGTATAGCGCGGCAGTATCGACGCCTGCGTCGAGAGATCGGTTTCCTGGTTCTGGGTGTTGCGCTCTGCGGAAACAGTGTAGTTGGCGTATTCGTTGATCGTCTCGTTGTATGAGGCGCCGTAGCGTTTGTAGCCGCTGCTGTTGTTGACGTAGGTGCGCACGTTGCGCTGCCCGAGCGGAATGCTCAGCGTGAGGTAGAAAGTATTGATGGGCACGGTGTTGCTGCTGTTGGCGTCGGTGTTGCCGCTGGTGCCGAGATTGTGTTCGAGGTTGAACGATATCGTGCCGAATGAGAAGGTCTGACCCCATGAGCCGGTCACCCGCTGGGTCGAGACGCCGCTGAACAGCGAGGAGCGCGAATAGGCGACATTGAACGAGCCCAGTGTTGCATTGCTCCAGCTCAGCGATGCGGTGTACTGGCCGCGATAGCGATTGTGCTCCAAGTCGCCGGCGTTGGCGGGCGTGTCGACGATGGTGTCGGCGAGGTCGCGATAACCGAGCGTTTGCTGTGTCGCCGAAAAACTGCCCGAGAATGAGGTCGATAGCAGGCTGCTGCCGGACAGGCTGACCTGGGTTCCGCGCACGCCTTCGCCGGTCGCGTTGGACAGGCGCTGTTGCAGGCTGATGCTGGTGCTGTTGAACACGCGTGTGTCCATTCCCCAGGCGCCGGCCTGATACGAGGTCGCCGCCATGAGACCGGCGTTGGCGTTGCTGTCCTTGCCGATTTTCCAGCCGCCCGAACCGGTCACGATCCACGGCTGGCGCGCGGTGCTGCCGCCGAGACTGCGTTGACGACCGACGGCAAATGAATAGCCGCGCTGGCTGCCAAGCGAGCCGCTGTGCAGCGACGCGGCCGGCACGATGAAGCGACGTTGCGCACCGGTGGCTTCCACCACGGTGACTTCCAGATCACTGCCCGAGTTCAGCAGCGGCAGGTCGGATAACGCGAACGGCCCGGCAGGAACAACGGTGGTGTAGATCAGCGCGCCGGCCTGGCGCACTTCCACGCGCGCTTGCCACTGCGCGATGCCTTCCACCATGACGTTGTTGCGATTGAGGCTCATCAGCGCACCTTCCGGAATCATTTGCGCCCCGGTAATGGCGCCGCCTGAGACCGCTGAATTGGCAATGTTGATCTGGCCGGCCTGCAAGATGGATTTGAAATCCATCAGCGTTTTTTGAGCGTAGGCGTAGACATGCTGGCGCTGCGATTTTCCATCCTGGGCGGTATAGACTTCGCGGCTGCGCACGATCCAATCCTTGACGTTGAATCCCAGTTCGGCGTTACCCGACATGAAACGGCTGCCGCCACCGGAGAATTTGCTGTTCACGCCGAGTATTTCGTAGTTCAGCATCGCAGCAGTCCCGCCGCTGCTATAGCCGGCGAAGTCGTCCTCGGTGGGCCGCAAAGCATCGGTGGGCACCACCAGCGCCACCTCTTCCTTGCCGGGACGCAGTTCGACCCGGGTTTGCGGGAAGGCTTCCTTGTAGTCGAAGCAGTCCGGCGACGCAGCCTTCGTAGTCTGTGCCGCAGGCGTCCTTGGCGTCGATGTGGGCTTGTCGGCCTTTTTCAACTGCGGCGGCACGATCAATCCGCCTTTGTCGAGCAGGCCGACGTCAAAACACAAATCGCCTTTGGTATTGAAGCGTGCATCGGCGCGTCCACGCTTGCTGCCGTTGACGAACAGCGTCACAACCTGCATACCGGGACGAAAGCGCGCAGCCTCGCGAAAATAATCCGCGAGCTGAGGATCGATGCCGCGCTCTTTCAGCATGTTCAGATCGAATCCGCTGGCATCGGCAGCATGCAACGGCAAAGCCGCCATTCCCCCCGCTACGGCAGACAAGGCAATGAGGCAATGCTTCAGGCGAACGTCGGGCGGCGGGCGCGGGTCGAGGAAAGCCCCATGTTTCCTGCGGATTTTGTTATTCATTTTCCCTGATTGCGAGGGAGAAAAAAGCGGGACTTACCTGGTAAGCGCAGCGTCGTAACTGTCCACCGAGAAGCCATATACGGTCGCGGGCGCCAGGCGTACCGAGGTCGATGCCGCGCCAGTTGCCGGGACCGCTACGCTGATGGTTTCACCCGGCAGGAAATAGGTCTTGCCGAGATCAAGCTCGGCGTTGCCCGGCAACAGCGTCACTGTCTGCGCCAGCCGCACGACATAGGCGCTGTCGTTCTTGGCGACAAGGTTGCCGTTGCGTACCGACCAGGTCAGCAATTTCCAGGGTTCCCGGTTGGGCGCGAGACCTTTGGGATGGATGATGACCGGCAGATTCTGGCGCACGTTCATCGTCACCTTGACGCCGCCGTCTTTGGATTGCTGCGGGATGCCTTCGAAAATGACGCGCTTGAATCGTTGCGTCTTGAGCGGTTCCTTGCTTTGCAGGATGAAGCGCACCAACTGGGTTTCATCCGGCTCGACGCGCGCGACGGGCGGGGTGACGATCAGGAGGTTTTCCTTGTCTTCCGGGAGGTTTTGAATCGAGGTGTACAGCAAGGTGGCATTGGCGTCGGTGTTCTTGACGTTCATGCTGGCTTCGCCGTCGGCTTCGTTGATGATGACCACCGAGGTCTCCGGAAGCATGCCGCTGGCGTACGCGGTGACAGGCATGACGGCGTTGGAGAGAAAACAGGCAACAGCAAGAAAAAGCAATTTCTTAAAATTGGTGCACATTTCATTTACCCCCCGGTTGTTATAGATAACGATTGCAACAGCTCCGATGCCAGATTTAAGAGTATTTGAGAATATTCTCT
>NZ_AJHH01000339.1 GCF_000256565.1 Herbaspirillum lusitanum P6-12 | reverse complement strand
CCCCCAAAAAATATTCTCAAAATTCAGAACGATTTAAAGCGTTGAACAGGGATGCCAAATGACGTCGCGACAACTCTTAAAGATAGGAAAGCTCCAGCGTCGCCGAACCGTCCAGCAAAATTTCTTGCGATAGGGAAAGGCTTTCAGGCTTGTTGATATACGGTTGCACGGTCACCGTGCCGGAGATCGTGCGTAAAGACGAGACATGGCTACTGCCCTGCGCGCCCCAGCCAAAGCTGCGGTTCTTGGCGACATAGCCTGTCGTTGACGGTTGCCAGGTCGTACCGCTGTCGGTGGAGTACAACAATTGGGTTTGCTGGTAGTCGCCGGTATAGGACGCCGGCTGGAACACGATGGCGTAACCGCCGATGCTTTTACCGGCAGCAGTGCCGAGGCCGAAGTTGAAACTGTCGTTGAGATTACCGTCGCCGGAGCCGGCCGCGATGATGCCGACGATGACCGAGTTGGTGCGGTTGTCGATGGCCCTGATGCTCACTTTGGCGGCGGCATCGCAATTGATGCTGAACGACAGCGACTTCGACGGCAGCGGCGTCACCGTGCCGGGCTTCAACGAGCGCGCCGGAATGATGCCGTAATCGGCAACGCCGCCGCCCGACAGCATCGGTGTACAGGCAGCGGGCGTGATGACGCTCACTACCTGCATTTCCACCATGTTGGCGGCGCATGAAAGCGTGGTTGCGGCGAGGCAGAAAATGCCCAGGGCCATCCTCGCCATCCCGGATCCGGTTGCGATGTGCTTCACAGGTGCGCTTCTTTCAAGTCGGAAGATCGTCGGCATTGCTTATAAATACAAGAGTTCAAAAGTGGCCGAGCCATTCAACGGAGCATCTTCTTTTTCCCGCGTATTGTCGGCGCTGTCGATGACGGCCTGGATGCTGAGTTTTGCCTCGAAGTTCAGGGTGCCGCCGGGATGGATCTTGTGTTCGGCGTCCCAGGCGTAAAGCACGTTCTTGCGGATGGTGTTGTCGCTGCTCAGTATCCACTGCGTGGCATTGATGCCGGTGGCGGACTCCAGCATGGCGGGAGGCGTCGCCTTCGGATGTGCAGGTTCGAACGACACGATATAGGCGCCGGCGTTTTGTCCGCTTCCCGCACCCAATCCGAACAGATGTTTGTTGCTGCGGTTGCGCATCGCCACCGCCTGCATTTGTGGTATCGGCGCGCTGTCACGATTGTCTATCAGGCGTAATGCAAGACGTGAGGGAAGGGCACAGGAAACGGAGAGCGTGAAAATTTTTTTGGCGAGGATTTTTGCTGCACCGCGTTCGGATGAAATCGGTCCGTAATCCACCACGCCCGCATCCGAAAAGACTGGCAGACAGGCATCGGGAACGATCTTCCCGGTGACGCGCAATTCCGTCGCGCCGGCGGCGGATGCACCCGCCAGCAGAGAGAGGCCGACGCCATGCAACAGCATCGCCGATACGACGTTTTTCATGGATCTTCCCCAGATTGCAGAATATTGTGATTTGATCAGGCAAGGATAACGTTGCCAAGATGGTCATCCAACCAAAATCTGGGAAACAGATGAAAAAACACTTCCACTGTGGCGAACTCGTCGTTTTTCGACTAATTGCCAGCAAATAAGCGGGGCTGAATTGAGATCATTCTCATATACGGATGTGTGCAAGATGATCAGAATTGCAGCTGGTCAATCAAAGTCTATGCCGCAGTTGCGGTGCACATCTCGCTTGGGGTAAAGATGAAAACAGTCGCGAATCTTTCTGTTCTGGTAGTTGAAGACGAGCCATTGCAAAAAATATTTGCAGTCGAAAAGTTGCGAGAGCTCGGTTGCGTCAACGTGGTCGAGGCCGCCGACGGCATGGAGGCGATGGAGCGCTTGTCCGAGCGCCGCATCGATTTGATCTTTTGCGATATCGGCATGCCCAACATGGACGGCTCGCAGTTCGTGCTGGCGCAAGACCGGTCGGTGCAATCCGCGGGCAAGGAATTGCCGATGCTGGTGTGGATGAGCGTGCACGCCGAAGATGTGCGTGAATCGCACCTGCAACTGGCGTATTCCGCGGGCTTTCCCTTTGTCGATGCGATTTCCAAGCCACTGACGTTGCCGACGCTGCAAAGCATTCTCGCCACGGCGCTGACAATGATGAATGCGATCAAACCTGCGCCTGCCAAGGGCGGAAAAACAATATCGGCGACCGCGGACGGCGCCATTGGCGATGACGATATCTTGCGCGCCATCTGCGACACCAGTGAATTCGAAGTGTGGTATCAGCCGCAGATATCTTTGAAAACCAAGGCTATTATCGGCGCCGACGCCATGGTGCGTTGGAGCCACCCCAAATTCAGCTATCTGGCGCCGGAACAATTCATGACGCTGATTGAACGGCAGGGGCTGGGTCTCATGCTGTTTTATCGAACCGTCAACCATGTGCTGAAAACGCAACAGAAACTGGAGCACATCGGTTGCAGCCTTCCCATTTGCATCAAGGCTTCCGCATCGACGTTGGAAATCCCGGAAATTGCCGACTATCTTCATGAACGTTCGCAGCGCTACGGCATCTCTTCGCACCTGGTCACCGTCGGCATTTCGGAGGAGGAGCCGTCGCAACATGCGCTGAAGCTGGCCGCGTCCCTCAATCGTTTGCGCCTGCGCGGGTTCGGTTTGTCGATTGATGATTTCGGTTCCGGCATTTCGACCATGAAGCTGTTGTCGCAAATGCCCTTCACCGAAATCCGCATCGATCGCCACTTCGTGCGTCAGTTCCTGCGCCAGCCGCAATGCCGCGTCATCGTCGAATCGATCATCGGCATCGCCAAGCGCCTGCAGCTTGCCGTCATCGCGGAAGGGATCGAAAACGCCCGCCAGATGGAAGTCCTCGCCGCCATGGGATGCGGACGCGGGCAGGGTTTTATTGCAGCGCCCATGCGTCAGGACGACTTTCTGAGCAAGGTCGGCGCCAATCAATTGTTTAATAATGGCCTCATAAATGCCTGAGTTTTCTATTGTATTTTTACTATTTTTGATACACTCGACCATAATTCGACTGGTCGGCAGCCCTGCCTTTTTCGATCGCATCCAGGCGAAACGAGCATCGATTCCGATGCCTAGCGGTTTTCTGCGTGAATGACCGTCTGCGAAAGGACGCGATGATGACCTGGACTGCGACAAAGGCAATTCGTATTGCATTGCTGGACGATCATGCCGTGGTCCGGCATGGACTCGCGGCACGACTCACTGAAGAATCGGATTTCGAGGTGGTCGGCGCCTATGCCGCCAGCAAGGACATGATGTCCGCCTTGCGCGCTTTGCCGGCCGATATTCTGCTGATCGATTATTCTCTCGGGGCCAACGATATCGATGGCCTCAACCTGATCCGGGCGCTCAAGGTGCGTTTCCCCGACAGTAAAATCCTCGTCTCGTCTTCACACTACAATCCTGCTACGGTCGCGCTGGCGATGCGCGCGGGCGCACGCGGTTTCGTGGGGAAGGAGCAGGAATTGTCCGAGCTCATTGCCGCAGTGCGTTCGGTGGCTGTGGGGCGTGTGCACCTGAACCCGTTCATGGCGGCGGAAATCTCCTCCATGCTGTCCAGTAACGGATCGGACGAAGAGTCGCCAAACGGCGATTCACTCACCGACAACGTTGAATTGTCGCCGCGCGAACGTGAAGTGCTGCGCTGTTGCCTGGAAGGGCTGAGCGTCACGCAGATCGCAGAGAAATTCGCGCGCAGCGTCAAGACCATCAGCGGACAAAAGCAGGCGGCCTTCCGCAAGTTGGGAGTGCGCAACGACAATGAACTGTTCAAGATCCAGCATCAACTCCAAGATATATAGGACGTACCATGAATACGATTGCTACGGCTCCTTTGCTCCAGATTCTTGTCGTCGACGATTCTGCAACCAGCCGCGTCGTCATTGAGAAACAACTGAAGAAACTGGGTTGCGACGTAGCGACGGCGCAGGATGGCAACTCCGGTCTTGCTGCAATGCAGGACGGCGAGTTTGACCTGGTGCTGCTGGATTGCCAGATGCCTGACATGAGCGGTTACGACGTGGCGAAAATATTCCGCCGGCGCGAACGCGAGGAAGAGTTGGCGCATACGCCCATCATCGCGATCTCGGCCGAGACCGATACCGCGCACATGCAGCTTTGCCTCGACAGCGGCATGGACGGCGTACTCGGCAAGCCTTTGCCGGTCGATGATCTGAAAAAAATGCTGTCGCTGTGGTGCGATGTCGACGTCTCTGCGGTAGCGCCGATGAACATCGACGACATGCGCAGTGTGGATCTGACGACGCTGTTTCGCACCACGTCGCTTGAGGATTTTGCAGTCCTGCAGACGGCCATGGCTGAGGCGGATATGGCCTCGGTCGGAAGGCTGGCGCATCGGATGAAGGGTGCCGCACTCACGATAGCTGCAGTCGACATCGTCGCGACGCTGGAACGCATCGAAGCGATCGCGGTGAGTCGCATGCCGTCGGCCGATCTGGCGGCTGAGGTTGCGGCGCTGGGACGGCAATTGCAGTCCCTCTGAATCCGGGTTTGTCACAGCAATCGACTCGCATCAGCGACCCGATTCACTTCAACTCAAGCCCCCATCCACGGCAGTCCCGCTTTGCACCATCCTTCGATGGTCTTGCGATGACCTGCGCTGTCCTTGTTTCCTTCGAAACCTTCCAGAATGTCATAGCAGCGCGTATAGCCGTTTTCACTCGCCAGTTTTGCGGCATGGCGGGAGCGTACGCCCGAACGGCAAAGAAACAGCAAGATTGTCTGCTTGTCCGCGAGGGCATCGAGCTGTTCGAGAAATTGCGGATTCGGCACGCTCTCCGGATAGAGATTCCATTGCACCGCCAGATGCTGGTCCGCCGGAATCACAACCTGGCCGACCCAATCGCGTTCTGCCTTGGTTCGCACGTCAACCAGTTTGACGGCCGGGTCGCCCTGCAGCAGGGCAAACGCCTCTTGCGGCGTGACCGCCCCCGCATACGGAAACTGACCAGTCTGCGCACGTTGGCCGGCAATCGAAAGAATGTCGTTGGAAGTTGTCATCAAGGTCCCTTTGATAATTGCTGAAAAGATACATAAATCATTATCCCAACGCCAAGGCAGACAAATATCCGCACCAAAATAAAGCGAAGAAGAAAATATGCTTTTTAATGGTGCGAAAAATACATTTCGCACCATAATTGATCATTATTCGTGTTGCCGTGCACTGCTCGGAAACGCCCGCCAGCCAATAACTCCCTAAAATATGCCATAAGCATCAACGCAAGGCAGTTGGTGGCATGGAATCTGCTATCATTCCCGCCTGAGTTCTGGCGCACTATCTGTTGTATTTGCTGCACACATCAAGTCGCACGTAGTCGGCTCATCACCCAAATTGTACAAATTTATACTACTTCCTCGTTTTAGGAGATTCGCATGGCAAGGACGGCCGCAGAGGTTTTGAAGTTGGTGAAAGACAATGAAGTCAAGTTTGTTGATTTCCGTTTTGCCGACACCCGGGGTAAAGAGCAACACGTAACTGTTCCCGTTTCCCACTTCGACATCGACAAGTTCGAATCGGGTCACGCATTCGACGGTTCCTCGATCGCCGGCTGGAAGGGTATCGAAGCTTCGGACATGTTGCTGATTCCTGATCCAAACACCGCCAACATCGACCCGTTCATGGAAGAAACCACATTGTTCATGCAATGTGACGTGATCGAGCCATCCGATGGCAAGGGTTACGACCGTGACCCGCGTTCCATCGCCAAGCGCGCTGAAGCGTACCTGAAGTCCTCGGGCCTGGGCGATACCGCCTACTTCGGTCCTGAGCCAGAATTCTTCATCTTCGACGGCGTGCGTTGGGGTGCGGACATGTCCGGTTCCTTCGTCAAGATCGAATCCGAAGAAGCATCGTGGAGCTCCGGCGCCAAGCTCGAAGGCGGCAACACCGGCCATCGTCCGGTCGTCAAGGGCGGCTACTTCCCAGTGCCTCCAGTCGACAGCTTCCAGGACATGCGTTCGGAAATGTCCCTGATCCTCGAATCCCTGGGCATTCCAGTTGAAGTGCACCACCACGAAGTGGCCGGCGCAGGTCAAAACGAACTGGGCACCAGGTTCTCGACACTGGTTGAGCGCGCTGACTGGACACAAACACTGAAGTATGTGATCTGGAACGTTGCTCACACCTACGGCAAGACAGCGACCTTCATGCCCAAGCCACTGGTCGGCGACAACGGCTCCGGCATGCACGTTCACCAATCGGTCTGGAAAGACGGCAAGAACCTGTTCGCAGGCGACGGCTATGCCGGTCTGTCCGAATTCGCGTTGTTCTACATCGGCGGTATCATCAAGCACGCCAAGGCGCTGAACGCGATCACCAACCCAGGCACCAACTCGTACAAGCGTCTGGTTCCAGGTTTCGAAGCACCGGTCAAGCTGGCTTACTCGGCACGCAACCGTTCCGCATCGATCCGTATTCCACACGTTGCGAACCCGAAGGGCCGTCGTATCGAAACACGTTTCCCGGATCCGCTGGCGAACCCATACCTGTGCTTCTCGGCTCTGCTGATGGCCGGTCTGGACGGCGTGCAAAACAAGATCCATCCAGGCGAAGCTGCTTCGAAGGATCTGTACCATCTGCCACCGGAAGAAGACAAGCTGATCCCGACAGTGTGCGCATCGCTGGAAGAAGCGCTGGATGCACTGAACGCCGATCGCGAGTTCCTGACACGCGGCGGCGTCTTCACCGACAGCATGATCGACGCCTACCTGGACCTGAAGGGCCAGGAAGTGCAACGCTATCGCATGACGACACACCCAATCGAATTCGACATGTACTACTCGCTGTAATCGTCGATTTTGCATTGATAAAAAAGGGGGG
>NZ_AJHH01000338.1 GCF_000256565.1 Herbaspirillum lusitanum P6-12 | reverse complement strand
AAAAAGCTTGCTTCCCTTTTTTTATGCGCGGGGCTTATTGCGTTGGTGTCCGACGGGCTGCGTTTGTTCGTCGCCGGGTCTTGTCATACACTTGGTTTCATCGCATTTTTCAGGCCTGGACCAATGAAATTTTCCGTACTTGCCGCATTGTCAGGCCTGGCCTGCGCGGCCATCGTGCAAGCGGCCCCGACGTCAGATGACGTCTATGTCTGCATCGGTCAGAACGGCGTCGCGGAATATCGCAATACCGGCATCGGCAAAGGATGCCGCAAACTGGATATCCCGGCTGCGAGCGCCCCGGCGCCGACCAAACGTGCTGCACCGGGCAAGCCGGCAGCGACGACGGGGCAGGCTGTGACCGCAAGCGCTTTTCCCAAGGCCGACGGCCAGGTGCAGAAAGCGCGCGACAGCGACCGCAAACTGATATTGCAGGACGAACTCAGGCAGGAAGAGGGCAAACTGGCGAGCCTGAAGGCGGACTACAACAACGGCGAGCCCGAGCGGCGCGGCGATGAGCGCAACTATGCAAAATACCAGGAACGCGCTGCCGCCATGAAGGACGACATTGCCCGTTCGGAGCGCAATGTGGACGCGCTCAGGCGCGAAGTGGGCAAGCTGCGTTAATCCGTAAAAGCGGCGCGCAAGCCGGGAAGTCAGTGGCGCTGCAGCCTTGCCCAAATCTTGCTTTGCTGAGAGGAAGCTGACAAATCTGTGCGCACGGCCACAAGCCGCGACGACCTACTTGATGCGGCATTACTACAGGTACTTACGGAACGCATGAAAACAACTTTACCTTCACTCGACGGTCTTGACCTGCTGGCATCAGCAGTCATCATTCTCGACGCCAACGGCGGCATCGTATACGCCAACGCCGCTGCTGAAAACCTGCTGGAGAGCTCCTTCAAGGTGCTGTCCCAGCAAAAGCTCAGCGAACTGTTCCTCAACGGCAAAGAGCTGGCCACCTTGTTCTACCAGGCGGTTGAACATCAATTCGCCGACAAGCGCCTCGATCTCGTGCTGGAGCGCATCGGCCGCGAGCCGCTGCAGGTCCATACCATCGTCACCGCGCTCGACAACGCCGACACGCCGGTGCTGCTGGAGCTGCGGGAAAACGTCCAGCAACTCAAGCTCGATCGCGAAGAGCGCCTGCTCGACCAGAGCCAGGCCAACAAGGAACTGATCCGCAATCTCGCGCATGAAATTAAGAATCCGCTCGGCGGCATTCGCGGCGCGGCGCAACTGCTGGAACTGGAGCTGCCCGAGCGCCATCTGAAAGAGCTGCGCGAATATACCCAGGTCATCATCAAGGAAGCCGATCGCCTGCAAACGCTGGTCGATCGCCTGCTGGCGCCGCACCGGCGGCCGCACATCGTCGGCGACGTCAACATCCATGAAGTCTGCGAACGCGTGCGCAGTCTGATCCTGGCCGAGTTTCCCAACGGACTGACCATCAAGCGCGATTACGACCTGTCGATCCCTGAATTCCGCGGCGACAAGGAGCAACTGATCCAGGCCTTGCTGAACATCGTCCACAACGCTGCACAAGCACTCGCCGAACGCATCCGCACCGGCGACGGCGAACTGATTTTGCAGACGCGCGTGATGCGGCAAGTGACGCTGGCCAAGGTCCGATATCGGCTGGCACTAGACTTGCATATCATCGACAACGGCCCCGGTATTTCACCGGATATCCAGGACCGTATTTTTTACCCGCTGGTATCCGGTCGTGAGGGGGGCAGCGGTTTGGGATTGACGTTGGCGCAAACATTCGTTCAGCAGCACATGGGGGTGATCGAATGCGAAAGCCGGCCGGGATGTACGGATTTCAGGATATTGATTCCGCTTCCCTGATGGTAGTTCATCGGGTGAGCAGGGATCGGGCAGGGCAACACTGGCGTAAGCCTTTTACGCGACTTACACACGCTACTACACGCTATTACACGCAACGATAAGCAAGAAAAGATAACACTATGAAACCGATCTGGATTGTTGATGACGACGAATCGATACGCTGGGTATTGGAAAAAGCCCTCGCGCGAGAAAATCTCGCCACGCAAAGCTTTTCCAGCGCACGCGACGCCATGCAGGCACTGGAAAGCGGTACGCCGCAAGTATTGGTTTCCGATATCCGCATGCCCGGCGCCTCCGGCCTGGAGCTGCTGCAGACCATCAAGGCCAAGCATCCCGGCATTCCGGTCATCATCATCACCGCATTCTCCGATCTCGATTCGGCGGTCTCGGCATTCCAGGGCGGCGCGTTCGAATACCTGGCCAAGCCCTTCGACGTCGACAAGGCCGTCGAGCTGATCCGCCGTGCATTGGAAGAGAGCCTGCGCGAAACCGATGTCGAGCAATCGTCGGCCAACGCGCCGGAGATTCTCGGTCAGGCGCCGGCCATGCAGGATGTGTTCCGCGCCATCGGGCGCTTGTCGCAATCCAACGTGACCGTGCTGATCACCGGCGAATCCGGCTCGGGCAAGGAACTGGTCGCACGCGCCTTGCACAAGCACAGCCCGCGCGCCGCGCAGCCCTTCGTCGCATTGAACACCGCAGCGATCCCCAAGGACCTGCTCGAGTCCGAACTGTTCGGCCATGAGCGCGGCGCCTTCACCGGCGCGCAGGCGATGCGCCGCGGTCGCTTTGAACAAGCCGAAGGCGGCACGCTGTTCCTCGATGAAATCGGCGACATGCCACTCGACCTGCAAACGCGTTTGCTGCGCGTGCTGTCGGACGGCCACTTCTATCGCGTCGGCGGCCATCAGTCGCTCAAGGCCAACGTGCGCGTCATTGCCGCTACTCACCAAAACCTCGAACACCGCGTGCGCGAGGGCCTGTTCCGTGAAGACTTGTACCACCGCCTCAACGTCATCCGCCTGCGTCTGCCAAGCCTGCGCGAGCGCAGCGAAGACATCCCGATCCTGGCGCGCCATTTCCTGACGCAAAGCGCGCGTCAGCTTGGCGTCGAAGCCAAGCGCCTGTCGCCGCAGGCGATGCAGTTCCTGTCGCAACTGGAACTGCCCGGCAACGTACGCCAGCTGGAAAACCTGTGCAACTGGATCACCGTCATGGCGCCCGGCCAGACCGTGGAAGTGAAGGATTTGCCGCAGGATCTGATCGAAGAGCGCAGCAGCAATTTCCAGCCGACGCACACACATACGCACACAACGTCATCGGCCGCGCCTGCCGAAGCACATGGCGGCGCCGGCGGGGGAGCGAGCTACGATAGCGATGGCGGCGCCGAGCGCAGCTGGATCAGCCTGCTGGAAACCGAAGCGGCGCAAATGCTCGCCGAAGAGCGCCCGGAAGTCATGGACATCCTCGGTCGCCAGTTCGAAGCGACGCTGATCAAGATCGCGCTCAAGCATACTCATGGCCGCAAGAACGATGCAGCCGTGCGCCTGGGCATCGGCCGCAACACGATCACGCGCAAGATCCAGGAACTCGGCATCGGCGGCGCCGAAGACGACTGAGCGGAAGAATGGAAGAAGGGGTTTGAGGAAAAGAGGGAACAGAACAAGCTGCAGTGCAGGGACAACATCTGCATATGCGATGCGGATCAATAACACCAAAAACATCAGGGCCGGTTTCAGCGATGAAACCGGCCCTTTTTTTCGATCCGCTTTTCCTTCACGCCGACCGGCTGGACCGGTCATGCGCGAAGTCGATCATCAACGCACGCGCAGGACGTAGCGCGCCGCCGTCGACGCGATCAAGCTCAAGGCCGCGCCGAAGATCACGAAGAAGCTCACCGACAGCTTGTTGCCGGTGAACTGGATCAGCCAGGTGATGATCAGGCCGGCGAAACCGCCGAACAGCATCACGGCGATGTTATAGCTCAGCGACATGCCGGTGCCGCGCGTCTGCACCGGGAACACATCGGCCAGCAATGCCGGCATGGAAGCGAAGTACATCGTCATCAGCACGCCGATCACGATCTGCAGCAACAGCAGGTTGACGAAGCTCGGCGCACTCGTCAGGAACACGAACATCGGATACGTGAACACCACGAACGCCAGGCTGCTGCCGATCATGAATGGCGTGCGGCCGTACTTGTCGGACAGCTCGCCCACCAGCGGTGAGAACACCATCATGATCAGCCCGGAGACGATCGTCGCCGCGTACGACGACCATGCCGGCATGCCCAGTTGCTTGATCGCATACGTCGGCATGTACAGCGCGAGGTAGACCGAAACGGTCGCCATGATCACGCTGCCGGTGCCGATCAGCAGACGCATTTTCTGGCTGGAGAAGGTATCGCGCAGCGGTGTTTCAGTGCGCTCAGCGGCGGCGAATTCCGGCGACTCATCGAGATGGCGGCGGATGTAGTAACCGGCAGGGCCGATCAGCAGGCCGAACAGGAACGGCAGACGCCAGCCCCAGGAATACAGCTGCTCAGGCGTCAGCAAACCGTTCAGTCCGGCGCCGAAAACCGCCGCCATCAGCAGGCTTAGCCCTTGGCTGGCGACTTGCCAGCTCGAGAAGAAGCCGCGGCGATGCGGTGCGTGTTCCACCAGGAACGCGGTCGAACTGCCGAACTCGCCGCCGGCCGAAAAGCCCTGGATCAGGCGCGCCAGCACGATACCGGCAGGCGCCCACAAACCGATGCTGGCGTAGGTCGGCATGAAGGCAATCATCGCGGTGCCGATGGTCATCAGCACGATCGACAGCGACAGCGCCGCCTTGCGGCCGACGCGATCGGAATACGCGCCGAGCACGACCGCGCCGAGCGGGCGCATGAAGAACGACACGCCGAAGGTGGCGAAGGTCACCAGCAACGATACGGTCTCGTTCTCGGTAGGAAAAAACAGTTTGGCGATGATCACGGCGAAGGCGCCGTAGATCAGCACATCGAACCATTCCAGCGCGTTGCCGATCGATGATGAAATGACCGCGCGCCAGGTTTGTGGATGTAACTTGACCGACTTGGCGTCGCCCGTGTTGGATGAACTGATGGCGTTCATGTGGCTCCCGGAGTGAGTGATTGAGATGATTTTTTTATGGTGAGGCATCGCACCACAAGGTGTTCACCGTCATGTTGTTTACACATGAACAATGCGTAAACAGTATGCCGTTGAGAGGTGCGATCGGCTGAGAATACGTGCATGCGCGCGCGACTGTCAATCAGGTTTCGCGCTCGAGGAAAAGTGTTTGCAGAAGCGTTCCTGCAGTGATTCCCGAAGAGTGGGAATCGCTGCCTATCTGCTTCACAGGTGAATCAACATCGGGGAGGTGTAAAGAGCGCCGTCCCACCGCAGGAGGTGTATTGACGCTTCAGTTTTTCTCGCCAAGACGACGCCACAGCGTTGTGCGGCTGATGCCCAGATAACTTGCCGCAGCGGTACGGTTGCCGTCGAAGCGCGCCAGCACATCCTGCAATGATTCGTCGGTGTCGGCATGCGCTGCACGCAAAACGGACGCCACGGGCGCCGTCGTTGTCGATACGTCATCACGCAAGATTTCCGGTGCGATGCGGCCGATCAGATTCGGCGTCAACGCCTGCAACGGTTCGGCTGCCAGAAACAGCGCCAGCCGCTCCATCATGTTGCGCAGCTCGCGAACGTTGCCGGGCCAGCGGTAGCGCGCCAGCAAGGGCGTGCAACGCAAGATCTCGGCATGCAGGTTGGCGTGCGGGCGAATGTCCATCGCCGCCAGCGCATTCTTCAGGCACCACTCCGCCAGCGGTGCAAGGTCGTCCGGCCGCTCGCGCAGCGGCGGCAGCGTCATGCGCAAGACGCTCAGGCGGTAAAACAGATCGGCGCGGAAGCGGCCGTCGCGTACGCGCGCATCGAGGTCGCAATGCGTGGCGCTGATGATGCGCACGTTGACCGGTATCGGCCGGGTGCCGCCCACGCGCACCACTTCGCGTTCTTCCAGCACACGCAGCAAGCGCGTTTGCAATGGCAGCGGCATCTCGCCGATTTCATCGAGCAAGAGAGTGCCGCGATGCGCGGCTTCAAACAGCCCGGCGCGACCGCCGATGCCGCGCGCGCAAGGTGTCGGCCACGGGAAGGATGCGTCCGCGCGTTGATTCCAGTTGCGTCAGGCGCGCCAGTTCCAGCGCGTCGTCGAACGCCTGGCGGATGCTGGCGGCGGAGTAGACGAAGATGCCGGCCAATCCCGCTTCCTGGGCCAGTCCCGTGATCAGGCCGGCGCCGACGATGGCCTTGATGCCGGCCGCTTTCAGTTCGTTGATTTGCGAGCGAGCGTCTTCTTCGGTGGCATAAGTGCGCTGCACGATGTTGAGGCCGAAGGTGTTCTGGAATTCGACCAGCGACGGCATGGTTTCCTGATAGGTGATCATGCCGATGTCGGGAGAAATCTTGCGCGCTTTCGCCAGCGCCTGCATGACATCGAAGCCGCTGGCCTTGGCAATGATCACGGGGACTGACAGCCGACTCTTGAGATAGGCGCCATTGGATCCTGCCGCGATCACTGCGTCGCAGTGTTCTGTCGCGAGGCGCTCACGGATATGCCGTACCGCATCTTCAAAGCCCAGCGGGATCGGCTCGATGTCCGCGCGATCATCGAACTCCAGCGTGATGTCGCGAAACAGTTCGACCAGGCGCGACACCGAAACTGTCCAGATGACCGGCTTGTCCGGGTTATCCCGAGAAGAGAAGGGAGGGCGTTTCATGTTTCATTCTGAGTGTTTCAAACGTTTCAAATGTAACACATTCCCGGCGTGAGTGTCGTCGAGGCAGGGATGCACTCCTGAGGAGGAAAATACATAAGTCGTTGATTTCACACGGGCTTGCGATGAAACATCGATTTCTTCCGCAATGCAACATCCGGTAGCGGCCGGCATGGCACGCGCATTGCAACAAGCACCGGCATTCACCTCGCTGAAACATGCAACGACAGACGCAACGACAGACGCAACTTCAAGGACTCCGTATGACCAACCTTTCTCAAACCACCAAACAAATTCTGCGCGACAAGGTCAATGCACGCAAAGGGCTGCTGGTCCCCGGCGCCTTCAATGCGCTGTCGGCGCGTGTGATTGCCGATCTCGGTTTCGAGGCTCTTTACATTACCGGCGCCGGCGTGACCAACATGTATTTCGGCATGCCGGATCAGGGCTTCATCGGCCTCAATGAATTGGCCGACCACACCGCGCGCATTCGCGATGCGGTGGAGATTCCGCTGATCGTCGATGCCGACACCGGCTTTGGCAACGCCCTCAACGTGCGCCACACCATCCGTACGCTGGAACGCGCCGGCGCCGATGCGGTGCAGTTGGAAGACCAGGTTTCGCCCAAGCGCTGCGGTCACTTCAGTGGCAAGGAAGTCATCTCCTGCGCAGAAATGGTCGGCAAGATCCACGCCGCCGTCGATGCACGCAGCAATGACGGCATGCTGATCATGGCGCGCACCGATGCGTGCAGCGTCCACGGTTTCGAAGATGCGTTGGAACGCGCGGCCCGCTACAGCGAAGCCGGCGCCGACATCCTGTTCGTGGAAGCGATCGAGACCGCGGATGAAATCCGTCGTCTGCCGCAAGCACTGGACAAGCCGCAACTGGTGAATCTGGTGATCGGCGGCAAGACGCCGATTTTCAACGCCGACGAACTGGGCGGCCTGGGCTACGGCATCGTGCTGTACGCCAACGCCGCGCTGCAAGGCGCCGTGGCCGGCATGCAAAAGGCGCTGACCGTGTTGCGCGACAACCATCGCCTCGACGAAGACCCGAATTTCGTGACGCCGTTTGCCGAACGCCAGCGCCTGGTCAACAAGCCGATGTTCGATCTGCTGGAAAAGAAATACGCGGAAAAATAATCCGGATTTACTAAAGAATTCATACCTCAATACATCATTCAGGAGATACGCATGAGCGAACCACAAGCACCGGCAACCGGCTTCAAACCGAAAAAATCCGTGGCGCTGTCCGGCGTCACTGCCGGCAACACCGCGCTGTGCACCGTCGGCAAGACCGGCAACGATTTGCACTATCGCGGTTACGACATCCTCGACGTCGCCGACAGCTGCGAGTTTGAAGAGATCGCCCACTTGCTGGTGCACGGCAAGCTGCCGACCGCGGCCGAGTTGAAGGCCTACAAGGCCAAGCTGAAAGCACTGCGCGGTCTGCCGGCCAACGTCAAGGCGGCGCTGGAATGGCTGCCTGCAGCATCGCACCCGATGGACGTGATGCGCACCGGCGTGTCGGCATTGGGCTGCGTGCTGCCGGAAAAGGATGACCACAACACGCCGGGCGCGCGCGACATCGCGGATCGCCTGATGGCCTCGCTGGGTTCGATGCTGCTGTACTGGTATCACTATAGCCAGAACGGCAAGCGCATCGAAGTCGAAACCGACGACGAATCCATCGGCGGCCACTTCCTGCACCTTCTGCACGGCGAAAAGCCATCCGAGCTGTGGGAAAAGGCGATGCACACTTCGCTGATCCTGTACGCCGAACACGAATTCAACGCCTCCACCTTCGCCAGCCGCGTCATCGCCGGCACCGGCTCCGACATGTACTCGGCCATCACCGGCGGCATCGGCGCATTGCGCGGTCCGAAGCACGGCGGCGCCAATGAAGTCGCGTTTGAAATCCAGAAGCGCTACGACAACCCTGACGAAGCGGAAGCCGACATCAAGCGCCGCGTCGAGAACAAGGAAGTCGTGATCGGCTTCGGCCATCCGGTCTACACCATCTCGGACCCACGCAACAAGGTCATCAAGGAAGTCGCCCGCAAGCTGTCCAAGGACGCCGGTTCGGTCAAGATGTTCGACATCGCCGAGCGCCTCGAAACCGTCATGTGGGACATCAAGAAGATGTTCCCCAATCTCGACTGGTTCTCGGCCGTGTCGTACCACATGATGGGCGTGCCGACGGCGATGTTCACGCCGCTGTTCGTGATCGCACGCACCTCCGGCTGGGCTGCGCACATCATCGAGCAGCGCATCGACAACAAGATCATCCGTCCATCGGCGAACTATGTCGGTCCGGAAGATCTGAAGTTCGTGCCGATCGGCAAGCGCAAGTAAATAGTACCCTTGGCAGTACATCAGTAACATCTGCAGCCTGTTGCGCCGACATAGACCGGCGCGCAGGCTGCCACTCTTACCTAAAGTTTTTCTCGGGATCGAGCCATGAATACCGCACACCGCAAACCTCTGCCCGGCACCAAGCTGGATTACTTCGACGCGCGCGGCGCAGTGGAGGCAATCAAGCCGGGCGCCTGGAACACGCTGCCTTACACCTCCCGCGTGCACGCCGAAAACCTGGTTCGCCGCTGCGACCCGGCCATCCTCAATGACTACCTGAAGCAGATCATCGAATGCAAGCGGGACCTGGATTTTCCCTGGTTCCCGGCGCGCGTGGTCTGCCACGACATCCTCGGCCAGACCGCGCTGGTCGACCTCGCCGGCCTGCGCGACGCCATCGCCGATCAGGGCGGCGATCCGGCCAAGGTCAATCCGGTGGTGCCGGTGCAGCTGATCGTCGACCATTCGCTGGCGGTGGAATGCGGCGGCTTCGATCCGCAGGCGTTTGAAAAGAATCGCGCCATCGAAGACCGCCGCAACGAAGACCGCTTCCACTTCATCAACTGGACCAAGCGCGCATTCAAGAACATCAACGTGATCCAGCCCGGCAACGGCATCATGCACCAGATCAATCTGGAAAAAATGTCGCCGGTCATTCATAGCGACAACGGCCTGGCGTATCCGGACACCTGCGTCGGCACCGACAGCCACACGCCGCACGTCGACGCGCTGGGCGTGATCGCCGTCGGCGTCGGCGGCCTCGAAGCCGAGAACGTCATGCTGGGCCGCGCCTCATGGATGCGCCTGCCTGAAATCATCGGCGTCGAACTTTCCGGCAAGCCGCTGCCGGGCATCACCGCGACCGACGTCGTGCTGTCGCTGACCGAATTCCTGCGCAAGGAAAAAGTGGTCGGGGCTTACCTGGAATTCCGCGGCGAGGGCGCCTCTGCATTGACGCTGGGCGACCGCGCCACGATCTCCAACATGGCGCCGGAATACGGCGCGACCGCGGCGATGTTCTTCATCGACCAGCAGACCATCGATTACCTCAAGCTCACCGGCCGTGAAGACGAACAGGTCAAGCTGGTCGAGACCTACGCCAAGCAAGCCGGCCTGTGGGCCGACAGCCTGGCCACGGCGCAGTATGAACGCACGCTCGGATTCGATCTGTCGACCGTGGTGCGCACGCTGGCCGGCCCGTCCAATCCGCATCGCCGCCTGCCGGTGTCGGCGCTGGCCGAACGCGGCATCGCCGTCGATCTCGACAAGGCGCAGGCGCAGGAAGCCGAAGGCCTGATGCCGGACGGCGCCGTGATCATCGCCGCCATCACCAGTTGCACCAACACCAGCAATCCGCGCAACGTCATCGCCGCCGGCCTGCTGGCGCGCAATGCCAACAAGCTCGGCCTGACCCGCAAGCCGTGGGTGAAGTCGTCGCTGGCGCCGGGCTCCAAGACCGTGGAGCTGTATCTCGACGAAGCGGGCCTGAGCACCGAACTGCAAAAGCTCGGCTTCGGCATCGTCGCCTTCGCCTGCACCACCTGCAACGGCATGTCGGGTGCGCTCGATCCGGTGATCCAGAAAGAGATCATCGAGCGCGACCTGTACGCCACCGCAGTCCTGTCCGGCAACCGCAACTTCGACGGCCGCATCCATCCCTACGCCAAGCAAGCCTTCCTGGCGTCGCCGCCGCTGGTGGTGGCGTACGCGATTGCCGGCACCATCCGCTTCGACATCGAGAAGGATGTGCTGGCCATTGTCGACGGCAAGGAAATTCGCCTGAAGGACATCTGGCCGAGCGACGAAGAAATCGACGCCGTGGTCAAGTCCTCGGTCAAGCCCGAGCAGTTCCGCAACGTCTACACGCCGATGTTCGCCGTACAGGTGGACAAGGGCGAAGCAGCCGCACCGCTGTACGACTGGCGCCCGATGAGCACCTACATCCGCCGTCCGCCCTACTGGGAAGGCGCACTGGCCGGTGAGCGCACGCTGTCGGGCATGCGTCCGCTGGCGGTGCTGCCCGACAACATCACCACCGATCACCTGTCGCCGTCCAACGCCATCATGGCCGATTCGGCTGCCGGTGAATACCTGGCCAAGATGGGCTTGCCGGAAGAAGACTTCAACTCCTACGCCACGCATCGCGGCGACCACCTGACGGCATTGCGCGCCACCTTTGCGAATCCGCAGCTGGTCAATGAAATGGCGGTGGTCGACGGCGAGGTCAGGAAGGGTTCGCTGGCGCGCGTGGAACCAGACGGCAAGGTCATGCGCATGTGGGAAGCGATCGAAACCTACCTCAACCGCAAGCAGCCGCTGATCATCGTCGCCGGCGCCGATTACGGCCAGGGCTCGTCGCGCGACTGGGCGGCCAAGGGCGTACGTCTGGCGGGCGTGGAAGTGATCGCGGCCGAAGGCTTCGAACGCATCCACCGCACCAACCTGATCGGCATGGGCGTGCTGCCGCTCGAATTCAAACCTGGGACCACCCGCAAGACGCTGGGCATCGACGGCACCGAGACCTTTGACGTGATCGGCAAGCGCACCCCGCGCGCCGACCTGACGCTGGTGATCATCCGCAAGAACGGCGAACGCGTTGAAGTGCCGATGACCTGCCGCCTCGACACCGGAGAAGAAGTCTCGATCTACGAAGCCGGCGGCGTGCTGCAGCGGTTTGCGCAGGACTTCCTGGCATCGACCGTCAAGGCCGCCTGATCGGCCTGACTGGATTGATCGACCTGACAATGACGAAAGCATACATATGACCCACGTACCTCAAATCAAGATTCCGGCCACCTACATGCGCGGCGGCACCAGCAAGGGCGTGTTCTTCCGCCTGCAGGATTTGCCGGCTGCGGCGCAGGCGCCGGGTCCAGCCCGCGACGCCTTGCTGATGCGCGTGATCGGCAGCCCCGACCCGTACGGCAAGCAGATCGACGGCATGGGCGGCGCCACCTCGAGCACCAGCAAGACGGTGATCCTGTCCAAGTCCACCCGGGCCGGGCATGACGTCGACTATCTGTTCGGCCAGGTTTCCATCGACACGGCGTTCGTCGACTGGAGCGGCAATTGCGGCAACCTGTCGGCGGCGGTCGGTCCGTTCGCCATCAGCAACGGCCTGGTCAATCCCGATCGGATTCCGGTCAACGGCGTTTGCATCGTACGCATCTGGCAGGCCAACATCGGCAAGACCATCATTGCGCACGTGCCGATCACTGACGGCCAGGTGCAGGAGACCGGCGATTTCGAACTCGACGGCGTGACTTTCCCAGCCGCCGAAGTGCAGCTCGAATTCATGGATCCTGCAGCGGAAGAAGAGGGCGCCGGCGGCGCCATGTTCCCGACCGGCAATCTGGTGGACGACCTGGAAGTGCCGGGTATCGGCACCTTCAAGGCGACCATGATCAACGCCGGCATCCCGGCGATTTTCCTCAACGCGGAAGACATCGGTTACACCGGCGCCGAATTGCAGGACGCCATCAACGGCGATCCCAAGGCCTTGGCGCGCTTCGAGACCGTCCGCGCACACGGCGCCGTACGCATGGGCCTGATCAAGCACGTCGACGAAGCCGTCAAGCGCCAGCACACGCCCAAGGTTGCCTTCGTCGCCAAACCGCGCGACTACACCGCATCCAGCGGCAAGAAGGTCGCCGCCGCCG
>NZ_AJHH01000337.1 GCF_000256565.1 Herbaspirillum lusitanum P6-12 | reverse complement strand
CCCTGGGCCGGCCGCCTGGCGACCGGCAGCTTCTCCTGCGAGATGGGCAACAAGGTCGAAGTCAAGCTCGACGGCAACAGCAACGTGAGCCTGGTGTGGAAGGGCAGCACCTACAAGATGACGCCGGTATCGACCTCCACCGGCGCGCTGCGTTTCGAAGACAAGGGCGACGGCCTGGTCTGGATCCAGATCCCGTCGAAGTCGATGCTGCTGAATTCGAAGATCGGTCAGCAACTCGCGAACGATTGCAAGAATCGATAACATCTTTTTGTTTTTTGAACGGCAAAAAA
>NZ_AJHH01000336.1 GCF_000256565.1 Herbaspirillum lusitanum P6-12 | reverse complement strand
AAGAATCGATAACATCTTTTTGTTTTTTGAACGGCAGGAAGCAGATTAAGCTGCACGTAAGCATGTTCTGCGACAGTAAAGCGCAACACACAACAAGCAGATGAATGCCGCGCAAAGACGCAGCACACCGCTCGCAGCGATACCCTGACAAGGTCGGTGCGCATCCGATTGCCATGAGGAGACATCATGAGTTACGCATCGTTTTACCAGCAGTCCATCGACGACCCGGATACCTTCTGGGCCAATGAAGCCAGGCGCATCGACTGGCATGCACCGTTCACCAAAACACGCGATTACACACGCCCGCCGTTCGCGCGCTGGTTCATCGGCGGAGAGACCAATCTGTGCCACAACGCCGTTGATCGTCATCTGGCGCAACGCGCCGATCAGGCCGCGCTGATCGCAGTGTCGACCGAAACCAATACCGAAAAGACCTACACCTTCCGCGAGCTGCATCGCGAAGTCAGCGCAATGGCGGCGATCATGCTGTCGCTTGGCGTCAAGCGCGGCGACCGCGTGCTGATCTACATGCCGATGATTGCCGAGGCGGTGTTCGCGATGCTGGCGTGTGCACGCATCGGCGCGGTGCATTCGGTGGTGTTCGGCGGTTTTGCGTCAACCAGTCTGGCGACGCGCATCGACGATGCGCAGCCGACGCTGATCGTGTCGGCCGATGCCGGCTCGCGCGGCGGCAGGGTGGTGGCGTACAAGGGTTTGCTCGACGAGGCGATCCGGCTGGCGCAACACAAGCCGGCCCATGTGTTGCTGACCGATCGCGGACTGGCCGAGATGCCGCGCACCACCGGACGCGACGTCGATTACACCAGCCTGCGCGCGCAATACCTCGATGCCGACGTGCCGGTCGCCTGGCTGGAATCGAACGAGCCGTCCTACATCCTCTACACCTCCGGCACCACCGGCAAGCCGAAGGGAGTGCAACGCGACGTCGGCGGTTATGCAGTGGCGCTGGCGGCGTCGATGTCCTACATATTCTGCGGTAATCCCGGCGAGACTTATTTCTGCACCTCCGACATCGGCTGGGTGGTCGGCCATTCCTACATCGTCTACGGGCCGCTGATGGCCGGCATGGCGACCATCCTGTACGAAGGCCTGCCGGTGCTGGCGGGCGACAAGCCGGACGGCGGCATCTGGTGGAGCCTGGTAGAGAAGTACAAGGTCACGCGCATGTTCTCGTCGCCGACCGCCATCCGCGTGCTAAAGAAGCAGCCGGCCGAATGCATGACGCGGTATGACTTGTCATCGCTCAAGAGTCTCTATCTGGCCGGCGAGCCGCTGGACGAGACCACCTCGAACTGGATTTCGGGTGCGCTCGGCGTGCCGGTGATCGACAACTACTGGCAGACCGAAAGCGGCTGGCCCATCCTGTCCATCGCCAAGGGCGTGGACGACAAACCGACCCGGCTGGGCAGTCCGGGCGTGCCCCTGTACGGCTACAAGATGCACATCATGAACGAGTCCACCGGCGAACTGTGCGGCGTCAACGAGAAGGGCGTGGTGGTGATCGAAGGGCCGTTGCCGCCGGGCTGCATGCAGACCGTGTATCGCGACGACGAGCGCTTCGTCAACACCTACTGGTCCAACTTCAGGACGCAGGTGTATTCGACCTTCGACTGGGGCATCCGCGATGAAGACGGGTACTACTTCATCCTCGGCCGCACCGACGACGTCATCAACGTCGCCGGTCATCGCCTCGGCACGCGCGAGATCGAAGAAAGTATTTCCAGCCATGCCAACGTGTCCGAGGTGGCCGTGGTCGGCGTCGACGACAAGCTCAAGGGCCAGGTCGCCATCGCCTTCGTGATCCCCAAGCAGGCCGACGCCGTCGCCACGGCGGAAGGTCGCCAGGCGCTTGAGGCAGAAATCATGCGCGTGGTCGACAAGCAGATCGGCGCCGTCGGCCGGCCATCGCGCGTGCATTTCGTCAGCCTGCTGCCGAAGACGCGTTCGGGCAAGCTGCTGCGCCGTTCCATCCAGGCCATCTGCGAGGGACGCGATCCGGGCGACCTGACCACCATCGAAGATCCGACCTCGCTGCAGCAGATCAAAGCGGCCTTGCAAGCCTAGAAATAGGCTGGAGCGGCAGCGACGACGTCCGGCCCCTGCGCCGGACGTCGTCATTTTGGGTACACTACGTGTTACCGCACTTTCTTCCCAGCTTTCATGACTACCTCGATACGCCCGGCCACGACGGCCGATGCCGCCGCCATTTGCGAGATCTACAACCACTACGTTCTGACGACGACCATCAGTTTTGAACTGGAAGCCGTTTCCACCGAGGAAATGGCGCAGCGCATCGTCGAGGTGTCTGCCATGTTTCCATGGCTGGTGTATGAAGAAGACGGCCGTATCCTCGGCTATGCATACGCCACCAAATGGAAAGCGCGCAAGGCCTATCAGCAGTCCGTCGAGAGTTCTGTCTACATGGCCAGGGACAGCGGCGGCAAGGGCGTCGGCACGAAGTTGTACCGCGCCTTGTTTGTCGAACTGAAGGCGCGCGGCGTCCATGCCGTCATGGGCGGCATTGCCCAGCCGAATCCCGGCAGCATCGCCCTGCACGAAAAAATGGGCTTCGTGAAAGTCGCCCATTTCGCACAGGTCGGCAGGAAATTCGATCAATGGATTGACGTCGCCTATTGGCAGCTGATCCTCTAAGGAGTACACATGGCCAGATCGACCAGAGCAACCGGCGCCATCGAGCGCCTCAACACGCGTGCAGGTACCAGGCAGTATTCCATGGGCCGCACCTCGGCCGAGCTGTTTTACCTGCTCCAGCGCACACCCGACAATCCGGCTGAAAAACTCTGCGAACCATTGCCGCTGGATGAGTTCGTCGCCTTCGTCAATGCCTACGGACCGCAAAAGCCGAAGCGCATCAGCAAGCTTGACGTCGCGTTTGAAAAACAGCTCGCCAAGAAACGCGAAGAGTAAATCACTGTGGCCCCGCTCCGCCCCCGCCAGCAAAAGCGCAAGGACTGGATACTGCGGTCGCAGTCGTCCGGCATGGAGCGCATCGAGGCATTTTTCCACGGACGCGGCTACGCCATGCATCGCCACGACACCTACGCCATCGGTATCACGCTGGGTGGGGTGCAGTCGTTCCAGTACAAGAAGTCGATGCGCCACAGCCTGCCCGGCAACACCATGGCGCTGTACCCCGACGAGCCGCATGACGGCCAGGCCGGCAGCGAAGCGGGTTTCCGTTATCGCATGCTGTACATCGAACCGTCCTTGCTGCAGGACGCACTCGGCGGTGTCGCATTGCCGTTCATCGAAGGCGGCATCTCGACCGATCCACGCCTGTTCGGCGCCGTGCGCAATTTGTTGCTGCACATGGACGACGAGGTGGAACCCCTGCAGCAGGACGACGGCATCTTCGAGCTGGCGCGTGCGCTGGATGCGGTATCCGGCAAACGGCCGCGGCGCCATGCCGCCGACTTCCGCGCAGCACAGCTGGCGCGCGAATACATTCACGGCGCGCTCGACCGTACACTCACGCTCGACGAGCTGGCGCAAGCCAGCGGCCGCGATCGCTGGAGCCTGACGCGCGACTTTCGCAGCTTCTTCGGCACCAGTCCCTATCGCTACCTCAGCATGCGCCGGCTCGACATGGCGCGTCGCCTGATGGCGCAGGGCCTGCCGCTGGCGGACGCCGCCGCCATGTCCGGCTTTGCCGACCAGAGCCACATGACGCGCTTGTTCACCAAGACCTACGGTATTGCACCGGCGCACTGGCTGCGCATCATGCGGCACGGAACCTGATCCCCCGGTTGCCGCGCAAGTTGCACGATCGTTCAAGACCGCGGCGTTTCGCTCGCGTAGGCTTGCCTCCGTTACTTACCTACGGAGCCAGCATGTCAGCCGCCATCAACCTGCGCGAATACCGCGCCATCAATTTCACCGACAAGCTTTCGCTGTTCAGCGAGCACTGGTCGCAACGCGTCATCGCTGAAATGAACGACTACCAGTTCAAGCTGGCGAAAGTGAAGGGCGACTTCATCTGGCACGACCACGCCGATACCGATGAAGTCTTTATCGTGATCGATGGCAGATTGCGCATCGACTTCCGCGACGGCGCGGTGCATCTGAAAGCGGGCGAGATGTTCGTGATCCCCAAGGGTGTCGAGCACAAGCCGTATGCCGAAGAAGAGGCCTGCATCCTGCTGGTCGAGCCGCGCGGCGTGGTCAATACCGGTGCCGAAGAAAGCGAGCGTACGCGCGCCAACGACGTGTGGATTTGAGCAAGCATTCGGATTCTGTCGCTGGTAGCTTTGACCAAAGTCCGGCTGATTTCAGCATCCCGAGTGCACGGTGCGGCTGACATGAAGTTGTCATATTGACATGTTAATCTCAGGCAGCACTTAAAAAATGGGCGCCTGCGAAAAACGCAGCGGGGTGCTTGCACGTTCCACTAACCCGTCCGTACTTTTGTACGATTTATTGAGGCGTTTCCATGTCAATGCTGAACCGTTTTTTTCGATTTGTTCGACTTGTCTTGCTTTTGCTGGCCACAGGCCTGACTCAGGCCACACCGCTTGTTTCCCGGCTCACGCCGCCGTCCGAGCTGTTCAGCACCGGTCGCGATTACCCGATGATTGCTCGTTTTTTGCCTGACCAGCGTTTCGATTTGCAGGCGACAGTTCAACCTGATCCAGGTCAGACGATTACGCGTTTTGAATTTGCCGTCGACGGCGTGCCGATCCTGGTGCCGGCCTCACGGACTAGCATCGTCACACAGGGCCTGGTCAAAGGAATGCCCCGGGACACCGCCGTTGTTTCGCTGCGCGCTTACAGCAATAATCAACCCGGCAAACATATCCTCAGCGTGACCGCAACCCAGTCCGACGGTAAACAGGCGCGCGCAAAAGGGAGTTTTGAAGTGGTGCCGCTGTTGACCGGCGACGGCAGACCGGCCCGCAATGTCATTCTGCTGCTGGGCGATGGCATGGGGATCACGCATCGCACGGCGGCGCGCATTGTGGCGAAAGGCTATAGCCAGGGCAAGGCGAACCAGCCGCTGGCGATGGACACCTTTCCCTATACCGGTCTTGTGATGACCTCGTCCCTCAATTCCATCGTGACCGATTCCGCGCCCGGCATGTCGAACTACGTGACGGGCAACAAAGCCGCAAATGCCCAGGAGGGCGTATGGCCGGATGAGACGCTGGATGCATTCGACAATCCGCGTGTTGAATATCTGTCGGAATATCTGCATCGCAAGTTCGGCAAGGCGTTGGGCATCGTGACAACTGCCGATGTTTCCGATGCCACCCCGGCGGCCAATGCGGTTCATACGGCCAACCGCAGTGCGGGCACCGGTATCGTGGATCAGTTTCTGGATGATCGCGAGCTGACGGGCTTGACTGTGTTAATGGGCGGAGGGCGAAAATGGTTTCTGCCGAACAGGGATGACAGCATCAATCCGCAGCCGGTAAATGGATCGCAACGGCTCTCCGGAAGCGATGCGATCTTGCCTGACGACGTCGTCGCCGGCTGGGGCGCGGCTAAGGGCGACAGAGATGCGGGGCGCGATTTGATCGCCGATTTTCAGCGGGCGGGATTTGGCTACGCGCCGGACGCGGCGAGCATGACCGCAGTTGCCGCCCGATCAGGCAAGTTGCTTGGTCTTTTTTCGTACGGCAATATGAACGTTGCGTATGACAAAATTGCAGGCCGACGCGGCGCCGGCCAGGTCGTCAATGATTTCGGTTTTCCCGATCAGCCCATGCTCGACGAAATGGCAAGAGCCGCGCTGACGGTGCTGGCCAAACAACCCAACGGCTTTTACATGATGATCGAGGGCGCTTCGATCGACAAGCAGGCCCATGCAATGGATTCTGATCGCTGGATTCTGGAGACGCTCGAATTCGACCGCGCCGTGGAAGTTGCTCAGAACTTCGCCCGCCAGCATACCGATACCTTGGTGCTGGTTACTGCGGATCATGAAACGGCAGGCGCTTCCATCATTGGTAGCGCCAATTCAAGCGATCATGCCTACGACGGGACTGCGACCAGCAAAGATCGCGATCAGATCGTCCATGTGTACGATTCAGCGGGCTTTCCGCAATACCAGATCATGCCTGACGGTTACCCCCAAACGACCGACATTGCCAACAAAATCCTGATCGGCTACGGTTCGAATGCAGATCGACGCGAGACGTGGCGGTCAAACGAAAAACCTGTGATGGATGACCAGCCGTTTGCCGCTCATGTGCCGCTCAATACTTATCCTGCCAACGCCGGCGCGCGCAATCAAGGTCAAGGATTTTCCATTACCGGCCAGATAGGTGGCCACTCGGCATCGCATACCGCGACGGATATTCCGCTGTCTGCCTTCGGTCGCGGCTCACGGCTGTTTACGGGGGTGTTTGACAACACCGAGGTATTTTTCAAAATTGGCCAGGCGGTCACCGGAGGCGCGAGTCCCCTCCAGGACGACTAGCAGCATCGAGCTGCGCGGTTCTCGAAAACGTACCCGCCAACTGGTCGGGTACGTCGTCAGCGGTCAGGAAAAATCGAGCGTCGCAATCACCGGCGCATGATCCGACGGCTGCTCCCACTTGCGCGGCACCTTGTCGATTACGCACGCCGTGCATTGCGCCGCCAGCGGCGCGGTCAGCAGGATATGGTCGATGCGCAATCCCCTGTTGAGACGGAAGCCCATCTGGCGGTAGTCCCACCAGCTGAAGAGTTTTTCCGGCTGCTCGAATTTGCGGAAGGCGTCGGTGAAACCCATTTTCTCCAGATGGAAGAAGGCGGCGCGTTCCGGTTCCGACACCAGGTTCTGGCCGACCCAGGCGGCCGGGTCATGCACGTCGCGGTCTTCCGGCGCGATGTTGTAATCGCCCAGCAGCGCCAGTTTTTCGTGTTGCTGCTGCTCTTGCGCGAGCCATGTATGCAGGGCTGCCAACCACTTCAGCTTGTATTGATACTTCTCCGAATCCGGCGCCTGGCCGTTGGGAATGTAGGCGCAGACATACCGCACGCCTTCGATGGTGGCGGCGATGATGCGCTGCTGTTCATCCTCGAACAGCGGATTGTTCTTGACCACGTCGGCGATCGGATGGCGCGACAGGATCGCCACGCCGTTGTAGGTTTTTTGCCCGCTGAAGACGACCTCGTAACCAGCGGCGTTGATTTCAGCCTGCGGGAATTTGTCGTCGGTGAGCTTGGTTTCCTGCAGGCACAGCACATCGACCGGATTGTCGCCCAGCCATTGCAGTACCTGGGGCAGGCGGACCTTGAGGGAGTTGACGTTCCAGGTGGCGATTTTTTTCATTGGAGCAGTGGCCTTTGCGTGGTGCGCCCGGCAAGTCCGGCACGCGAGAAATAAGAAGTCGCATATTACAGGAACTCATTTCATGCGGCCTCGCGCGCTCGGTTCTGGGCGCACAGCCGGCGCTCTCCATGTTGGCGAATAAGTTCTGTTTTGCCGACGTAAATATTTCGTTCTTTGCGTTGTCGATTTCGAAAAACTCCATCGATTTGCGTTGTCCCCGGGGAAGTGTTGTCGTCACACAAAAATGTAACGAGTCTGACATGTTGCTTCAATAGCATACGCCTGGTTGTGCCCGCTGCTGTCTGAGGCCGGGCGGCATCCGATGCAATTCCTGTCCACTTGGTATCTCTTGGTGTCCCATGACAAAAAAATGTGCCGTTGCGGCGCTCTTGGCGAGCGTCCTGATGTTTTCCGGAGTGACGTCCGCGCAAGGCGCTTCGTCAGGCGGTTCGGCGACGATATATGGCGTGATCGACGTCGGCATGGAGTATTTCAATAACGCCGGCCGTCGCGGCGGCAGCCTGCTGCGACTGCAATCGGGCGGCGCCAGCACCTCGCGTATCGGCTTCAAGGGCGTCGAGGACCTGGGCGGGGGCATGCAGAGCTTCTTTCAGCTGGAAGGCGGTTTCCTGGCCGACAGCGGCGACGGCTCGGATCCCCACAGCTTCTTTAACCGGCAGGCCAATGTCGGCTTGGCGGGGTCTTACGGCAAGGTGCTGATCGGAAGAAGCGAAAGCACGACCGGCGACTTTTCGATCAACGATCCTCTCAGCAACCACTATTCCTGGTCCGGGGCCAGTACGCACATGCGCGGAGATCGCAAGGACGGCATCCTGGGCCGCATCTCCAACGTGGTGAAATATGAAGGCAAGTTCGGCGCTTACCGTCTCGGCGGGAGCTACGGCCTGGGCGAGTCGGCCGGCAGCCATGCCAGCAATGCCAGGTATTCGGCCGGGGTGCAGTATCTCGGCGGCAGCGTGACCGGCGTGCTGACATTCGATCGGCAGAACAGCAAGTTGGCCTTCCCCGGCTACGACCAGGCCTCGAACATCCAAGTGTCCGGCTCCTATGCGCAAGCGCTCGCCAAATTCTTTGCCGGTTATCGTCGATATGCCAGGCACGCTCTCACCGCAAGCAAGGACGTGCGCAGCGACTTCGTGTGGATTGGCGCAAGTTACCTGATGTGGCCGGCGACCACGGTGAGCGGCGCGGTCTATCACGTCGACCTGCGCAATGATCCCAAGGGCAACAACGGCACTCCGACCATGTATGCCGTGCGCCTCAGCTACGCCATGTCGGCGCGCACCACGTTTTACGCCACGGGCGCTTATGCCGCTGCCAGCAACAGCCAGCCGGTCGGCGTGTCGAACGCCGTCAATTCCTACTCGGAAAGCGGCGCGCAGGCAGGGATCAACATCGGTGCAACGCATCGCTTCTGAAGTCATCGGCCGGGGCGTAATGGCGGATTCAGAGGCGACGAGCAAGCTCGTCCGACGCGTGCCGGATTATTTGAAGTGATAGTTGATCGCCACCAGCCCCATGTTCTCGGTGCTGTGGTTGACGATCGGGCTGTTGGCGATGCCGTTGCCCAGCCATTTGCGGCGGAAGGTGACGTTGGCGACCCAGTTCTCGGCCACCGGCATTTCGATGGTCAGGCCCAGCATCGGTGTGGTCGAGGCGCCGGCATGGTATTCGCGGAAACCGCTGGCAGTCGATTCCTGGCCGGTAACGCCGTAAAAGTAATTGTTGTAGCTGCTGCTGCGACGCTCAATGCCGACTTGCGGGTAGAAGCTGGCGCGGCCGAGGTCGAATTGCGCCGCGTAGACGGCTTCCAGCAGCGTGCCGTGCGACTTGTTGACGTCGTAGAAGGCATTCAGGAAGAACGCGCCGAAACGGGTTTCCTGCAAGGTGCCGATGCCGAGCGGCACGGAGTTGGAGCGACGATTCAGGCCGCGCTCGGCGTCCATGTGATCAAAGTTGACGCGCGCCGCCAGTTCCAGATAGCCCGCGCCGAATTTCACGGTCTTGACGCCGAAGGTATCCAGGCGCGCGAAGAAGCGGCCGTAGTCGAAATAAGCGTACGGCAGGACCTGAGTGACGTCGCTCTTGCCGAGAATGTTGCGTTCAAGGCGGAACACGCCCGGGCCGATGTCGCCGCGCAGGTGGTCGGGAAAGTCGGCTTCCGCAGCTTGCTGGGCCGCGGCGTGGCCGGCGAACGACAGGAGCAGGGCGCACAGCAGGGTTTTGTTCATGTTGGCTTTCGATGGGTGGAATGTAGGTGAAATGTAGGTGAAAGGTAGAAGAGGCGGGAGTGCAGCGGCAAGGCCGCCAGTGTCATTGGGTGGCATCTTGCACGAATAATGGTCCCGGCATCAAGCCCGGGCTTTTCTTTTGACGAAGGCATTTTCCGGTTTGAGCGGTTTGCCCTCGCAGGTGTGCAATGTGATTTTCGGGATCGGCTTGCCGCTGTCGCGGTCGACCATCGGAGCGATGGATTCGCCCTTCTTGAACAGATGGCCTTCACCCCACTGGCGCAGGCCCAGCACCACCGTGAACAGTCCCTTGCCCTTGGCGGTGAGGAGGTATTCCTGATACGCGCTGCCGTCGGAGGCCGGGGCGACGTCGAGGATGCCGGCATCGACCAGGTCGCGCAGCCGTGCCGACAGGATGTTCTTGGCCACGCCCAGGCTCTTCTGGAACTCGCCGAAGCGGCGCATGCCGTCGAAGGCGTCGCGAATGATCAGCAGCGCCCAGCGGTCGCCGACCACGTCAATCGACCGCGCTACCGGGCAGGGATCGCTCATGAGACTTTTCCGCTTGGCCATCGTATTGCCGCTTCCTCGTGCATGTCTGATGGTTGCATTTTAAAACTCGCTCGCCTACACTTCAACTGGTTTTAATTTGAAACCAATTGCAGCGGTAAATGACGACAGTGAAAAGGAGCGGGGCAATGGCGCAAAACGAGGGCGGAGCGGGTGCGTGCCGATTCGAAGAGGCTGGCCCGGAGCGTGCATCCGCCGTGATGCCGCGCGCCATGGTGTTGTTGTTTGCGATGGCCTGCGGCGTCAGCGTCGCCAACGTCTACTATGCCCAGCCGCTGCTGGATGCATTGGCGGCGGAGTTTGGTTTCAGCCAGGCGGCGGTCGGCGTGGTGGTGACGGCAACCCAGCTCGGTTCCGCGCTGGCCCTGGTGCTGGTGGTGCCGCTCGGCGATTTGCTGGACCGGCGTCGTCTGACGCTGGCGCAGTTGCTGCTGTTGTTTGCCGCGCTGGTCGCGGTCGGGCTGGCATCGTCGCCGGCCTGGCTGCTGATCGGCATGCTGGCCGTAGGCATGCTCGGCACTGCCATGACGCAGGGATTGATTTCCTACGCGGCGGCGTTGGCGGCGCCG
>NZ_AJHH01000335.1 GCF_000256565.1 Herbaspirillum lusitanum P6-12 | reverse complement strand
TGCCGCCATCGAAGCAGCGCGCGCCGGCGAACACGGTCGCGGATTTGCGGTGGTGGCGGGAGAAGTGCGGCAACTGGCCCAGCGCACCAAGGAAGCGACAGACGACATCGGCGCCATGGTGCGCTCGATCACCGAAGAGGCCGAGCGCGCTTCCGGCGGCATGCAGTCCCTCAGCGCCAAGGTGCTGGAAGCGTCGCAGAACGTGGAACGTGTGCATGGTTTCCTCGGCAACATCGAACGTTCCGCCGGGATTTCGGAAGAGGAGATCCAACAGATCGCACGCGCTTCCCGCGAGCATGTCGAGACCACTCATCGCATCGCCGAAGCCATCCTCAAAATTCGTGACGGCATGCTGGCGACCGACATCGAGTTGCCGCGCGTGGCGGCGTCGGCCATGGCCTTGTCGGAACGCGCCGAACTGGTCTATGACGCCATCGCCGCGAGCAACGCCAAGACCCAGCACGACGACATCCAGAAAGTCGCGACCGCTGCGGCCAAGCGCATCGGCAAGCTGTTCGAGGAAGCCATCGGCGCCGGCCGGATCAGCGAGGCGGCCTTGTTCGACCGCACCTATAAACCGCTACCCAACACCAACCCACCCAAGCACACCACGCAATTCGACGCTTTCACCGACCGTGTCCTGCCGGACGTGCAGGAAGCCATTCTCGAGTCCATGCCGCAGCTGGCGTATGCCGGCGCGGTGGACAACAACGGCTATTTCCCCACGCACAACAAAAAATTCTCCAAGCCGCTGACCGGCGATTACGATACCGACCTGGTCAACAACCGTACCAAGCGCATCTTCAGCGATCGCACCGGAAAGCGTTGCGGGGCGAATACAAAGCCGTTCCTGCTGCAGACTTATAAACGCGATACCGGCGAAGTCATGCACGATCTTTCGGTGCCGATTTATGTGAACGGCAAACATTGGGGAGGCTTCCGCGTCGGCTATCGTTCCAGCCAGGCACAGGAGGCGGCGCCGGTTCAGGCGGTCGCCGCAACGTCGCCGGCGTCGGCAAAGCAGCTTAAGCAAACGGTCAAGACCGAGAACAGCAAGGGATTGGTGCGCCAGATCTCGGCTTGAACAGCTTGACCGGGCAGGGCAGGTTGATAGACTATTCGACAACGGGGGTAACCTATCGAGAATGCTGAGAATGCGATAGGTCCGGATTAGAAAAGGAACATCAACTTGAAACCTGCTCCGCAGAATAAGCTCGATTCTGTCAAAGAATTCGATTTTACCAATCGCGATTTTGACAGGGTGCGGGATCTTATCTATAAGCGCGCCGGCATTGCGTTGGCCGAAAGCAAGCAGGAAATGGTCTATAGCCGCCTGGCGCGGCGCCTGCGCGCGACCGGCATCGCTTCCTTCGTGCAATACCTGGACCTGCTGGAACGCGGCGGCGACACCGACGAGTGGGAGGCATTCACCAATGCGCTGACCACCAATCTGACGTCGTTCTTCCGCGAGTCGCATCACTTCCCGATCCTCGCCGATTTCGTCAAGACGCTTAAAGAGCCTGCCACGGTCTGGTGCTCGGCCGCCTCCACCGGCGAAGAGCCCTACACCATCGCCATGACGCTGTGCGAAGCCTACGGCACGCTGACGCCGCCGGCGCAGATCATCGCCACCGACATTGACACCAACGTGCTGGCCACCGGCGCCAATGGCGTCTATCCGATTGAACGCATCGACAAGCTGTCGCCCGAGCGCATCAAGAAATTCTTCCTGCGCGGCAAGGGTAACCAGGAGGGTTACGTCCGGGTGCGTCCTGAATTACGCAAGCTGGTGACCTTCAAACAACTGAATTTGCTGGGCGACAGTTGGCCTGTGACCGGGCAGTTCGACGTCATCTTTTGCCGCAACGTGATGATTTATTTCGACAAGCCGACCCAGAGCAAGATCCTGTCGCGCTTCGTGCCGCTGATGAAGCCGCATGCGCTGTTGTTCGCCGGCCATTCCGAAAACTTCCTGTATGTTTCCGATGCCTTGAAGCTCAAGGGAAAGACGGTCTACGAGCTCGGTGCAGCAACGCAACGCAAGGCGGGGAAATAAGCCATGAGCCAAGGTCAGGACCAATTCGCTTCCAACGTCTACTACGACCGCACCTTCGATTGCGACGCGGCCAAGATATTGCCGGGCGAATACTATTTCACGCACAAGGACATGATGATCGTCACGGTGCTGGGCTCGTGCGTGTCGGCCTGCATCCGCGACCGCGTCACCGGCATCGGCGGCATGAATCACTTCATGCTGCCCGACAGCGGCGACGGCGACAGCCCGATTTCGGCATCGATGCGCTACGGCACTTACGCCATGGAAATTCTGATCAATGACGTGCTCAAGGCCGGCGCCCGGCGCGAGAACCTGGAGGCCAAGGTGTTCGGCGGCGGCAACGTGCTGCGCGGCTTCATCGCCATCAACGTCGGCGAACGCAACGCGCAATTCGTACGCGACTACCTGAAGGCGGAAAATATCCGCGTGACGGCGGAAGATCTGAACGATATCTGGCCGCGTAAGGTATATTTCTTCCCCCGCACCGGCAAGGTGCTGGTCAAGAAGCTCAAACAATTGCATAACAACACACTGGTGAATCGCGAACAGGATTACGCCAGCAAGCTGGTCGCCAAGCCGGTGGGTGGCGCAGTCGATCTGTTTTAAGGTCGGTTGAGTCGGCAGAGAAGGTTTTGTCGGCCCCGTGCGAAGACCGCAAGGGCCAGTTTCAGGAAAGTACGCATCGTATGAAAATTAAAGTATTGATCGTCGACGACTCGGCATTGATCCGCAGCGTCATGAAAGAGATCATCGGCAGCCAACCTGACATGGAAGTCGTGGGCGTTGCCCCCGATCCCATCATCGCGCGCG
>NZ_AJHH01000334.1 GCF_000256565.1 Herbaspirillum lusitanum P6-12 | reverse complement strand
GGGGACTACAAATACCATTTTTAGCTTTGCTTTTTTTACGCCCATGAAAACCTCAAAAACCGAAAACGGAATGTGCAACAATCACGCATCCCGTCCGCATTGAAGGAGTTCGCATCATGGCCACCATCCATCTGCACAACGACGCCGGCTACGCGCAACGCATCCGCGCCCGCACCCATCAGCTGCAAGCGGATGAACCCGCCGGCAACGGCGGCAGCGACACCGGTGCGGCGCCTTACGAATTGCTGCTGGCCGCGCTGGCCGCGTGCACCTCGCTGACCTTGCGCATGTATGCCGATCGCAAGGGCTGGGACCTCGGCACCATCCATATCGATGCGCGTTTTTCGCGCGACGACTGCGGGCTGGAGAACATCGAGCGCACCGTCACCTTCGGCAATACGCTGACACCGGAACAGCTCACGCGCCTCGCCGAAATCTGCGAGAAGACGCCGGTCACCAAGACCTTGCGCGAAGGCACGCCGATCCGTACGGCTTTCGTATAGCCCCCCCGGGGGATAGCGAAT
>NZ_AJHH01000333.1 GCF_000256565.1 Herbaspirillum lusitanum P6-12 | reverse complement strand
CTTACGTAATCCCTACGCGATTTTTTTAAAAATGATCGTCACGGTGCTGGGCTCGTGCGTGTCGGCCTGCATCCGCGACCGCGTCACCGGCATCGGCGGCATGAATCACTTCATGCTGCCCGACAGCGGCGACGGCGACAGCCCGATTTCGGCATCGATGCGCTACGGCACTTACGCCATGGAAATTCTGATCAATGACGTGCTCAAGGCCGGCGCCCGGCGCGAGAACCTGGAGGCCAAGGTGTTCGGCGGCGGCAACGTGCGC
>NZ_AJHH01000332.1 GCF_000256565.1 Herbaspirillum lusitanum P6-12 | reverse complement strand
CTGGACGTGGAAATGCCGCGCATGGACGGCCTCGATTTCCTCGAGAAACTGATGCGCTTGCGACCGATGCCGGTGGTGATGGTGTCGTCGCTGACCGAACGCGGCTCGGAAATCACGCTGCGCGCGCTGGAACTGGGCGCGGTCGACTTCGTCACCAAGCCGAAGATCTCGATCCAGAGCGGCATGCAGGAATACACCGAGATGATCGCCGACAAGATTCGCGCGGCATCCAAGGCCAGCATTCGTCCACGCACGATTCCCCATCCGGATGCGCCCAAGGCGAGCGGCGACGGACCGTTGCCGCAGATGCGCAATCCTCTGCTGTCGAGCGAAAAACTGATCATCATCGGCGCCTCCACCGGCGGCACCGAAGCGATCAAGGAATTCCTCATCCGCATGCCGTCCGATTGTCCCGGCATCCTGATCACCCAGCACATGCCGGAAGGCTTCACGCGCTCGTTCGCCCAGCGCCTCGACAACCTGTGCAAGATTTCGGTCAAGGAAGCCGCCGGCAACGAGCGCGTCCTGCCGGGCCACGCCTATATCGCACCGGGCCATTCGCATCTCAAGCTGGTGCGCAGCGGCGCCAATTACATGACACAGCTCGACCAGGGGCCGCCGGTCAATCGCCATCGGCCATCGGTCGACGTGCTGTTCAATTCGGCGGCGGCCTGCGCCGGCAAGAACGCGGTGGGCGTGATCCTGACCGGCATGGGTAAGGACGGTGCACTGGGCATGCTCGAAATGCGCAATGCCGGCGCTTACAATTTTGCGCAGGACGAGGCGTCGTGCGTGGTCTTCGGCATGCCGCGCGAAGCGATTGCCGTGGGCGGGGCGCATGAAGTGCTGGCGCTGCAAGCCATGCCGGGCCGGGTGTTGAGTTATCTGGCCGAACACGGCAGTCGTGCATTGCGGGTGTAGTTCGAGTACCATTCAGCCATCCGGAAATTTTGGATCGATTACTCGCTGTGGGGCCTTAAGTTTTGCCGAATTAGTGTCGTTATCGTCAACAATAGTTTCGAATCAATGGAGTAAAAATCATGGCAGGCCCAAATACCAAGTTTCTCGTTGTAGACGATTTCTCCACGATGCGCCGCATTGTCCGTAACCTGCTCAAAGAGCTCGGTTACACCAATGTGGACGAAGCCGAAGACGGCGTGCAGGGTTTGCAGAAACTGCGCAGCGACACGTTCGATTTCGTGGTGTCGGACTGGAACATGCCGAATATGGACGGTCTGACCATGCTCCAGGAAATCCGCAAGGATCCGGCGCTGGCGAAGTTGCCGGTTCTGATGGTGACCGCCGAAGCCAAGAAGGAAAACATCGTTGCCGCCGCGCAAGCCGGCGCCAATGGTTACGTGGTCAAGCCGTTCACGGCCGCAACGCTGGATGAAAAGCTCGGCAAGATTTTCGAAAAGCTGGAGGCCGGAGGCTAACGTGGATACCGCATCCCAGGAAGCAGTGCCGCCGGACGCGCCGGTAGCCGAGCAGCAGGACCAGTTCCTCGCGCGTATCGGCCACATGACGCGCAGCTTGCATGACAACCTGCGCGGGCTCGGTTTTGACCGTTTGCTGGAAAAAGCTGCCAGCGACATGCCGGACGCGCGGGACCGCCTCGAATACGTGGCGATGATGACCGAGAAGGCCGCTCAGCGCGTGCTGACCGCGACCGAAACCGCCGGCCCGATGCAGGATGCCATCGGCGACGGTGCGGGCACGTTGGCTGCCGAGTGGAAGGCCGTCACCGACGCGCCGTTTTCCGAGAGCGATTACCGCGCTCTGGCCGAAAAGACGCAGGCTTACCTCGGTGCAACACGTGAAAACGTCAGCCTGACCAAGCAGCAACTGCTCGACATCATGATGGCGCAGGACTTCCAGGACTTGACCGGGCAGGTGATCAAGCGCGTTACCGAGGTGGCCCACGACATCGAAAGCCAACTGGTGCAGTTGCTGGTTGATTATTCGCCGCCGGAAGCCAAGCGTGAAGATAGCGGCCTGTTGAACGGTCCGCAGATCAATCCGACCGGTCACAACGTGATCGCCAACCAGAGCCAGGTTGACGATTTACTGGAAAGTCTGGGCTTTTAAGTTGTTTTAACGGCAATTTACCTGCTCGTAGTATTGCTGCGTGTGGTTTTTGCGACCGCCTGACAGCACCGCAAACCGCCGTCCTGTCTGCCTTCACCCTCTGAAGGCAGATATGGCGCGCTTCCCCTGCCCCGAAATACGGGGCGTTTCGCCCCTTATTCCCGTGATGATTCGAGGCTTCCCTCGCCAATAATTCTGCCTGAGAGTCTCAAAATTCCGCCTTCAAAGCGGAAAGAAGCAATACAGGGGAACGGCAGTGGCCGAAGATAGCGATCAAGAACGGACCGAACAGCCCACGAGCAAACGCATTGAAAAAGCGCGTGAGCAAGGCGACGTGCCGCGCTCGCGCGAGATGGCGACGTGCGTCATGTTGCTGATCGGCGGCAGCACCCTGTGGATGTTTACCGGTCCGCTCGTGACCAGCCTCAATCGCCTCATGGTGTCGACCATGACCTTCGAGCGCGAAATGGCCTTCGATCCTGCCTTGCTGTTCGAACGCATGAGTGGCCACTTCATGGAAGTGGCGATCGCCTGCATTCCCATCGCCTTTCTGATGACGCTGGCGGCTGTGGCTTCGCCGCTGATCCTGGGCGGCTGGCTGTTCAACGGTAGCTCGCTGGAACCCAAGTTCGATCGCCTCAATCCCATCAAAGGCATCATGAATCTGTTCTCGCTCAATTCGCTGGTCGAGTTGGGCAAGGGCATCCTGAAGAGCGTACTGGTCGGCGTCATCGCGTGGTATGCGATGCGCAGCCATCTCGACGCCGTGCTCAACCTGAGCGTCGAACCGCTCAAGGTGGCCAGCAGCCACATGCCGAATCTGCTGTGGACCTGTTTCATCATGATGGTCTGCGCCTTGATTGGAATTGCCGTGATCGACGTGCCGTACCAGTTGTGGAACTACACCCGCAAGCTCAAGATGTCACGCCAGGAAGTCAAGCAGGAGCACAAGGAATCCGACGGCGATCCGCTGATCAAGGGCAAGATTCGCGCCTTGCAACGCGCTGCTGCGCGTCGCCGCATGATGTCGGCGGTGCCGACCGCGGACGTGGTGGTGACCAACCCGACTCACTTTGCCGTGGCGCTGAAATACAGCGAGGGCGGCATGTCGGCGCCGCAGGTGGTGGCCAAGGGCACCGAAGCGGTGGCAGCCAACATCCGCAAGATCGCCGCAGAAAACAACGTACCGATCCTCGAAGCGCCGCCGTTGGCGCGCGCGTTGCACTACCACACTGAAATCGGCGACGAGATTCCGGAATCGCTTTACACCGCGGTCGCCGAAGTCCTCGCCTATATCTTCCAACTGCGCACCTACAACAGCAATGGCGGCGTCCGTCCAGAGCAGCCGAGCGACCTTGAGGTGCCGAAGGAACTGGACGATCCACTATACAAACGCAAGGCCGCCATGGCTGCCGCACAAGCTAGGGCCGCACAATGAACATCAACAGTATGAAACTGCCGGCCTGGGTGCCGATCAAGCATGCGAAGGCGCTCACGGCGCCGATCCTGATCGTCATGATGCTGGCGATGATGGTGCTGCCGCTGCCGGCGTTTGCGCTCGACATTCTGTTCAGCTTCAATATTTCGCTGTCGGTGATCGTGCTGCTGACCGCGCTGTACACCGTCAAGCCGCTCGACTTCGTGGCGTTCCCGGCGGTGCTGCTGGTGAGCACCATGCTGCGCCTGTCGCTCAACGTCGCTTCCACGCGCGTGGTGCTGACCGAAGGCCATACCGGTCCCGACGCGGCAGGTAAAGTGATTGAGGCCTTCGGCCACTTCCTGATCGGCGGCAACTACACCGTCGGTATCGTCGTCTTCATCATCCTGACGATCATCAACTTCACCGTCGTCACCAAGGGCGCCGGCCGTATCGCCGAAGTGGGCGCGCGCTTCACCCTGGATGCGATGCCCGGCAAGCAGATGGCGATCGACGCCGATCTCAACGCCGGCATGATCGGCGAGCCGGAAGCCCGCGCACGCCGCAAGGAAGTGGCGCAAGAAGCCGAATTCTATGGCGCCATGGACGGCGCCAGCAAGTATGTGCGCGGCGACGCCGTGGCCGGCATCATCGTGACCGTGGTCAACATCGTCGGCGGTCTCGTGGTCGGTATGGTCCAGCATGACCTCGCCTTCGACATGGCGTTGAAGAACTACACGCTGCTGGCCATCGGTGACGGCCTGGTCGCACAGATTCCTTCGTTGATCATCTCGACCGCCGCCGGTGTGGTGGTCTCGCGCGTGGCCAATGACCAGGACGTCGGCGGCCAGCTGATCAACCAGTTGTTCGCCAAGGCGGAAGTCCTGTACCTGACCGCGATCATCATCGGCGGCATGGGCATGATCCCGGGCATGCCGCACATCGCCTTCATCATCATCGCCGCTCTGTTGGCTGCTGCGGGTTACTCCGTGAACAAGCGCAAGGAACAGGCCGGTGCGATCGCCGAATTGCCGGCGCCGGTCACGACGCCGCAGGAAATCGAGGAAGCCACCTGGCAGGACATCTTGCCGGTCGACACCCTTGGCCTGGAAGTCGGCTATCGCCTGATCCCGCTGGTGGATAAAGGGCAGGGCGGTGAACTGCTGCGCCGGATCAAGGGCATCCGCAAGAAATTCGCGCAGGAAGTCGGTTTCCTGTCGCCGCCGGTCCATATTCGCGACAACCTCGAACTCAAACCGTCGGCCTATCGCATCGCCTTGAAGGGCGTGGAAATCGGCAAGGGAGAGGCCACTTTCGGCCAGTTCCTGGCGATCAATCCGGGCATGGTCACCGGCCCGCTGCCGGGCCTGATGACCACCGACCCTGCGTTCGGCCTGCCGGCGGTCTGGATCGAAAGCAACATGCGTGAAATGGCGCAGACCATGGGTTACACCGTGGTCGATACCGGCACCGTCATCGCTACCCACCTCAATCATTTGATCACCGTCCACGCGGCCGAATTGCTGGGTCGTCAGGAAGTGCAGCAATTGCTCGATCACATCGGCAAGGACGCGCCGAAGCTGGTCGAGGATCTGGTGCCGAAGGCATTGCCGCTGGGCACGGTTCAGAAAGTGTTGCAAAACCTGCTCATCGAAGGCGTGCATATCCGCGATATGCGGACTATTATCGAAACCCTGGCCGAGCATGCGCCGCGCGTGCAGGAGCCGAACGAACTGACCGCCATCGTGCGCATTGCCCTGGGCCGCGCGATCGTGCAGCAGATTTTCCCGACCGAGAGCGAGCTGTCGGTCATGACGCTGGACAACAAGCTGGAACGTCTGCTGATGCAGGCGATGCAGGCAAGCGGACCGGAAGGCGGCGGCATCGAGCCTGGTCTGGCCGATACACTGATTACCCAAACAGAAAACGCAGCACGTCATCAAGAGCAGTTGGGTTTAACCCCGGTATTGTTGGTCCCGGGTCCTTTGCGGGCATTGCTGGCGCGCTTCTTGCGACGCGCAATGCCTCAACTCCGGGTGCTTTCACACGCTGAAGTTCCTGATTCGAAAACGATTAAAGTTACCAGCCTAGTTGGAGGGCAAGCATGAACGTCAAAAAATTTATTGCAGGTTCGTCGCGAGACGCATGGCGCCAGGTGCGCGAAGCGCTGGGGCCTGACGCCGTCATTCTCTCCAACCGGAATATCGACGACGGTGTCGAGATCCTGGCCATGGCCAACGAAGACATGTCGTCGCTGGTGGTGCCGGCCATGTCCAAGGACGCCGTGCCGCGTCCGGCCGTGCGCCGACCGCCTGCGCCGCAACAGTCGCTGCAGGCTGCCGTGCCGCGCACACGCGTCGAACAGCAAGCACAGAGTCCCGGCGCTTCAATGCCGGTCGAACACAATACGGCGCAAGCCGACGCCCGCGTCTGGCGTACCCGCAATGCCGCACGCGCCAGCGCCAAGGAACAGCAGGCACAAGCGCTGACGCCGGCGCAAGTCGCTGCCGGCCCGAAGGCAGCTGCCGCCTCTGCAGCTGCAGTGCGTCCGCAGCAGGCCGGCGTCATGGCTGAATTCGACGGCAAGGATTACGACGAAATCCTGTCCGACGTCATGAGCGAAATTCGCTCCATGCGCGGCGTACTGGAAACTCAACTGGCGGAAATCTCCTGGGGCGGCACGCAAAAGCGCGAACCGGCCAAGGCCGCGATCATGCGTGAAATGCTGGCCGCCGGTTTCAGCGCCAGCCTGTCGCGCCTGATCACCGAGAACCTGCCGCAAAGCCCGAAATCGCAAGACGCCATGTTCTGGGTCAAGTCGGTGCTGGCCAAGAATCTGATGACCATGGCCAACGAAAACGAGTTGCTGGAGGAAGGCGGCGTCTATGCACTGGTCGGTCCTACCGGCGTTGGCAAAACGACCACGACCGCGAAACTGGCGGCGCGTTGCGTGATGCGTCACGGCCCCGGCAAGCTGGCGCTGATCACCACCGACGGCTATCGTATCGGCGGCTACGAGCAACTGCGCATTTACGGCAAGATTCTCGGCGTGATGGTGCACTCGGTCAAAGATGAATCCGATTTGCGTATCGCACTCGACGAACTGCGCGGCAAACACACGGTCCTGATCGATACCGCCGGCATGGGCCAGCGCGACCAGATGGTAGCCGAACAGGCCGCCATGCTGTCGGGCGCAGGGACCGACATCAAACGCCTGTTGTGCCTCAATGCAACGGCGACCGGCGGCACGCTCAATGAAGTGGTAAGCGCGTATTCCGGCGATGGCCTGGCAGGTTGCATCATTACCAAGCTCGACGAAGCGGCAACCATCGGCAACGTGCTCGATGTTGTCATCCGTCAAAAACTGAATCTGTATTACGTCGCGAACGGTCAGCGCGTGCCGGAAGATTTGCATGTTGCCAACAGGTTGTATCTGGCTGACCGCGCCTTTAAACTGAAGCGTGAAACTGCGCCGTTCGAGTTCCAGGATGCCGAGTTGCCGGTGGTAGTCGGACCGACGGCCACGGCCATGAATGACAAAAGCCTGCGGGAGGTGATCCTTGGCTAGCTATGACGTTGATCAAGCGGAAGGACTGCGACGGATGCTGGAGCGTCCGACGCCGCGCGTGTTCACTTTCTTCTCGGTTCTTCCCGACGACGAAAAAGGCGCAATGCTGATCAATCTGGCAGCCTCTCTTGCCGCCGCCGACCACAACGCATTGTTGGTCGACGCTTGCATGACGCCCTCGGTGATCTTGTCGCGTTTCGGCGGTATCGCCGTGGCGACGCTGCTCGACGTCGCGCGTCAGGAGCGGCATCTGGATGAAGCGGTGCGCATGGTGCCGGAAGGTTTTGCGCTGGCGCGCCTGTCGCGCAAGAATGTATCGGCTTCCACACATCCGCAAGCCTCGCGGCTGGCGCAAATTTTCGACGGCCTGACGGAAGAATCCGACATCACGCTCATCAACGGCGAACTGAACGACGACGAGCTGCTGCCGGTGCCGGCCATGGAAATGGGCGAGATCGTGGTGCACATGTCGACCAGCCCGACTTCGATCAAGGCTGCGTACGTCTTGCTCAAGGGCCTCAGCGACAAGCTCGGCCGCCGTCCTTTCAACCTGCTCGTGAGCGGCGGCTCGGACGCGGAAGCGCAGATGGTGTACGCCAACATGGCGCAGGCCGCCAATCGTTACCTGGCGGCGCAATTGCATTTCATGGGCTCCATCCCGGCAGACGAACACATCCGTCGTGCATCGGGGCAGGGCCGCACCGTGCTGGAAGCATTTCCGCTGGCTGGCGCGACGCTTGCGTTCAAGCGCCTGGCCGATCAGTTTTCGTTATCCAACCTCACCAAGGGCACGTACGGTATGGCGACCGATGGTGCAAGTCTCGGAGTATGACGCGCCTTGCATTGCATGATCGTTCGCACTCACCATTATTGACGAGATGAGTTCTATGTATAACGTCAAAGGAAAGACGGCCAAGAACGACTTGCTCCAGCTGCATGCGGCGCTTGTGAAAAAGCTGGCGCATCAGATGAAGGCAAAGCTTCCGCCCAGCGTGGAAGTGGACGACTTGATTCAGGCAGGCATGATCGGTCTGCTTGATGCCGTCAATCGCTATGAGGAAACGCACGGCGCGCAGTTCGAAACCTATGCCGTGCAGCGTATTCGCGGCGCCATGCTGGATGAACTGCGCAGCAGCGACTGGCTGCCGCGCAGCATCCGTCAGAATACCCGCAAGATCGAAGAAGCCATCCACGTCCTGTTGCAGCAACTCGGTCGTCCGCCGCAGGAGGCCGAAGTCGCCACGCAGCTCAAACTGAGCTTGCCGGAATATCAGGACATGCTGACCGAATGCGGCGGCCATCAGCTGATCTACTACGAAGACTTCCATGACGCCGACGGCGGCCATGAGCATTTCCTCGATCGCTACCAGACCCGCGATACCGACGACCCGTTGCAGAACCTGATCAACGGTGGTTTCCGCGATGCCGTCATCGATTCGATCAAAGCCTTGCCCGAGCGTGAAAAAATCCTCATGGGCCTGTACTATGAACAGGAAATGAACTTGAAGGAAATCGGCGCCGTCATGGGCGTCTCGGAATCGCGGGTTTGCCAGCTGCACAGCCAGGCCATCGCCCGCATGCGCTCGACCTTGAGGGAGCAGGCGTGGACTGGAGTAGCGTAGGAGGATTACTGCTGGCGTTGGGCGGCATCTTGCTGGGCTTGCTGCTCGAAGGAGGCCATCTCGGTTCGATCCTGCAGCCGACCGCTTTCCTAATTGTCTTTGCCGGCACCATCGGCGCCGTGCTGCTGCAAACCAGGCTCGACAATTTCGTCCATGGCGTCAAATTGCTGTCCTGGGTATTTTCTCCACCGGTTCACAATCACCGCAAACTGATCGACAACATCACGGTCTGGAGCGGTATCTCGCGGCGCGAAGGCTTGCTGCATCTCGAAGAACACATGAACGACAGCAGCGATCCTTTCGTCAAGAAAGGTTTGCGCCTGCTGATCGACGGCATCACACCGGCCAAGCTGCTCGACATCCTTGAGGTCGACACCACTGCTTACGAAACCCGCCAACGCCAGGCGCTCAAGATATGGGAAGCGGCCGGCGGCTATTCGCCGACGATCGGCATCCTCGGCGCGGTGCTCGGCCTGATCCACGTGATGGAAAATTTATCCGACCCCGCCAAGCTGGGCGGCGGCATTGCGGTGGCTTTCGTGGCGACCATCTACGGCGTCGGCCTGGCCAATCTGTTCTTCCTGCCGGTGGCCAACAAGCTCAAGGAACTGCTTGCAGTGGAAGTGAACCGGCGCGACATGGTGGCCGACAGCTTGTTCGGCATCGCCAGCGGCGACAATCCGCGCGTCATCCAGGAGCGCGCAGAGTCGTATTTCGTCACTACATGATCTACTGAGGCATCCACTCATCATGGCGCGAAAAAAACGGGAAGAAGAGCATGAGAACCACGAGCGCTGGCTGGTTTCCTATGCCGACTTCATCACGCTGCTGTTTGCCTTTTTCGTCGTCATGTACGCCATTTCGCAGGTCAATGAAGGCAAGTACAAAATCCTCGCCGATTCGCTGATCAACGCCTTCGGCAAAGAGCCGGTGTCGACGGCTCCGATTGTCGTCCAGGCCGGCGGCCAAGGCACCCAGCAATCCGTCGCACCTAAGATTACCCTGCAGAAGCCGCGCAGCAACGAAGCGCTGCGCCGTGAAAAAGAGCGCATGACCGACATGGCGCGCGACATCCTGCAAGTACTGGCGCCGCTGGTGCAGGAGGGCAAGGTGCGGGTCACGCAAACAAGTGTCGGCGTCAATGTCGAGATCAACGCCAATGTCCTGTTCGCACCCGGCGACGCCAAGGTCAGCAGGGAGTCGGAAGAAACCCTGATCGCCATCGCCCGCGTGCTGAAGAACGACGATCACGCGATCCAGATCGAGGGCCACACCGACAATACGCAGATCAACACCAGCGTGTTTCCTTCCAACTGGGAGTTGTCGGCGGTGCGCGCCAGCACGGTGGCACGGCTGTTCAACAACCAGGGCATCGCCGACCTGCGCCTGACGGCGGTGGGGCATGGATCGAACCAGGCAGTGGCTTCCAACGATACGCCTGAAGGACGGTTGCGCAATCGTCGCGTCGACGTGATGATCCTGTCGCGATTGGCGGAACAGGCCACCGAGGTGCCGTTTGCAGAAGAGGGCGGCAAGGTCGCTCAGCCCATTCAGCCAGTGCATCCCAAGCCGGCACCATAAAGCAAAAAGCCCATTCTCGCGAACGGGCTTTTCAAATTCTGGTGCGAGGAAAAATCAGCCGATGCCGAGCGGTCGGCCCGAGCTGCGCAGGCTCGATTGGCCGTCAGGACCGTAGAAGGAGCCGTTGCTTTTGCCTTGCAGGATGTTCATGGCGTTCTGGTTGATCGCCATTTGCTTGCCGATCAACAGGCCATTGAGACGATTCAGTTCGCGCGATTGCGCCAGCGCAAACAATTCTTCCCACACTTGCTTGTCTTCGGCCGAACCGTGTTGTTCGATCCATGATTGCATGCCGTTCTCGCCGGCCGTGAATCCCAACGCAGCCAGCGCCTTGTGGCGCTGATCAGCCAATGTTGCCATGTTGGCGACAATATTGGCCTTGTCATTGATGATTTCCGGAATCTTGTCCGCATCGCCATTGCCGCTGAGCAAATCCTGCTCTTGCTGCAATGCCGCCACCAGGCGCGACGCGACGTGCTTTTCGTCAGCGAGTGTATGAGATGGCAGGAGCGAATTACTTGTCATTGCGTTGTCGTTACGTTAAGTCTTGCGGGAGCCGATCAGATCTTTGACGGTGTCGAACAAGCCGTTGGCGACTTTCTCGGGATCGACTTGGAAGGTGCCGTTAGCGATGGCAGCCTTGATCTCAGCAACTTTTTTAGCGTCGAAAGTGCTGCCGGTAGCAGCGGCTTTCACGCCCAGCGATTGATATTGCGAAGACAACTGGACATTGGCTGCGGTAGATGCGTCGCTGTCTGTCTTTGCTGGTGCGGCACCGGCATTGCTGTTCGCGGAGCGCGCCTGGGGTTGCGCGATTTCCGGTAAGCCTTTGCCTGTTTTGAGGGCGTCATTAACGTTCACGGCAGTATCCTTAATGGGTTAGGGTTCTGTGACCCGCCTGTTGCCTAGATTATCGGCCATTTTTCCGCAAACTTTAATACTTTTGTCGCCCGCCAAAAGGTTTCTTGTCAGTAATTGATTTCAAGGATGCCGCCGGCCTTCGCAATCCCGCTCACGACCTGGCCGGCAGACGTTTTTGCTTGCACCATCTGGCCTTCGCTGCCGTTGGTCAAGGCACGCGCTTCGGTGGTGATCTGGAAGCCCGGACCGGTGGACACCACGCGTACCGCCTGGCCTTGCTGCACCACGCGGTTGCTGCGCAATGCATCCTGGCGTATCGGGGCGCCCAGCGCCAGCGAGATGTTGGCGGTGCGACCGATGGCCTGGGACGAATCGGTAATGATGCCGTTGGGCAAATTCGAGAGGTCGCCCTTGACCTTGGTGATGTCGTTCGGGCCGATGATCTGGCCTTGCGCCAGCGGCGCCGCGGTGACAATGTACTCTGCAATGACCTGCACGGTGGCGCGCAGGTAGATTGTCCACGGCGACGGCGCGATGCACTTGACGCCAATGGTAGTGCGGCCCCACAGGCGGCCGCCATTCGGCATGAAGGCTTGCGGCGACGTGCAGGCGGCGAGGTTCAAGCGGCTGTCGGCCGGTTCGACGGCGATATTGACGGCGCCGGACAAGCCGGTTGTCTGCACCTTCATGAATTGTTCTGCAATTTTTTGCAGCGCGCCAAGATCCTGGCGTGGCGGCGTGTTCTGTTCGGTGGTTTGCGCCAGCGCAGACAGCCCGAATGCGGGCAGCAACAGCAGCAAGGACAACAGCACTTGTGACAATAATTTCATAACAACAACTTTTCAACCCGGGTGATCGGAGGCAGGGCCATCCTGTCAGCAATAGTACCGGCGGCCGACTCTGTCAAAAGGTCGAACAAGGCATAGTTTTCTCTCTTTCTCGGGCATTAGAGTTTGAGGGGGAGCCTTATGATCCAATGGTGTGTAAATCCCATTATCGGCATGATGCGTACTTTATGAAGGGTACGTCAGGAGGGTTAGATGGCTGCAAAACTGGATGATTATCTGCGATTCAATGAAACGGCGCTGAATTTGCGCGCCCAGCGTCAGCAATTGCTGGCGTCCAACATCGCCAACGCGGATACACCGAATTACAAGGCGCGCGACATCGACTTCGCCAAGACCCTGCAAGGCGCCATGGCGGGCAAATCGAGTACGGTGCCGCCGGTCGAGCTGGCGCGCACGTCGTCGGCCCATATTTCCGGCAAGGCGACGGGCGACGGCGGTATCGGCGGTTCGCCGCTGCTGTATCGCAAGGAGACCCAGAGCAGTGTGGACGGCAACACCGTCGACATGGACGTCGAACGCAATCAGTTCACCGACAACGCGGTGCGTTACGAAGCAGGCATCACCGCCGTCAATGCGCAGATCAAAGGTCTGCTCGCCGCCATCCAACCAGGCTGATCATCATGTCTCTTTCCAATATTTTCAACGTCGCCGGTTCTGCCATGAGCGCGCAATCGCAGCGCCTCAATACGGTTGCCAGCAACATCGCCAACGCCGACAGTGCAACCGGCCCGGACGGCAAGCCATACAAGGCCAAGCAAGTGGTGTTCAAGGCGGTCCCGTTCGGCAACATCGAAAACAGCGGCGTGCAGGTCAGCCAGATCGTCGAAGACCAGGCGCCGCCCAAGCTGATGTACGACCCCAAGCACCCGATGGCCGACAACAACGGCTACGTCGCCATGCCGAATGTCAATCCGGTCGAGGAGATGGTCAACATGATCTCCGCATCGCGTTCGTATCAGACCAACGTCGAGACGATGAATACCGCCAAGAATATGTTGATGAAAACCCTCACCATCGGTCAATAAGGAAGATCTTAATCATGACTACTGTTTCCAACGATTTGCTGTCGTCAATGAATGGCACGTCGACATCGACCTCCAATACTTCGAGCCTGAACGACAACAGCCCGGAAGCGATCCAGAATCGCTTCCTGAAGCTGCTGACCGTGCAGATGCAGAATCAGGATCCGACCAATCCGATGGACAACTCCCAACTGACCACTCAGCTGGCGCAGCTGTCGACCGTGTCGGGCATCAGCCAATTGAACACCACGCTGGCTTCTCTCATGTCCAACCTTGGTTCGGCGCAGTCGCTGCAGGCAGCCAACATGATCGGTCACAGCGTGCTGGCTCCGGGCAACAACCTGACCCTGACTTCCGACACCACCAAGGCTGCCGACGGTACCGAGACGACCACGCAGAAGGCCGTGTTCGGCGTGCAGCTCGGCGCCAACGCCGACAGCATCAAGGTCACCATCCGTGATGCGACCACCGGCGCCGTCGTGCGCCAGATGGATCTGGGCAGCCAGGCTGCAGGCACCGTGCCGGTCATCTGGGACGGCACCAACGACGCCGGCACCAAGGCCGCCGACGGTCAGTACACCTTCACCGTCGCCGCGACCAGCGCCGGCACCGCCGTGGACGCCGCCGCGCTGTCCTTCGGCACGGTCGCCAGCGTCAGCACAGGCGCCGACGGCGTGAAACTGAATGTATCGAATATCGGCACCATCAAGCCGACCGACGTTATCCAAATCCTCTAATCCACTGACGGCTTCCAGCACAAGGAGAATCAAATGAGTTTTCAACAAGGCCTGAGTGGCTTGGCAGGGGCGTCGAAGAGTCTCGACGTGATCGGCAACAACGTTGCCAACGCCAGCACAGTGGGTTTCAAATCGGCACAGGCACAGTTCGCCGACATGTACGCCAACTCGATGAACCGTTCCGGCAACTCGCCGGTCGGCATCGGTGTCGCGGTCGCCAACGTGCAACAGGCGTTCACCCAAGGTAACGTCACCACCACCAATAATCCGCTCGACATCGCCATCAACGGCGACGGCTTCTTCCGCATGCAGGGCAGCCTGACCGACCAGTCGCCGATGTATGCCCGCAATGGCCAATTTCAATTGGACAAGTCTGGCTACATCATCAATCCGAGCGAGAAGGGCGCGTACCTGACCGGCTGGCTGGGCACCGTGGTTGGCGGCGACCCTGTGCCGCTACAAATCGACACTTCCAATATTCCCGCGACGGCGACCACGCTGATCAACACCAAGCTGAACCTGGATTCCCGCCTGACGAGCATCGACCCTGCGGTCACGCCGTTCAGCCCGACCAATGCGGCCAGCTACAACAGCACCACGGGTGTCACCATGTACGACAGCCTGGGCAACTCGTACAACGTGCAAACGTACTACGTGAAGAACAAGGCCACGTCGACCGCGACGACAACCGACTGGGACGTGTACGCGACCATCAACAACACGACCTATCCTGTCGCGGGCGCACCAGTGAAACTCGACACGCTGACCTTCAACAGCTCGGGTGTCTTGACCGCGGGCGCCACGGGTAGCGCGTTTACGGCAGCAATTCTGAATGGTCCTGCCTTCGTTCAACCGGGTGCAACCTTCCCAGCCAACGTCGCATTAGATTACACCGGCACGACACAAACCGGCCAGGCTTTCACCCCGGTCGCGCAAGACCAGAACGGTAAAGCGCCCGGCGTGCTGTCGAGCTTCTCGATAGGTAAGGATGGTTCCATCGTCGGCAGCTACTCGAACAACGACACCAAGGTCCTGGGCCAGGTGCTGCTGGTGAATTTCGCCAATCCGAACGGCCTGTCGCCGCTGGGCAATAACCTGTACACCGCCACCGCCGACGCCGGCCAGCCGTTGGTCGGCAAGCCGACCACGGGCCAGTTCGGCGTCCTGCAAGCGCGCGCCGTGGAGGACTCCAACGTCGACCTGACCACTGAACTGGTCAACATGATCGTGGCGCAACGCGTCTATCAGGCCAACTCGCAGACCATCAAGGTGCAGGATACCGTTCTGCAAACGCTGGTCAGCCTGCGCTAAGCAATTTGAACTAAGTGGGGAAGCGCGCGGCAGCGATGCCGCGCGCGCACAAAGGGGTAATTATGGATCGTGTGATTTACACCGCCATGTCCGGCGCCAAGCACACAATGGAGCAGCAGGCCACCGCCAGCAACAACCTGGCGAACGCGACAACGACCGGTTTCCGTTCTCAGCTCGACACCTTCCGCGCCGTACCGGTGGTGGGCGGCGAAGGGCTGGCGACGCGCACGTTCGTGGTCGATTCGACCGCAGGCACCAACTTCGCGTTGGGCCCGATACAAGACACCGGCCGTGCGCTGGACGTCGCTGTGGCGGGAGATGGCTGGATTGCGGTGCAGACCGCAGACGGCGGCGAAGCCTATACCCGCAACGGCAGCTTCAAGATGAGTGAAAACGGCATTCTGCAAACGCAGACCGGCCTGAGCGTCATGGGCGACGGCGGTCCGATTAGTATTCCTCCGGATGTGACGATTGCGATTGCACCGGACGGCACGGTATCCTCGATCCCGACCATGGGTACGCCCAATGCGGTGAACATACTGGGCCGCATCAAGATGGTCAATCCGGATGAGAAGTCGCTCAAGCGCGGCGACGACGGCCTGTTCCGCCTGACCGCGGGCACCCAGGCTCCGCCTGACGCCAACGTCCGCCTCGTCGGCGGCGCGCTTGAAGGCAGCAACGTCAACGTGGTCGATTCCATGGTCAACATGATCAACCTCGCGCGCCAATTCGACCTGAACATGAAGGTGGTGACAACTGCCCAGAGTGATGCAGACAAAGCCAACCAAATTCTGTCGTTGTCCTGAAGCTAAACCAACTATTCAGGTACTGGAGAAAATATGATTCGTTCCCTGTGGATTGCCAAAACCGGTCTCGATGCGCAACAAACGCAACTCGACGTCATTTCGAATAACCTCGCCAACACCAGCACCAACGGTTTCAAGCGTTCGCGCGCCGTGTTCGAGGATCTGATGTACCAGACTCTTCGTCAGCCGGGTGCACAGTCGTCGCAGCAGACGCAATTGCCGTCGGGCCTGCAGATCGGTACCGGTGTGCGTCCGGTCGCGACCGAGCGTATCCATACGCAAGGCAACACCAACCAGACCAGCAACGACAAGGACGTCGCGATTCAAGGCGCGGGTTTCTTCCAGGTGCTGATGCCGGACGGCACGACGCAATACACCCGCGACGGTTCGTTCCAGTCGGATGCCCAGGGCCAGCTGGTGACGTCGAGCGGCTATGTGGTCCAGCCGCCGATCACCATGCCTGCCAACATGACCAAGCTGACCATCGGTCGCGACGGCACCGTCTCGATCACGCAAGCCGGCTCGACTGCGACCACGCAGATCGGCACGCTGCAGATCGCCACGTTCATCAACCCGGCCGGTCTTGAAAGCAAGGGTGAAAATCTCTATGCGGAAACAGCCGCCTCCGGCACGCCTGCACCAAATACCCCGGGCACCAATGGCGCCGGCGCATTGTGGCAAGGTTATGTCGAGACCTCGAACGTGAACGTGGTCGAGGAAATGGTCAACATGATCCAGACCCAGCGCGCGTACGAAATGAACAGCAAGGCAATCACGACATCCGACCAGATGCTGGCCAAGCTGTCGCAGTTGTAATCTGTTTTTGTAATGCTTTGATGAAATGGGATGAGGCAAACATGAAAAGCCTGATGAAACTTGCCGCCATCGTAGGGATGATTGCTCTTGCCGGATGCGAAACGGTGCCGGATTCGATCGTCAAGATGCCGTTGACGGCGAAGCCGCAGCCAGCTGCTTATGCTCCGGCGACCAACGGCGCGATCTTCCAGTCGGCAGCGTATCGTCCGTTGCTGGAAGACCGTCGTGCACGCCTGGTAGGCGACACCCTGACCATCGTCATCAATGAAAAAACCAGCGCCGCCAAATCGGCGGGCAGCTCCGGCAGCAAGACCGGCAGCGCCAGCGCCATCGCGCCGACGCTGTTCGGCACCTCCATCAAGGAACTGTCCGGCAGCGGCGGCAGCACCAACAAGTTTGAAGACAAGGGCGCGATCAGCTCCAGCAACAACTTCACCGGCACCATCGGCGTGACCGTCATCGAAGTGATGCCGAACGGCAATATGGTCGTCAGCGGCGAGAAGCAGGTGGCGCTGGACAAGGGTGTTGAATACGTGCGCTTCTCCGGCACCGTCAGCCCGGACAACATCGCAACCGGCAATACCGTGTCGTCGACGCTGGTGGCCGACGCCAAGGTCGAGTACCGAACCAATACACGTGTGGATATGGCGGAATTCATGTCTTCTTTGTCACGCTTCTTCTTTAGCGTGTCGCCGTTCTAGTCCCAAGGTGGTATCCATGATTTTCCGTTCGCGTTCCCTGTCTCTGTTCCGCTTCAACCGTCTGGCGACCATGCTGGTGGCTGCGGCATGCCTGCTCAGCGCCGGCGTCAGCCATGCGGAACGCCTCAAGGACCTGGCCAGCATTCAGGGCGTGCGGCAGAATCAACTGGTGGGTTACGGCCTTGCTGTCGGTCTCGACGGCAGCGGCGACCAGACTACACAGACTCCATTTACCGTGCAGAGCGTGATCAGCATGTTGCAGCAACTGGGCGTCAATCTGCCCAGCACCTCGACCAGCAACATGCAGCTCAAGAATGTCGCCGCCGTGATGGTCACGACTTCCTTGCCGGCATTTGCGCAGCCGGGACAAACGCTGGATGTCACCGTCTCCTCGATCGGTAACGCCAAGAGCATTCGCGGCGGCACGCTGCTGATGGCGCCGCTGAAAGGCGCCGACGGTCAGATCTATGCGATCGCTCAGGGCAACATCGTGGTCGGCGGCGCGGGTGGATCGGCGGCGGGTAGCAGCACCGTCATCAACCAGCTGTCGGCCGGCCGCATCTCCGCCGGCGCCACGGTCGAACGCGCGGTGCCATCGGCATTGGGGCAGGGCGACACGGTCAACCTGGAACTCAACGACAACGATTTCTCCACCGCCAGCCGCGTGGTGGAAGCGGTCAACAAACGTTTCGGCTTCGATACTGCAATGGCCCAGGACGGCCGCGTCATCCGGATCCGGGCGCCGATCGGCAGCGGTGATCGCGTGGCTTTCCTCGGTGCGCTGGAAAACATCGACGTCATCCCGTCGCGTGTGCAAGCCAAGGTGATCCTGAATGCGCGCACCGGTTCGGTGGTGATGAATCAGGCGGTGACGCTGGATACCTGCGCGGTATCGCACGGCAATCTGTCTGTGGTGATCAACGCGGAGAACAGCATCAGCCAGCCCGGCGCCTTGTCCGGCGGCCAGACTGCCGCCAACCAGAACGCCCAGATTTCGATCAGTTCCGCGCCCGGCAAGGTCATGTACCTGAAGGGCGGGGCCTCGCTGGCCGAAGTGGTCAAGGCGCTCAATGCCATCGGCGCGACGCCGCAGGATCTGCTGGCGATTCTGCAAGCCATGAAGGCTGCCGGCTCCTTGCGCGCCGAGTTGGAAATCATTTAACCGGGGCAGTACATGATCAATAACATCAAACCGGGTAATCCGACCGAAAGCCTGGCGGCCGATGCCAACAGCCTCAACAGCTTGCGTTCCGCCGCGGCCACGCAATCGCCGGAATCGCTCAAGGGCGCGGCCAAGCAGTTTGAAGCTCTGTTCCTGAACATGATGTTGAAGAGCATGCGCGACGCCACGCCGCAGGACGGCATGTTCGACAGTCCGCAGACCAAGATGTTTACCAGCATGCTCGATCAGCAGCTCAGCCAGAACATGGCGCAGCGCGGCGTCGGCCTGGCCGACATGCTGGTGCGTCAGCTGTCCAGCAGCCTGAATAAACCGTTGCCAACCGACGAAGACGGCGCATCTGCCTTGCCGCTCGACATTCCGCTGGCCAACACGCTGAGCGATCTCGACAAGTCGCGTCTGGTGCAAGGCCTCGCCAATGCGGCCACTTACGACAGCACGTCTTCCCAAGGCGGTAGCAAGCGCAAGGGCGGCCAGCAGCGTCCGGCACACGTCGAAGCCTTCCAGAACCGTCTGCAAGCCGACGCCGAGGCGGCCAGCCGCATCACCGGCATCCCCGCCAAGTTCATGCTGGCGCAAGCTGCGCTCGAAACCGGCTGGGGCAAGAAAGAAATCCGCGCCCGCGACGGCAGCTCCGCGCACAACCTGTTCGGCATCAAGGCGACGGGCAACTGGACCGGCAAGACAGTCGACGCTACCACGATCGAATACGTCAACGGGGTGGCGCAGCGCAAGGTGGAGAAATTCCGCGCTTACGATTCTTATTCCGAAGCCTTCCAGGATTACGCCAAGCTGCTGCGCAGCAACCCGCGCTACGAAAAAGTATTGGCCAATGCGCAAGACGCCCACGGTTTTGCCTACGGTTTGCAACGCGCAGGCTATGCAACCGACCCGCATTATGCGGAAAAACTATCACGCATCATCCGCCAGTCGCTGTCGGCCTGATATGCGGGCGGGCATCAGCCCGGACGGGGGCTTTTCCATACGCTGCGGGAACGCCAGGCGCTTCCCGCACTCTCAAAAAATCATTGGTAACGCGTCCTAAAGTTTCCCTGCAGGATGCCGTTCACTAGGTTATTCCGTTAAAGAACAGACAGATAGCATGGCAACCAATATCTTCAGTATCGGGCAAAGTGCACTGGCCGCAGCTCAGGCGGCCCAGGCGACGACCAGCCATAATATTTCCAATGCGACAACCCCGGGTTACAACCGCCAGGTGGTCGTACAAAGCACGGCCGGCGGCATCAACTACGGTTACGGTTTTGTGGGACAGGGTACGCAGGTTGCCGAAATCAAGCGCGTCTACAACGATTTCCTCAACAAGCAGGTGATGGCGTCGCAGACGACGGCGAGCTCGCTGGACTCCTACCTGTCGCAGATCAGTCAACTGAACAATCTTGTCGCCGATACGTCGGCAGGCCTCTCGCCTGCGTTGCAGGACTTTTTCAAATCCATGCAAAACCTGGCGTCGA
>NZ_AJHH01000331.1 GCF_000256565.1 Herbaspirillum lusitanum P6-12 | reverse complement strand
CGCCAAATAACGACGCCGCCCGTCAGGCCGTGCTGTCCGCCGGTTCGACGCTCGCTGCCCGTTTCCAGAGCCTGAACGACCAAATGGCGCAGAGTCGTACCAGCGTCAACGCCCAGATCACGTCGAGCATCGGTTCCATCAATTCGTTGGCAACGCAGATCCAGGAACTGAACCAGGCGATCATCAAGGCGCAGGGCAGCGGCGGCGGTGCAGCACCGAACGATTTGCTCGACCAACGCGATCAGGCGATTGCAGATCTGAACAAGATCGTCAAGGTCACTACCTTGCCGCAAAACAATGGTTCGATGAGCGTGTTCATCGGCAACGGCCAGCCGCTGGTGCTGGGTGATCAGGTTTCGCAACTGGTGGCGACGCCGGCGGACGACGATCCGACGCGCCTTCAAGTGTCGATCAAGACCAGCAGCAACGCGACCATCCTGTTGCCCGACGGCGCCTTCACCGGCGGTAGCCTGGGCGGGATCCTGCAATACCGTACCGAAACGCTGGACACGGCGCAAAATACGTTGGGTCGCGTGGCAATCGCGATGGCCAGCGCGTTCAACGCGCAGCATAAGCTGGGGCAGGATCAGAACGGCGCGCTGGGCACCGACTTCTTCAACGTGCCGGTGCCGTCAGTTGTGGCCAACATCAAGAATCACGTTGCACTACCGGTGGCAACTGCAACGGCAACCATCAGCAACCCCTCAGCACTGACGACCAGCGATTACCGTCTTGATTACGACGGTTTCAATTATTCTGTCACGCGTTTGTCGGACAACACCAAGACCACTTCAGCGACAATGCCGGTCACGATCGACGGTGTGGATTTCGGTTCCGCCGGTATGGTGGCCAAAGACAGTTTCCTGATCAAGCCGACCATCGACGGCGCCAACGGCATCAGCGTGGCGATCACCAATACGCAGAAGATCGCCGCAGGAACGCCGATCGTGACGTCGAGTAACGCGGTCACGAACATGGGGCTGGTCACGAGCGGCAACACCGGCACCGGCGTGGTGACTTCGGCGACGGTGGACAAAGCTGCATTTGCACCGAACTCGACACAGACCTACACGTATAGCAGCGGTACGAATACGCTTGCGTTGTCGCCCAACCCGGTTGGAAACGTCATGGTCACTACGACAGCCGGGGTAACGACTCCTTACACTCCGGGCACAGCAATCCCTTATTCTGCCGGTGCCACCATCACCGCCGACGGCGTCAGTTTCGTACTGAGCGGAACGCCTGCCAATAATGATAAGTTCGTGTTTTCGCCCACACCGGCGAATACGGGTACCGCCACGATTTCATCGGGTACCATCAATTCGAGTTTTACCGCGACGACGTTGCCGGCAGGCTCCAAATTAAGCTTCACCTTTGATAGTACGACCGGGACGCTGGCGACATCGCCTGCGCTTGGGACGGCGCCAATGGGAACTGTCACAGTCAAGGATGCCGGCGGCAATCCAGTCCTGGTGACGCCGCCGAATCTGCCTTTCGGCCCTGGTTACAGCTACACCACGTCGACCGGCATGAGCTTCAGCATTACCGGCCAGCCTGCCAACGGCGACCAGTTTTACGTCTCGCCAAACACCGGCGGTGTGACCGACAATCGCAACGCGCTGGCCTTGAACGCGCTGCAAACCGCGAACACGATCGGCAATACCTCGTTCCAGGGATCGTATTCGCAACTGGTCAGCCTGATCGGCAACAAGACCAATGAGATCACTGTCACCAACAAGGCTGAAAACGCGCGCTTGACCGCGATTCAGCAAGAGCAGCAATCCGAATCCGGCGTCAACCAGGATGAGGAGTTGGCCAACATGATCAAGAATCAAACAGCCTATCAGGCTGCGGCAAAAATCATTCAGGCTGCCAGCGACATGCTGAATGTCTTGTTCACGCTCGGCGGCTAGTTTTAAGGAAGATCAAAATGCGTATCAGCACAAGCATGCTCTATCAACTGAGCAACAATGAATTGACCAGCATGCAGGGTTCGATCCTGAAGCTGAACCAGCAAGTGACCCAGCAGCAAACCGTGTTGCTGCCGTCCGACGACGCCGTCGCGGCCGCCCGTGCGCTGGACCTGTCGCAAACGCAGGCGCTCAATGACCAGTACAAGACCAATCGCAACAATGCCGACAGCTCGCTGTCGCAGGTGAATGCGGCCCTGACCAGCGTCACGGCCATGCTGACCAAGATCAAGTCGAACATCACCCAGGCCGGCAATGCAGCGTATTCCAATAACGAACGCGCCAACATGGCGACTGAGCTCAAGGGCAACCTGAAAGAAATGCTGGGCTTCGCCAACGCCACCGATGCGCTGGGCAACTACCTGTTCTCGGGGTTCAAGGCCACCACCCAGCCGTTCGATTACGACAGCATGGGCAATATCGTCTACAACGGCGATCAAGGCCAGCAAACGTTGCAAGTGGATTCGACCCGCAACATGGAGATTAGCGTTTCCGGCCAGGCGGTGTTCCAGGGAGCGGGCCAGGATACCTTCAAGAACATGCAGGACCTGATCACGCTATTGCAGGTCCCGGTGACCGAGGCGGCCAACAATGCCGATACCCAGGCGGCCAACACGTTTCAATATCCTGTTGGCTCGTTGCCGGCACAATATCCCATCCAAGCCTACAAGACGGCGCAGGCAGCTTTGGATGCCGCTGCTCCAACCGATCCGAATTACAGCACGTTGCTGACACAGGCGGCCAATGCAAAGCTGTTGTCGGACAAGGCAGAGGCCGCGCGTACCCCGATCCCCGGCAGCCAGGCGGCATTGACCCGTGGCCTGAACAAGCTCGGCGGCGCGATCGACCTGCAGATGAACAGCGTCGGCGCGGCTACGGCCTCGGTGGGCGCGCGCCAGTCCGAGATCGACAATCTGAACGCAGCAGGCGATGTGCTCAAGGTGCAATACGAGCAAAGCGTCAACGACTTGCTGGGCCGCAATCCATCTGATCTCTCGGCAAATATCAGTGCGCTGTCGCTGCAGCAGACTTACCTGCAGGCCGCGCAAAAATCCTTCGTCGTCACCAGCAGCCTGACGCTGCTGAACTACCTGAAGTAGTCCTTCCCGGTCGGGCGAGCTGAGGTTCGCCCGACGTCCTGATTTTCCTCGCAGCAGTCACTCCGTTTGTTCTCATTTGCCGTTGATGCGGGATGTCCGCCTCTGCGCATGTGGGTGCCTGATCGCGTCGTAAAACGGCGGCCTGGATGCATGGGCTAGCGTTTGGGTATCGGCGGGATGGTAGCCATGCCGCCGAGCATGCGCACGGTTTCGATGGTGTCGTTGAGGAAGTGCTGCAACGGCGTCAGCATGTAGGGCAGGCAAATCGCGATCAGCAGGAAACCGGCGACCATGGTGATCGGAAAACCGATGCCGAACAGGTTCAGTGCCGGCGCCGCGCGTGTCAGGATGCCCAGCGCCATGTTGGTGATCAGCAAGGCGACAAGCATGGGCAGCGACAATTGCAGGCCCATGCTGAAGATACGAGCGCCGGAGAGGGCAATGTAATGGAAACCTTCGGCCGTCACGGGTGTTGCGGTGATCGGCAAGGTGTTGAAACTATCCGCCATGACCGCTACCAGGAGCAGGTGGCCATTGATGCTAAGGAAGACCAGCGTAGCCAGTAGGGAAAACAACTGACTGATGGCGGACGTGCGTCCTTGCGATTGCGGATCGAAGAAGACGGCGAAGCCGAGGCCCATGGTGTTGCTGGTCATTTCACCCGCCATCTCTACGGCCGAGAAAACCAGGCGAACTGAAAATCCCATTGCGGCGCCGATGATGAATTGCTGGACCAGGATCAACAGTCCTGTCATCGACATCGGGTCCAGCGCCGGTGGCACCGGCACGTTGGGCGCGATGACCAGCGAGGTCATGACGCCGAGCAGCAATTTCACCAGCATGGGCACGCTGGCGCTGCCGAATGGCGGCGCAACCGCCAGCAAGCCGAGGATGCGCGTCAGCGGCCAGATGAAAGCGGCGATCCAGATGTAGAGCTGAGCGCTGGTGACGTTGATCATGATGTTGCGATTGCCGGTGGAGGTGGCAATCCTTGCATGCCTTACTGAACCATGGCCGGAATGCCGGTAAACATCAGGCGCATGTAATCGAGCATCACGCTCAGCATCCACGGACCGGCGATGATGAGCGCGAGGAAGACCCCCACCAGTTTCGGAATGAAGGTCAGCGTGGCTTCATTGATTTGCGTCGCGGCTTGGAAAATACTGACGATCAGGCCGATCACCAGCGCGGTGAACAGCATCGGCGCGGCGATCATCAGAGTGACTTCCATGGCCTGGCGGCCGAGGGTCATTACGCTTTCTGGTGTCATGGCGGGGCCTTAGTAAAAACTTTCTGCCAGCGAGCCGATCAGCAACTGCCAACCGTCAACCAGCACGAACAGCATCAGCTTGAACGGCAGCGACACGATCGCCGGCGACATCATCATCATGCCCATCGACATCAGGATACTGGCGACCACCATGTCGATGATCAGGAAGGGGATGAAGATGGCGAAGCTGATCTGGAATGCGGTCTTCAGTTCGCTGGTGATGAAGGCCGGGATCAGCAAGCGCAGCGGCACGTCTTCCGGGCCTTGCAGGTCGGGGCTGTGCGACAGCTTGACGTACAGGGCGAGGTCGGACTGGCGTGTTTGCTTGAGCATGAATTCCTTCAGCGGCGCGGCGCCTTTTTCCATCGCGTCGATCATGGAAATCTTGTTGTCCGCGAATGGCTGGTAGGCGTCGACGTAGATCTTGTCGAACACGGGGCCCATCACGAACAGGGTCAGGAACAGCGACAGGCCCACCAGCACCTGCGTCGGCGGCGTCGATTGCGTGCCGAGCGCCTGGCGCAACAGCGACAGCACGATGACGATGCGCGTGAAGCAGGTCATCATCAGCAGCGCGGCCGGGATGAATGACAGCGACGTGAGCAACAGCATCGTCTGGATGCTGAGGTTGTAGGTCTGTCCGCCGCCCGGCGCCGGTGTGCTGGTGAATGCCGGCAAGCCCTGTTGGGCCGCCGCCGCGAGCGGCAGGCAGAGCAGGAAAACCGGCAGCAGCCGCAGCCAGCGGGACGAACCGAAGGAGCCGGATGAGCGGAATGAGTGGAACAAGCGCGCCCAGGAAGTTCTAACTGCTGCCATTACGTTTGTCGATCGTGTTTTTCAGCCAGGACGAAAAATTGGCGGAGGCGGCCGAGGCCGGCGCTGCAACATGTTCCTGGCGTGGCATGGTTGCCAGTGTATTGACGCGTCCCGGCGCAACGCCGATGACGATCCATTGGTCCGCGACTTCGATGACCATCACACGCTCGCGCGTGCCGACGCTGACGCCGCCGATGATCTTGGCGACTGCGTTGCCCTGCGCACGCTGGACCAGGCCGGTGCGTTTGAACAGCCACGCGATACCGGCCATGATCGCCAGCACGGCCGTCAGCCCCAGCAGCATGGTGAACACGCTGCCGGTGGCGGAGGGTAATGCCGGGGCTGTTTGCTGTTCCGCTGCATGCGCCGCGCCGGCGGCAAGCGCTACCGGCACAACGGCGATGCTGCAGCGGATGCAGGTCAGAAAATTGCGGAGACGGCGCGGACGGTTCATCTATTGAGTTTGCGGATGCGCTCTGCGGGAGTGATGATGTCGGTCAGACGGATACCGAACTTGTCATTGACCACCACCACTTCGCCTTGTGCGATCAGGCAACCGTTGACCAGCACGTCCATCGGTTCACCGGCCATGCCGTCGAGTTCCACCACGGAACCTTGCGCCAGTTGCAGCAGGTTCTTGATGGCGATCTTGGTGCGGCCCAGTTCCACCGTCAGCTGGACGGGGATGTCGAGGATGAAGTCGATGTCGTTGGGCGTGTTGGTCTGTATATCCGATGCGCTGAGATCCTTGAAGATGGTCGCTTCGGCCGGTTTGGTCGTCAGGCCTTCTTCTTCAGGAATGTGCTTCTTCTGCGACTCTTCCGCTTCTGTTTGTTCGGCCAACGCGGCGCCCCACGGATCGTCTTCCGCCGCTGTTTGGTCAACGTTATCTTCAGCCATTCTGCTCTCCTTGAATACTTTCTGGTGTTTCGCTTTGCGTGATGGATAGCAGTTTTTCTACGCGCAACGCGTATTGACCATTCAATTTGCCATAGCTGCACTCCATCACAGGAACGCCGTCGACTTGTGCAGTGACCGGATTGGCCGTCTGCAACTGGATGACGTCGCCGACTTGCATGTTCAGCAAATCGGTAAATGTGACGCGGGCGGTGCCGAAGTTGGCGATCAGCTCAACTTCAGCGGTCTGGATCTGCTGCTTCATCAGGCGGATCCAGCGTTTATCAACTTCAAGTGCTTCACCTTGCATGCTGCTGGTGAGCTTGTCCCGGACCGGTTCGATCATCGAATACGGCGTGCAGATGTGAATCTCGCCGCTGACCGGTCCCAGTTCGATCGTGAACGAGGTCGACACCACGACTTCATTGGGTGTGGCGATGTTGGCGAACTGGGTATTCAGTTCCGAGCGGATGTACTCGAATTCGATCGGGTAGATCGGCTCCCACGATTTGGAATAGTTTTCAAACACGATGTCCAGCACGCGCATGATGATGCGTTGCTCGGTCGGCGTGAATTCACGGCCTTCGATCCGGGTATGGAAACGTCCGTCGCCGCCGAACATGTTGTCCACCAGCAGGAACACGAACTGCGGATCGAAGACCACCAGGCCGATGCCGCGGAACGGTTTGATGTGGACCAGATTCAGGTTGGTCGGCACGACCAGGTTGCGGATGAATTCGCTGTACTTCGAGACTTTCACCGGGCCGACCGAAATCTCGGCGGTGCGGTGCAGGAAGTTGAACAAACCGATGCGGAACAGGCGGGCGAAACGTTCGTTGATGATTTCAAGCGTCGGCATCCGGCCGCGAACGATACGCTCTTGCGTTGCAAGATTGTAGTTGCGTACCGTCCCGGGGGTTTCTTCGACGCTTTTTTCTTCGTCCTGATCCCCCGTCACTCCCCTTAGGAGTGCATCGACTTCTTCCTGCGATAGAAAGTGTTCTGCCATGATGCTACTGCTGTTGAATGACGAAAGAGGTGTAGAACACGTCGGTGATCGAGGGACCCTTGCCGCCGCCGGCAAACGGCTCGCCCAACTGATCGATGATCTCGTCGGTGAGGTTGCGCTTGCCCTCGCTGGTCAGCAATTCGGAAGCCTTCTTGCTCGACAGGACCATCAGCAGGCGGCTGCGCACTTGCGGCATGAAGACCTTGATGCTTTCGGCGGTTTCCGCGTTCGGCACTTGCAGCGTCAATGCGACTTGCAGGAACTGATCGCCGGTCTCTTGCTGCAGGTTCACCACGAACGGTTCGATGACAACGAATACGGGCACCTTCGAGGTGGCCTTTTCTTCGACATGTTCCGCATCGGCTTTTTTGGATTTGCCGCCCATCAGCATGAAGGCTGCGCCGCCGCCGATTGCCAGCACCAGCACCGCACCGATGATGATGAAGAGCATTTTCTTCGATTTCGCCGGTGCCGCCTCTGCAGCATCCGCCCCCTTGGCTGCCGGTTTTGCTGCTGCTTTTGTTGCCATCTAATTTTCCCTTTCGCGCGTGTTCGTTGAGCACATCACAATACTATCGGCAAAAAAACGCCGATATTGATACTGCCGGCTGAACACCTGTTTTTATTGAATGCTGTTCGACTTATGCAAATGTGTCCACAAGCCCTTGTCCGCCGCGAGCGACTGGACGGGGCACGACTGCCACATTGACGTCTGTTTCGTTGTCGCGGCCGCCGAAGCTCGACGCGTTGCCGCTGGTGCTGCGCGCCTGTTGTTGCTGGTTCGCGCCTTGCTGTTGATTCGGGTTGCCGGTATTGACGGTGGCCTGGCCCAGTTGGATGCCGGCCTGGTCCATCATTTCGCGCAGCTTCGGCATGGCGGCTTCGAGCGCCTGCTTGACCTCGGGCTGGGCGGTGATGAAGGTCGCATCGGCTTGCTGGTTGTTGACGTGCAGGACCACTTGCAACGGGCCCAGATCCGGCGGATTCAGTGTCAGCGACGCGCTTTGCAGACCGCCGTTGACCATCCACAACACTTTCTGGCCGACAGCCTGATCCCAACCCTGGCTGCCGACGGCCGGCGTCAGGCGTTGCACTGCCTGGCCGCTCATGGCGGCTTGCTGGCTCAGCGACATCGCTTGCTGCAGGGCAGGGACCACGGTGGCGGCGGTTGGCTGCACTGGTGTTTCGATCGATTTGAGGTTGACCTCCGGCGCTACCTTGGCGTTGCGGGCCGCAGCGGCGGAGTCCTGCAAATCGGCCTGGAAGGATTTTGCGGAAACCGGCGATTCCGCCTGGCTCTTTTCGGTGGTGGCGCGTGTCGGCAGCGCGGACTTGCCGTCTGCTGCGTCTTTTTCGCTGTCTTGCAATGCGGCGAGGTCGAGCAGGTTGTTTTTACCCTTGCTCTTGTCTTCACTCTGGGTATCCGCCAGCGCGAGGTCGGTCTTCGCCTCAGCGCCGATCTGGCCGATCGGCTTCTTGCCTTTCTGGCTGGCCAGGGCATCGATGTCCTGGTCAGTGGCTTTCCTGGAAGGCGGTTGGACGATCATCTGACCCATGTTGGTGACCAGCGCCAGCATCTGCTGCGTGGAAGCGGCGTCAGTAGCGGCGCTGGCATCGTCCGCAGCCTGATCGTCAGTCTTCTTGTCATCGGATGAGGCCGTCTTGTCCGCATCTGATTTTGGCGCGGTCGAGGCGGTCGGTGCAGGAGCCGCTTTGGCCGGTTCCGGCGATTTATCCTTGGCGGCTTCGCTCGGCTTGCTTTGATTTTCGGCGTTGCGGTTGCTGACTTCCTTGTTCAACACCTGGTTGAACGGAACGTCGGCCGTGAAAGAGTCGGCTTGCGTGGCGGGACGTGCAGAATTCTGCAGGTTCGCGACGTTCAAGATCGGCAATTGTGTTTTCATCGTTTCCGCCAGTTCCTAGCCTACCGTTTGTAAAACGTGATCCGCGACGCTTGTTCATCAGTCTGCTTCTGATCACGTCGTGTTTCGCGCAATTGCATCGTTTGTTTCGCCCGCGTCGCCAGTGTGTCATAAGACATCCGTTTGCGCTCGCATGCCTGCCATGCAGCCCGTGCTTCCGCCACGCGTTGCTGGGCGTTTTTCACCACATTTTGCTGCCCGGTGATGGCGCTGTCGATTTTCTCAATGAACAACTGAAAATTCCGATAGCTCATCGCCGTCAAACCGGAGGACAGGCTTTCCTGAAAACGCAAAGCGTAGTCGTCGCGGTATTGTTCCAGAATGACAAGTTTTTGCTGCGCCTCTTCGCTCGTACGCACAGACCGGCCCAAGCGTTTGGTCGCTTCGTCGGTCTCTTTGGTCGCCAATTCGATCAGCGTTTCGAGTGCGGTGGTCGTAGCCATGGTAGCTTTGATTATATTTTCGGGGCGAAGTGCTCAATCACTGGAATAGAGCGGTAAGTTGCCCCAAGCTCTCGGAAACACCCGCACGTTCGGGGATGCCCTGCTGCAAGAACGCCTCGATGCGCGGCATCAACTGGATCGCCTGGTCCAGCACCGGGTCGGATCCGGCCGAGTAGGCGCCGACGCTGATGAGGTCACGGTTGCGCTGATAGCGGGAGTACAACTGTTTCAGCCGGCGCGTATCGCGCTGATGTTCCGCGGAAGTAATGCTGTGCATGGCGCGGCTGATCGATTGTTCGATATCGATCGCCGGGTAGTGTCCGGCCTCGGCCAGCACCCGGTTGAGCACGATATGGCCGTCCAGGATGGCGCGGGCGGCGTCAGCAATGGGGTCCTGCTGGTCATCGCCCTCGGTGAGCACGGTGTAGAAGGCGGTGATGGAGCCGCCGCCTTCGTCGCCATTGCCGGCGCGTTCCACCAGCGCTGGCAGCTTGGCGAACACCGAAGGCGGGTAGCCCTTGGTGGCAGGCGGCTCACCGATGGCCAGGGCGATTTCACGCTGGGCCATGGCGTAACGGGTCAGCGAATCCATGATCAGCAGCACGTTCTTGCCTTGGTCGCGGAAGTATTCGGCGATCGCAGTCGCGTAGGCGGCGCCTTGCAGGCGCATCAGGGGCGGCGTGTCGGCCGGTGCGGCGACCACGACCGAACGGACCATGCCTTCGTCGCCGAGGATGTGCTCGATGAATTCCTTCACTTCGCGGCCGCGTTCGCCGATCAGGCCGACCACGATGACGTCGGCGCTGGTGTAGCGGGCCATCATGCCGAGCAAGACGCTCTTGCCGACGCCGGAACCCGCAAACAGTCCCATGCGCTGGCCGCGTCCGACGGTCAGCATGCTGTTGATGGCGCGTACGCCGACGTCGAGAATATCTTCGATGGGCGCGCGTCCCAGCGGGTTGGCGGCGCGCACGCTGAGCGGCGCTGAATTTTCCGTATGGAGCGGCCCGAGATTGTCGAGCGGGCGGCCGGCGCCGTCGAGTACGCGTCCCAGCAGTTCGTCGCCAACCGGCAGGCGGCGCGTGTGTTCGTCGGTGCGGCGGATATAGGCGATCGGACCGGTGCGCGGCGGCGGCTTGACCGGTTCGACCGGGTAGACGCGGGTGCCCGGCACGATGCCTTCGACATCGCTCTGCGGCATCAAAAACAGGCGTTCGTCCTGGAAACCGACGACTTCTGCCTCGATCAGGGTGCCATTCGGCAAAGGGACGGTGCAGGGGCTGCCGACCGGTAATTTCAGGCCGACCGCTTCCATGACGAGTCCGGCGACGCGCGTAATGCGTCCGGAAAGCTGCGTCGGCTCAGTCATCGCCACCAGGCCGCTGCAATTATGCAGATAGGCCTGCCAGCGGCTGAAATGGGAGGGCATCGGCGAATTCATCGTTGCACCTTGTAGACGGGAACAGCGGGCAGGGAGGGCAGTGCGCGCATGGCGCTACTCCAGCCAGTCCAGTTGTTTGCTGAGCGATTCCGCGATACGGCGCCAGCGTGTCTGCACGGTGGCGTCAACCTGATTGGTGCCGGTTTCCATGCGGCAGCCGCCGCGTTGCAGTTCGGGGTCTTCGACCAGACGCCAGCCGTTCCGGCTGAGCTCTTCGCCGAGATGTTCGCGCACCAATGCGGCATCGTCCGGCTGCAAATAAAGCAGGGCGGGCAATTGCAAACCCGGCAACGAGTGGATCGCGGCGCTGATGGTTGGCAGGATCAGTTCCGGCTTGACGTTAAGCGCCGTCTTGATCATCGCCTTGCTGATGTCAAGACCGAGATTGAGCAATTCCGGCGCCATGGTTTCGCTGGTTTGCGAGACTTCAGTGCCGAACGACACCGCGATCTGGCGCAGGTGCTGAATGGTTTCGTTGACTTCGGTCTGGCCTTGCTGCAAGCCGGCCATGTAGCCTTCTGCCCGGCCGGCCTGCAAGCCTTGTTGCTGGCCTTCGGCATAACCTTCCTGGCGCGCCTGTTCGCGGATGGCATCGACTTCTTCGAGGGTCAGCGAGGGCGGCGGCGGGATTTCTTCCGCAAACTGTTCTTCGGGCGGCGGAATCTCTTCCTGCGGCTCATCGAAGGACGCCATTTCCCAACGCTGGTAAGGCGTCATCTGTTCTTTGGGAATGATGTTGTTTCTTGAAGCCATTTCAGATCCGGTAAGGCTGAGCCATGGATGCGATCGACGTCATGCGGCCTTGGAGGCGGCATGCGCCGGTCGCAGCGGCGTTAGACGAATGCATCTTCGCCCTTCGCGCCGAGCACGATCTGGCCTTCGTCGGCCAGGCGGCGGACGATTTGGAGGATGGCCTTTTGTTGCGCGTCGACTTCCGACAGGCGCACAGGTCCCTTGGACTCCAGGTCTTCCCGCATCATTTCCGCAGCACGTTGCGACATGTTGCCGAAAATCTTGTCGCGCAGCGCTTGCGAAGCGCCCTTGAGTGCGACGATGAGCGATTCCGATTGCACTTCGCGCAGCAGCAGCTGGATGCCGCGGCCGTCGATGTCGATGATGTTTTCGAACACGAACATTTCGTCCATGATCTTTTGCGCCATGTCTTCGTCATAGGCGCGCAGGTTGCTCATCACCGATGTTTCGCTCTCGCCCGACATGAAGTTGAGGATTTCCGCGGCAGTGCGGATACCGCCCATTTGTTGCTTCTTCAGGCTTTCGTTGCCGGTCAGCAGCTTGGTCAGGACGTCGTTCAGTTCGCGCAATGCGGTCGGCTGCACGCCATCCAGGGTTGCGATACGCAGGATCACGTCGTTGCGGAGGCGCTCGGTGAAATTGTTCAGAATATCGCAAGCATGATCGCGTTCGAGGTGAACCAGGATCGTTGCAATAATCTGAGGATGTTCGTTGCGGATAAGTTCAGCGACCGATTGCGCATCCATCCATTTGAGGCTTTCGATACCGCTGGCATCGCGACCGCCCAGGATGCGGTTGAGCAGGGATGTGGCCTTGTCGTCGCCCAGCGCCTTGGTCAGCACGCTGCGGATGTATTCATCCGAATCGAGGCCGATCGACGAGGCCTGGCCGGTTTGCGCCAGGAAGTCGTCGAGAACGCCGTTGATTTCCTCGAAGCTGATGTTTTTCAGGGTCGTCATCGCGGCGCCCAGCTTCTGGACTTCCTTGGGGCCGAGGTACTTCATGACTTCGGCGGCCTCGTCCTCGCCCAGCGCCAGCATCAGGATGGCACCTTTTTGAATGCCTTCGTTACTCATTGTTCACCCATGCCTTAATGATGCTTGCAACCAGTTTCGGATCGGACTTGGCCAGTTGCTTGACGGATTCGAGATTCTTCTTGTACTCGGAGCGGGCGTCGGCCTCTGCTGCTTCGGGCGACAGTTCGACGATGGCGTCCGGATTGTCCGGATCGTACATCGCTGCTGCGGCTTCGGCGGCAGCCTTGGCTTCGGCCTCGGCGCGTTCCTTGGCTTCGCGTTCTTCGCGGCCCGACAGTTTCCAGATGATCGGACGCAACACGCCGAAGTAGAGGTAGAGCAGTACGGCCGCCAGCAGGACGTACTTGCCGATTTCCTTGGCCAGCTGGATCATGTCCGGCTGTTTCCACAATGGCAATTCCGGCTCCATCTCGCTGCTGAATTGGGTGTTGACCACATTCAGCGAGTCACCGCGATCCTTGTTGAAGCCCATCGCTTCCTTGACCAGGTCCGAGATCTGATTGCGCTCGGCTTCGGTCAGGGGCTTCATCACGACCTTGCCGGTCTGGTCCGTGGTGCGCTTGTAATTGACCACCACCGCAACCGTCAGGCGCTTGACGCCGCCCATCGGTTGCTGGACGTAACGTACGGTCTTGTCGACTTCGTAGTTGATCGTGGCGTCTTTATGCGAGGTGCCGGAACTGGTCGCCGGTGCAGCAGCGGTTCCGGCGGCGCCCGGAGCGCCTGCCGCGACCGGCGGATTGACGATCGGTGCAGTGGCAGGAGCGGGCGGCTGGTTGGTCAGGGCGCCTGGAATGCCGGACGTACTGGAGTTGCCATTTTGCGATTCGCTGCTTTGCTTGCTGCGAACGGCGGCGGTATCGGCAGTCTGGTTCGGCTTGTAGGTTTCGGCGGCTTGTTCGCTGCGCGAGAAATCGACGTCCGCAGTCGCTTCGGCGCGGACGTTGCCGGTGCCGACAATAGGCGCAATGATCGACTCGACGCGCTTGATGATGTCTTGCTGCAGATCCTGGACGTACTTGAGCTGGGTCGGGTCAAGGCCGTTGGCGGGCTGCTTGGTGGTGTCCGACAGCAGGTTGCCGTTCTGGTCGACGATCGTTACGCTCTTGGGCGACAGTTCCGGGACGCTGCTGGCGACCAGATGGACGATGGCGCTGACTTGTTGAGGGTCCAGTCCGCGGCCCGGGTACAGGCTGAGGATGACGGAGGCGGTCGGCTTTTGCTGGTCGCGCACGAACACCGACGCCTTGGGCAAGGCCAGGTGAATACGGGCGGCCTGAACTGCCGACAGCGATTGAATGGAGCGCGCCAGTTCGCCTTCAAGGGCGCGCTGGAAGTTGACTTGCTCAAGGAACTGGGACACGCCCAGTTTCTGGTTTTCCATCAGTTCGAAACCGACGTTGCCGCCCTTGGGCAGGCCTTGCGACGCCAGTTTCAGGCGTGCGTCATGCACCATGGTTTCGGGCACCAGAATGGCGCTGCCGCCTTCGGAATATTTGTACGGCACGTTCATCTGCTGCAGCGACGCGACGATGGCGCCGCCGTCGCGGTCGGAGAAGTTGGAGAACAGGACCCGGTATTCGGTCTTCTGACTCCACATCCAGATGCCGATCATCAAGGCGATGACCGCTGCTGCTGCAACCATCAGAACAACGCGGCGCCCCTGAGGCGACTGCGCATAGCGGACGACGCCGTTGCGCGGCGGCTCCTGGGACGAATGTTCGCCCGAAGTCGTGCCTTCCGTGGCTGTGGCGTTGCTGTCGTTGGTCAGCGTGCCATCGGCTGCTACCGCCATGATTTCCCCTTGCATGTGCTGCCGAGCTTGTGGCTATGTGTGATTTGCTTCACTGCTTCCCTACCCATATAGGTTTTTTGCTTAGTGTGGATTGTCCTGCCAGAGCGAAAATTTGATCTCTGGAACAGAATGGCTATTTCCCCGCTTATTGGTGCGAAATGCAGGGGATGGCATGCTAATCTGCCGTTGTAGAAGCGAGAAGTGTGATTGCGATGCGCGATCACAGATGCTTGACTGAATTCGAAGGGGTGCAAAATTGGCAACAAGTATGATCGATACCAGCAGGATTGAAGCGATGGTCTCCCAGTTGAAGGCTGCTGCTGCACGCGCCCAGGGAAATGTTGCGCCGGTGGAAAGTATCACCGGCGGTGAAAAACCTGCTCAAAGGGTGGATTTTGCCAGCGTTCTGAAAAATTCGCTCGATGAAGTGAGTGCCTCGCAAGAAAAATCCAAGAAAATGTCCGAAGCCTTTTCCATGGGCGACGACAACATCAATTTGTCTGATGTCATGATAGCGATGCAGAAATCCAGCATCTCGTTCCAGACCAGTCTTCAGGTGCGCAACAAGCTGGTTTCGGCCTATCGCGACATCATGACGATGCAGGTGTGACAGTAAGGGAATGTTTTGGTGCAATCCTGCTGCTGTGCCTTGCTGGAGTGCAATAAAAAAGAGCTGCCTTGCGCGACGCGTATTCATTCGTATTGTGTCGCTTATCCGGATGGCTTACATCATGCCTGATGCTTTGGCATTCTGTTCGCGTTCCAGCTTGGTGATGAAGCGTTGCACCGCAGCCAGAACAGCGCGAGGAAGGTCGACGAATTCGCAGCCGAAACGATTGACGGTCTTGCCCGAAGCCAGCTTGGCTTCCTTGCAATCGCGCACCACCAATTTGACGGTCACGATCGTGTTGTCCGTCATTTCCAGCGATACATCTTCGTAGATGCGACCAACAGTGCTGTCCAGAATCTTCTTTTCATCAGTCAAGCCGACACCGCCGGCACTGATGTTGTTAAGCAAGGTGACGATGGTGGTAAACGAGCCGTCATCCTGCGTCACGCGGAAGGTGCAGCGCAAGGGCTTGGCGATCGGTGTCGGAATGCGGAAATATTCGCGGCGCTGCAGGCGCACCAGGCTTTCAGGGATGTCGATCTTGAGGGCGGGACGCGACTGAAACTCGCAATGCTTTGCCTTGTCGACATTGAACGTGATGCGGATGTTGTTGTACAGCGCCTCAAAGCCGATGCGATTACTTTGCAGAATGCTCAGGTTGAGCGAGGCGCTCGGAGCCGCGTCGATAACGACACTGTTCTGACCTTCATCAATGTCCAGAATCGACGTGATAATAGACTCTGAACCGCCCTTGATGAGCAGGCTCAGCAACTGATTGCGCTCCATCATGCTATTCAGCAGGGACACGATTTCCCGGCGCGAATGTACGCGGTACGGGCTGTCGTCTTTAATCTCGTCGGTATTTGCCATCTGTGCGTCTATGCGTCTCGAATCAAAGGATAAAAGGGTAGACTTATATCCCAAAAGGACAGTATTTAATCTAACCTCTAATCATACATCACTGCGGTCCAATTGCATATTTTCAATGCGATACAACCATGCCAAAAGTTCCGCCACGGCACGATACAGCGCGGGAGGAATTTGCTGGTCGAGATCAACCTGCATCAGCAGCGAGACGAGTTCCTTTGATTCATGCACAAATACGCCGCTTTCCCTGGCGCGCGCAATGATGGCTTCCGCGACCAGGCCGCTGCCTTTCGCGACAACCTTGGGCGCGGCCTGATTGGTGTTGTAGGCCAGTGCAACGGCATTCTGGAAGGGAAGCTTAGGCTTGTTCATCCCGTTTCACAATCAGGGAGTCGAGTGAGGATCCGGCTGCTTCCATGGAATCGGCCAGCATGCTGCCGTTGGCGCGCAATGCAGCCGCCGTGACGTCGTTGTCGGTACGCACCTGCATATGGATTTGCTGGCCAATCAAGCGTATCGAGGCCGACACCGACCCCAGATGTTCGAAGTTGAAGCGCACCACACTGTGCCAGGAGGGCGCGTGTTCGTCTTCCAGCGTGTTTTGCTGCTGCTGGTCGGGGCTGTCCCGGTTGATTTCCCATTCCATTTGCTGGCCCGGCCAGACTTCGCCGTGCCAAACGATGCGTTGCTGCTCAAGCGCATTGAGTTGCAGGTTGATCAGTTGGCCCAATTGCGTATTGGCGGGGTCGGTAGTATTCAGCAGGCTGGAGACGCCGCTCTGGGTCTGCTGGCCCAGTTGCGCCTGCGGCTCTTTGAGCAGCTCGGTCATCGGCCGCTTGCCGTCGGCCCATTCGGCGACATGGGATTCGTAAAAAGCGCCGCTAAGAGCCACGGAATCGCGCAGGGCGCCAGCCAGTTGCGGAGTGTTGTTCGGATTTGCGACCAGCGGACTGCCGGGCTTGATAGCGCTGGGCAGGTCGCTTTCTTCGGAGGCATGGAGCAGGGCGTCGACCAGTTTGCCGGCGCTGCTGAGCGAGGTCTTGGTGCTTTCGGGGGCGAGCTGGCTTGGCGCTGCATTCTTGGCGTCGCCTTCTTCCAGCTGATTGTCGCGCGTGACAATGTTGGTGAGGCCTTGCTGAGCCGCCTTGAGCGACTTCATGTCCTTTTCCATCGCCCGGCCGGCGGTACTCAGCGAGACTTCGGTGCTATCGCCGTCCTCTGCTTCGCCGCGGCTGCTTTCCGTGAGCAGGAAGGTCGGGCGCGGATCCTTGCCGACCATGGTCAGCTGCAAGGTGTCGCCAGTGCGAGTGGAGGTCGGCAAGACCATGCGTGCTGCGGTATTGGCTATGCGAACGAGGTAGGTGCCGTCGTTGTAGGTCGAGAGGACCTTGGCCTGCAATTGCTGGCCGTTGGCGATTTGCGCGAGGCGGCTGAAGGCTTCCTGTTTGGCGTCGGCGACGGAGACTATCGCCGTTGGCGCATCGACGGCGGCTACGGGCTGGACGGTCATGGAGATGTCGGCCCGGGGAATCATTGCTAGCCTCTTTGATTCATGCCGTAGGTATTGGCCAGTTTGCGCTCCGTGCTGGTGCTCTGGATCAGGGCGGAGAGTTTTTGCAGGCCCGGTTCGGTGAGCTTGCGGATGTCGCGATCGTCTTCCAGGATTTTCTTCAGAATCTCGATCTTGCGGTCACGCCGGTCGTCACTCAGCACGACCTCCAATTCATTGCGCTTGAGGAAGTCGACGACATGGGCGCAGTCTGCTTCAAGCTTGGTCAGCAGGACCCAATCTTCCTTGCGCGCCGCCGCCAGCATCTGGTCGGTCAGGTCGGCAATCGACTCGTAAAGTGAGATGACTTCTGCACCGTCCATGGTGTTTTGCTTTCGGGTGACTATCAGTGAAGAATATCGTCGATTGCAGCGATACTATCGGCCGCATTTGGAGTGATTTGTTCCCATGCCTCACGCAGTCCATCGAGCAAGCCATGCACTTCGTCCAGAATTTCCTGCGAATTTTCAATATTCGCCGAGAGCAGGCGGCGCCCCATGTACTCGTACAGCGCGTCGAGGTTCATGGCGATTTCGCCGCCGACGTTCTTGTTCAGGCTGGCGCGCAAACCGCTCTCGATGATCAGGATGGCCTTGGTGATCGATTCGCCCTTGTTCTTGATGTCGCCTGACTTCATGTACTTCTGGCCCATCGCGATCGCGCGCTATCGGCCGCATTTGGAGTGATTTGTTCCCATGCCTCACGCAGTCCATCGAGCAAGCCATGCACTTCGTCCAGAATTTCCTGCGAATTTTCAATATTCGCCGAGAGCAGGCGGCGCCCCATGTACTCGTACAGCGCGTCGAGGTTCATGGCGATTTCGCCGCCGACGTTCTTGTTCAGGCTGGCGCGCAAACCGCTCTCGATGATCAGGATGGCCTTGGTGATCGATTCGCCCTTGTTCTTGATGTCGCCTGACTTCATGTACTTCTGGCCCATCGCGATCGCCACCATGGCGCCGTCAAACAGCATGGTGATCAGCTTGTGCGGACTTGCTGCGATAACACCTGTTTCGACACCGATATTCGCATAGGCGTTTGCGCCCCGTTGCATGGTTCCGAACATTATCCTCTCCTGTGTTCGCTTAACGATCAGCTGCCGGCTTTGGGCAGATTGGCCAATTGCTGCGTCAGATAGCTTTGCGTAGCCGCCATGCTGGCCAGCGTCAAGTTCAGTGCGTTGAACTGATTGGTGTATTGATCCTGCAAACTGGTCAAGCGGGTGTTGATGACAGTCTGGCGATCCGTGTTGATCTTCAGGCTGGCCTTCAATCCCTTGGTCTTGGTGTCAATAATACCGCCATCGGCGAGGAAGCCGTCGACCAATTTTTGCACATTGGTCAAAATACCGTTGGTTCCGGTCGTCGTGCCGTCGGCGTTGGTGGTCGCTGTCGATGTGAACAAATTGGCAATGCCGGCGAAATTCTTGGTTGTCGCAGTCGACAACTTGGTCGCATCCAGCGCCAGCGTGCCGTCTTTCTGAAAGCCGATGCCGATGTCGGTTAGCGAACTGATCCCGCTGCCGCCAGGAACGTTGCCCAGAAGGGCGCTGCGCAGCTGGGTCAGGATGCTTTGCACTGACGATTCGCTTGCCAGCGGCGAAGAAGTACCCGCTTGGCCGAGCGTGGTTGCAGGCGTCTGCTTGGTGAGATCGGTGATCGACTTGGCGAGCGCATTGTAGGCGGAAACGAACGTGGTCGCTGTGCTGGTCACGCCTGTCGTGTCGTTGGAGATGGTCAGCGAGAAATTGTCAGCCGCTGTAGTGACCTTGGTCAGGTTCAGCGTCACACCCGAAATGGCGTCCTTGACGGTATTCGACGGACTGGTGACGAGGGTGCCATCAATGCTCAGTTTCGCATCCTGCGCAGCTTGCAATTGTCCCATGGTGCTGCCGGACAGATTGGCGAAGTCGCCAGTACCCGTCAACGACACCGGGCTGGTCGCGCCGGTGCCGGATGGCGTCAGAACCAGATGGTCTTGCGTGCCGTCATTGGTGATGCTGGCGGTCACGCCGGCAGTGGCGTTATTGATGGCGTCGCGAACGTCTTTCAGGATCTTGCCCGTGCCGGACAGGGCGATATTGGTGGTCGTATTGCCGACTTTGAGCGTCAATGTGCCTGTGCCTGCATCATATGTCTGGCCTGTGGCGACACCTGCCGATGAGTACTGGCCGCTCGGATCGAAGGTCAGCGCCGAATAGCTGCCGGTGCCGGTGACACGTATCGAATTGGCGGAGCCGCTGTCCTTGGCCGTAAGGACCAGATGGGCTGCGGTGCCGTCGCTGACGATGGTCGCGCTGACGCCTGCATCGCTCGCATTGATGGCGTCGCGTACGCCGGCCAGCGTGTTGGTTGCCGGTTTGATGATCGCAGTCGAGCCGGTGCCGGTCTTGATCGCCAGAATGCCCGTATCGAACGAGTAGCCCGCAGCAAAACCGGTAGAAGTAATCTTTTGCGCCTGAGCCAATTGCGAAACCGACACGGAATAGGTGCCGGAGGCTGCCGCAGTTGCGTCGCGGGGCGCCTGGATCTGCGTCACGGTACTTGGATTCGAGCTCGAGGGATCGTAAGCCAGGTCGGCAAGGCTGTTGTTTGCCTGCACCTTGATGGTGTTGGCGGTGCCGGCGGTGTTCGATTCCATGACCAGGTGATCGCCGGTGCCGTCAGTGACAATGCTGGCGGTCACGCCGGCTTTTGCGGCATTGATCGCATCCCGAACGCCTGCCAGGGTGGCATTTGCCTGCAAGGTGACGAAGGTCGGCGGATTGGTGCCGATCTTGATCGCGACCGAGTCGCCGGCAGTGAACTGTTGTGAGCTCGGGTAACCGGCAGACTGGATCTTTTGCGCCAATACCTTGGTGGAATCGTCGGTGTTGACGTCCGCCGTGAACGGATCGGTCGTCAGCGGTGTGCCGGTGCCACTATTGGAGACGCTGGACTTCTGCGCAGCAAAGCTTGCAGCAGTCAGGGCTTTCAGTGCGTTTTGATAGGTGGAAACCGAATTTTTCAGATTGCCGTAAGCGGAAATCAGGCTGTTATAGCTGCTGGCTTGCGAGGTGAGCGGATCGAGAACCTTGGCCTCAGCACCCATCAGTTTGGAAACGAGGGTCGCTACGTCGAGAGGACCTGCCGAGGTCGAGATTGTCCCGGTAGAGGTGGCCATGCTATCTCCTGAAATCTATGCGCTGAGCGCAAAATGCGATGCTGAAATCAGACAAGAGTGATAAAGCTGGCTGGCTTCACATCAATTGAGTGTCAACTCTTGATGGGTTCTGATGACATGCAACAGAAAATAAAAATCTGTTATGAACTACCGGGGCGAAATATACCATGCGCAAATTTTATACTTGCGCATGAATATTTTTAAATGCTCCAACAGTTCGTAGCAGACTTAATTACGCCTTGTGATTGATCAACAAACCTTGCATCTTATCAATCGACTTTGCGATGGCAACCGCTTCTTCGGTCGGAATCTGGCGAATGACGACGTCGGTTGCCGTATCGACAACTTTTACAATCGTTTTACCGGTTTCCTTGTCGCGCGAAAAATTGAGGTCCGATGCATTTTTGCTTGCAAAGTCATTCAATTTATCAACGGCGTCGGCCACATCGCTTTCGGTGGAACGTTGTGCTTGCGGGGATGCTGCAGGCGCAACTGTCGATACCACTGGATCTGGTTTTGTATTGGACGGCTGCACCGGCGTGTACGAACCGGAATCACCTGCAGCTGTGATATTAAGCGGGGAAATCGACATGTTCTTACTCCTTCATCAAGGAATATGCGGAGAATACTTACATATTCTCCGCATATTATCCTACATGGCTCTCAATACTACTTCAACAGAGACAGGACGCTTTGCGGGGCGGAGTTCGCCTGCGAAAGCATCGCCGTACCTGCTTGTTGCAGAATTTGCGCACGTGTGAGGTTTGCAGTTTCTGCCGCGTAGTCGGTATCCATGATACGGCTGCGCGAGGCGGTGATGTTTTCGCTCGAAATCTGCAAGTTGCTGATAACGGCGCTGAAGCGGTTTTGGACCGCACCGAACTCTGCACGCTTGGACGAGATCAGGTTGATCGCGTTGTCCAGGTTCTTGATCGCTTTTTGCGCATCGCTTTGTGCCGATGGATCGGCAATTGCCTTGTCCAGGGTCAGTTTGGCGGAGTCGATAGCAGTCTGCAGAGTCACAGCCGAAGATGCCAATGCCGTTGCTGTCAGTGTCGAACCTGTTGCGAACAGATTGTCCAGGGCTGCCTTGGCCGAAGTGTAAGTCACTTGAGCTGCGTCAACCGAAGTTGTCACGCCCAGACCGATCAGACCCTTGGCGCTGGTGCCGATGACGTTGGCCATGGTTGCATCGTTGGACAAGTCAGACAGCGAGATGCTGATTTGGTCGTTCAGTTTGTTGTCGGTAACGTTGGCGCCGACTTGGAAAGTCAGTGTCAGGGAAGCCGAAACGTTCGCGCTGTCGGAACCTGTGCCAGCGCTGGCGCCGGAACCGATACCTGTGAACAGATTTTGACCGTTGAAGTTGGTGCCGTTCAGAACACGGAATGTTTCATCCGACAGTTGCTTGTATTCGTCGTTCAGGGTCTTGCGATCCTGAGCGCTGTTCGAACCGTTGGAAGCTTGAACCGCCAGTTCGCGCATACGTTGCAGGTTGTCGGTAACTGTGCTCAGTGCGCCTTCAGCGGTTTGAGCCATGGAGATACCGTCGTTGGCGTTACGTTGCGCAACTGCCAGGCCTTTGACCTGAGCATTCATGCGGTCGGCAATTGCCAGGCCTGCAGCGTCGTCCTTTGCGCTATTGACGCGCAGACCGGAAGACAAACGTTGAATCGAAGTATTCAACGACGATTGCGACATGTTGAGGTTGCGTTGCGTGTTAAGCGACGCAATATTGGTATTAATGACTGATGCCATGTTAATTCTCCTAAGATTTGAGGCCGATAAATCCGAGTTTCAGTGCTTAACTTTGGTTTTTACCTAAAGCCTCAGGCGTTCAAACCGCTGTTGTTAGCTATATCGGACGGTATCGGAAAAAGTTTAATGTTTATCGCAAAAAAATTTTTTTTTTCCAATGCTGTCCGACCTAAAACTGCGTGCTTCCATACGTCAAGCAAATCTTATTTCGACGCTATTTAAGAAAACTTTAGTGGGTATTCCGGAAAAGTTCCGGTTTTGATGCGCAGGGCGGTGGCGGCGGAGTGCAGTGCGGTGTTTTTTGAAGCTTGCCGCATCGGGTGGATGCGGCAAGTATTTGATCAGGAAGCTGTTTTCTTTTTTTCTTGTGCCAGGATTGCCAGTTCGGAGGCCACTTTGTTGATAACGGTCGGCCAGTCGTTCCGGGATTGTTGCCGGAACAGGCGCATGCTCGGATACCAAGGCGAGTCCTCCCGCTCGTTCAGCCAGCGCCAGTCCGGCGTGTGGGCCAGCAACGTCCAGGTAGGCCGACCGAGCGCGCCGGCCAGATGGACCACGGAGGTATCGACGCTGATAATCAGGTCCAGATTGGCCATCGCCGCAGCTGTATCGGCAAAGTCGTTAAAGGCGTCGCCTATATTGTATACAGGCAGTCCTTTGGGAAGCTTGTCCAGTTCGGGGGTGGCCAGTCCTTTCTGGATGGAAAAAAATTGAACGCCGGGCGTATTGAACAGCGGGGCGAAAGTCTCCAGAGGTATCGAACGCTTGCGGTCATTGCCGTGCTCCGGATTGCCGGCCCAGACGAAGCCGACGCGCAAATCCCCAGTATTGCCGGCCAGCATGTCCATTTTGTCTTTCCAGCTCTTGATGTCCTGTGGATCGGCGGACAAATAGAACGGATAGGACGGGATGTCTTCGACGTGATCGGTGCCAAGCGCGTGCGGCAGGCTCATCAGTACATAAGCGTAGTCGCACTTGGGCAGCGGGTCGTTTTCACGCACCAGTGTCACTTGATCGGACACGCTGCGGAACAGGCGGGCAAGCGGATCCTTGACGTGCAGCGCGACGCGGGCGCCTTGCTCCAGCAGCTTGTGGACGTAGCGTACGAACTGAATGCTGTCGCCGAAGCCTTGTTCGTGCATCAGCAGGATGTATTTACCCTGGAGCGAAGACTTGCCATCCCATTTCGGGATCAGTTCGAACAGCTTGTGGATCAATTTGTAGACGTAGCGGCGCTCTTTGACTTCCAGCCGGCTCTCGTGATTGGCCCAGCCATCCTTCAGATCGCCGGCCAATAATTGCCCAAGCGCAAGATTGTGTTGTGCGGTCAGATAGTTGGGCTTGAGCGCGAGTGCATCCTTGAAGTATTGCAGTGAGGAAACTGTCTCGCCGTAGTCGTACATTGTTGCGCCGATATTGTTGTGCGTCAACGGGTGTTTCGGATCAACCTCAAGCGCCTTATGGAACAGCGCCATGGCCTCTTCGTAGCGATCCTGGTTGGAAAACAAGCTCGATGCCAGTTTTGTATAGCTGTTGGGATCCTTGGGGGCCAGTTCGATGATGCGCTCGTAATGCTCGTTGGCCTTGTCGTATTCCTTTTGCTTGATGTACGTGTCAGCGATCTTGTTTTGCGCGTAGATATCGGTCGGATCGAGCAGCAGGGAGGTCTTGTGGCATTCCAGCGCATCCTTGAGCATGTCCATTTCCTGGAAGGCAATGCCCAGATTGGTGTGTGCCGGAGCGAAATTGATTTGCAGCTGCAGCGACTTGAACAGGACGCCGACCGCCTCCTTGTACTGCTTTGCATCGATCAGGGCCTTGCCCAGGTGGGATAGCGGGCCGGGCGCATCGGGATTACGTTTGACGGCGTCCTCGAAATAGGCGATCGAAGCGTCCGGATCGTTCTTTTCATGCAGGGCGTTGGCCAGGCCGATGCGCGCGTCTTTATTCTCGGTGTTGAGTTTGATGGCTTCCTCGTACAGCGCGATGGAATCGTCGATCCGGTCTTGCTTGAGGACGGAGGTGGCCAGGTTGGCAATGTATTCCGAATTGGTCGGATCTGCGGCCACCGCTTTGCGCAAGGCGGCTTCTGCGCCGATGAAGTCGTTCTCATGCATGGCGATCAGGCCCCATGCATGGTTGGCATAGACAAGATTCGGGGCGCGCTTGAGTACTTGGGCGCACAGTACTTTTGCCTCGTCGACCTTGTGATCGTCCAGCAAGCTCAGGCATTCTCTGACAGCCAGAAGATCTTTGACGTTGGGTTGAGCGCTCTTGTTGGCGGGCTTGTTGCTGCTACGCGTTGACATGTGATTCCTTACCGGATTGAATGATTGTGCTGCCGTGTAAAGGAAGGGCGCCATCTGCCTTGCTTTGCCCGGTCGCAATAAGGTATGCGTATCATATGATGCAATTCTGGTTTCGATCTGGCAAACAGACGTAAAAAAAGCCCGCGATTTAGCGGGCTTTAGTTCGAGCAGGGTCTGAAACGGAATCAGTTCCAGCTCCGCAGCAAACCTACCGCCAAGCCTTCCAATGCAAAATTTTCTTCTTCGGAAGAGACCTTGATCACCTTGAAGTCGGGATTTTCAGGCAGCAGTTCAATCAGCGAGCCGGTCTTGCGATAGCGCTTGACCGTGACGTCGTCGCCGATTCGCGCCACGACGATCTGGCCGTTGCGGGCCTGATCGGCTTTCTTTACCGCCAGCAAATCACCGTCCAGGATGCCGGCGTCGCGCATCGACATGCCGCGCACCTTCAGCAAGTAGTCGGGTTTTGCCGAGAACAGCGCCGGGTCGACGGTGTAATTGGTTTCGATATGCTCCTGCGCCAGGATCGGCGAGCCGGCGGCGACGCGGCCGACCAGCGGTAGCGACAACTGCATCAGGGCAGGGTGCGGGAGGGCCATCTGACGACCCGGGTTGCTCGCCGATCCGTCTCGCAGGCGGATGCCGCGCGAGGTGCCGGGAGAAATTTCAATGGCGCCTTTGCGGGCCAGCGCCTGCAAGTGTTCTTCGGCGGCGTTGGCCGAGCGGAAGCCGAGCTCATTGGCGATTTCTGCGCGCGTCGGCGGGAAGCCGGTGTTTTCGATGGCGTCTTTGATCAGATTCAGGATCTGTTCCTGGCGAGCGGTCAGTTTGAGCATGTCGACTTTCGGGGAAGTTATGCTGGTTGCATAAACAGTCTGTATTTTTATACAGTTATAAAGCAGTGTCAATCTGCAATATTGAAATCATGTCATCGGCAATTTTTTGCCCTGTGGGCGCCGTTCCACGGCAAATGCCTGAAAGCATTGAGGTTTTTGGCGTTCTGGTATATGATTGCGGGCTTTCCTCTTCCCACACTCGTCTTGACGCCGAGGTGGGCGATTTGTTAATCAGTCCATAAAGGAGTCTACATGCGTCATTATGAAATCGTATTTATCGTCCATCCGGACCAAAGCGAGCAAGTTCCAGCGATGATCGAGCGCTACAAGGGCATCGTTACTGCACGCGGCGGCAAGATTCACCGTGTCGAAGATTGGGGTCGCCGTCAATTGGCGTACCAAATCCAAAAGCTGGCAAAAGCACACTATGTTTGCCTGAATATCGAAGTTGACGGCGAAACTCTGGCCGAAATCGAAACCGGCTTCAAGTTCAACGATGCAGTGTTGCGTCACCTGACAGTCAAGATGAAGAAGGCCGAAACCGGTCCTTCGCCAATCCTGAAGGCTGTCCAGAAGGAAGACGCAGTAAAGAGCAATCGCGCAGAAGCACCAGCGGCTTAATTGCTGACATTGCGAGAAAAGCACCAGGGAGCGTGAATCACTTTCAGTTTGTCGCCAGTATCGCCGAGCGTGACGTCATACGTTACACCCCGGCAGGCATTCCGGTAGTTACTGCGAAGTTGCAGCACCAATCGGAACAGACGGAAGCGGGCATCAAGAGGTTGGTCGAGTTTGAAATCACTGCATTCGCTGCAGGCGAAATTTCAAGTCGGCTTAACCGGGCCGGTCTCGGCGAGATGTTCAAGTTCACCGGTTTCATGGCGCGCAGGAATCGCAATAGCAAAAGCATCGTGTTTCACATCGTTGATTTTGAATCTGTAGTTTAGAACCACTCAATTTTAGATATCAGGAGCCGCAAAATGGCATTCGGTAAAAAGTTCGATAAAAGCAAGTTGAAGCAAAAACGTCAACAGCAAAACCCGCTGTTCAAGCGTAAAAAATTCTGCCGTTTCACCGCAGCAGGTGTTGAGCAAGTCGATTACAAAGACGTCGACACCCTGAAGGATTTCGTGCAAGAAAACGGCAAGATCATGCCAGCACGTCTGACCGGCACCAAGGCACACTATCAGCGTCAAGTTGACACCGCGATCAAGCGCGCACGCTACCTCGCGTTGCTGCCATATACAGATCTGCACAACGCGTAATTGACGACGAGATATAGGAGAAAAACATGCAAGTCATTCTGTTGGAAAAAGTCGTTAATCTCGGTGGTCTGGGCGAAGTCGTCCGCGTCAAGGACGGTTACGCACGTAACTTCCTGATCCCGCAACGCATGGCGCGCCGCGCCACAGCAGCCGCCATCGCCGAATTCGAAGCGAAGCGCGCCGAGCTGGAAAAGGCCGCCGCTGAAAAGCTGGCAGCTGCACAAGCCCAAGGCGAAAAGCTGGCCGGCCTGACAGTCAAGATCACCCAGAAGTCCGGCGTTGACGGTCGTCTGTTCGGTTCCGTGACCAACTTTGACATCGCTGATGCGCTGACAAAGCAAGGTTTCCCGGTCGAAAAGGCGCAAGTTCGCCTGCCGCAAGGTCCTCTGAAGATCGTTGGCGATCACGCTGTTTCGGTGGCTCTGCACACCGACGTCGTGGTTGACGTGACTGTTGCTGTTGCGGGCGATCACGCGTAATTCATTACGCCGATCGTTCCATCTGTTTTGATAAAGAAGCCGGGTTCGCCTGGCTTTTTTATTTTGTCGGTCTTGTTGCGTCATGCCGCGACCGGCGCAAGTCTGATCGTAGTTTGTAAAACCGCCGGCTAATTCGCCACCGCACCTGAAGCGACTACTCTTAGCAGGTATAATGCGCGCCATGAACGCATCTCCCGATCCGCAACTAGAATCCCTGCGCGTCCCGCCGCACTCCATCGAAGCCGAACAATCCGTCCTTGGCGGTTTGCTGCTCGACAACGCCGCGTGGGATCGTATTGCCGACTTTGTCAGCGCAGAAGATTTCTATCGCTACGATCACCGCATCATCTTCCAGCACATCGTCAAGCTGATCAACGAAAGCAAGCCGGCCGACGTGATCACGGTTTATGAAGCGATGTCCACCAGCGGCAAGGCCGAAGAGGTGGGCGGCCTGAGCTATCTCAACGCGCTGGCGCAAAATACGCCGTCGGCGGCGAATATCCGCCGCTATGCAGAGATCGTGCGCGACCGCGGCATCCTGCGCAAGCTGATCACGGTGTCGGATGAGATTTCAGGCGATGCTTTCCATCCGCAGGGCAAGAACGTCAAACAGATGCTCGACGAAGCGGAATCCAAGATTTTCGCGATCGCGGAAGAGGGCTCGCGCGGCTCGCAAGGCTTCCTGTCGATCCAGCCGCTGCTGACCCAAGTGGTCGAGCGCATCGACGAACTGTACAACCGCGACAGCACCAGCGACATCACTGGCGTGCCGACCGGCTTCATTGATCTCGACAAGATGACTTCCGGCTTGCAGCCGGGAGATCTGATCATCGTCGCCGGCCGCCCTTCCATGGGTAAAACCGCATTTTCTATCAACATCGGTGAAAACGTTGCCATCGACAGCGGCCTGCCGGTTGCCGTGTTCTCGATGGAAATGGGCGGCGCCCAGCTGGCCATGCGTATGCTGGGCTCGGTCGGCCGTCTCGACCAGCATCGTCTGCGTACCGGCCGCCTGATCGACGAAGACTGGCCGCGCCTGACGCATGCGATCCAGAAGATGAACGACGCGCAGTTCTACATCGACGAAACGCCGGCCCTGTCGCCCATCGAATTGCGCGCACGCTCGCGCCGCCTGGCCCGCCAATGCGGCAAGCTGGGCCTGATCATCATCGACTACCTGCAGCTGATGTCGGGCAACGGCGGCAGCTCTTCCGAAAACCGCGCCTCTGAAATCTCGGAAATCTCGCGGAGCTTGAAGGGCCTGGCCAAGGAGCTCAATTGCCCGGTCATTGCCCTGTCGCAGCTGAACCGCTCGCTGGAACAACGTCCCAACAAACGTCCCGTGATGTCCGACTTGCGCGAATCCGGCGCTATCGAGCAGGATGCCGACGTGATTTTGTTCATTTATCGCGACGAAGTTTACAATCCCGATTCGCCGGACAAGGGCACCGCTGAAATCATCATCGGCAAACAGCGTAACGGTCCGATCGGCAGTATTCGCCTTGCCTTCCTGGGGCAATTTACCAAGTATGACAACTACGTCGGCAGCCTGGCGTCGCCTTACGGCGGCGACTGACGCGACGCGGTGCATCGCTCAGCCCCGGGCTGCGCGGACAATGAAGGTCGCTTTTCAGGCGGCTCATGTTGTGTAAGTGAAATTCTAATTATTCATAAGAGAGTGGAACATGTTTGGACGCCTGATGCCCACCGAGGGCAAGTTTTTTGATCTGTTCAACCAGCATGCGGAGCTGGGTGTGAAGTGCGCCAAGGAAATGGTCGCATTGATGACCAATTTCGACGACCTGGAAATTCGCGTGCATGCGATCGAGACCCTGGAAAAGCAGGCGGACAAAGTCACTCACAACACGATTGAGCTGTTGCACAAGACCTTCATCACGCCGCTGGACCGTGACGACATCCATCAACTGATCACCCGCATGGACGACATCCTCGACCTGCTGGAAGACGGTGCGCAAACCATTTCGCTGTACGACATCAAGGCCATCACGCCGGAAGCCAAGCGCCTCGCCGAGTTGTGCCTGGCCTGTGCCGAAAAGGTGAAGGCTGCGGTCGGCCTGTTGCACAACATGGACAACTCGCGCCAGATCCTCGCCATCTGCGAAGAGATCGACCGCTTCGAGTCGGATGCCGACCATGTCATGCGCGCCGCCATGTCCAAGCTGTTCCGCGACGAGCCGGACGTGCGCAACCTGATCAAGCTCAAAGCCATCTACGAAATCCTGGAAACCGTTACCGACCGCTGCGAAGACGTCGCCAACATCATTGAAGGCATCATCGTCGAAAATGCCTGACCTTCGCCATTGACTGCGCCGGCGCTCGACACTGGCGCCGTCACGGTGCGATGTTGCCGCTGCTTCTCAAAGATAACGGTTTATCCATGCATACAGTTCAAATTAGTTTTCACATTCTTGCCTTGCTGATCGTCCTGGCGCTGCTGTTCGATTTCATGAACGGTTTCCATGACGCGGCCAATGCGATTGCGACGGTAGTCTCCACCGGCGTGTTGCGTCCGCAGACAGCGGTGGCGATGGCGGCATTCTTTAATCTGGCCGCGGTGTTCGTTTTTCATCAGTTGCACGTGGCCGCTTCGGTGGGCAAGGGCACGATCGATCCGGCCGTGGTCGATCACGTGGTGGTGTTCGGCGCCTTGATCGGCGCGATTTTCTGGAACCTGGTGACCTGGTACTACGGCATTCCGTCGTCGTCGTCGCATGCCCTGATCGGCGGCCTGGTCGGTGCCGCGGTGGCCAAGGCTGGCACCGGTTCGCTGGTGGCTTCCGGCCTGATCAAGATCGTCATCTTCATCGTGCTGTCGCCTTTGCTGGGCTTCATTCTGGGGTCCATCATGATGCTGCTGGTATCGTGGATCTTCGTGCGCTCGACGCCGCGCAAGGTCGACGGCTGGTTCCGCCGCGCGCAGTTGGTGTCGGCATCGATGTACAGTCTCGGCCATGGCGGCAATGATGCGCAGAAGACCATCGGAATCATCTGGATGCTGTTGATTGCGTCGGGCAATTCCGGAGCCGACAATCCGCCGATGTGGGTCATCATCAGCTGCTATTGCGCCATCAGCCTGGGCACCTTGTTCGGCGGCTGGCGCATCGTCAAGACCATGGGTCAGAAGATCACCAAGCTCAAGCCGGTCGGCGGCTTCTGTGCCGAAACCGGTGGCGCCATCACCTTGTTCATCGCCACTGCAATGGGAGTCCCGGTCTCGACCACGCATACCATCACCGGCGCGATCGTTGGCGTCGGCGCGTCGCACAAGATGTCGGCGGTGCGCTGGGGCGTGGCAGGCAATATCGTGTGGGCCTGGATTTTCACGATTCCGGCATCGGCCTTCGTGGCGGCGATCGCCTGGTGGATCGGCATGCACATCCTGTAAGCGAAGGACGGTCTCTGCGGACAATAAAAAAGCCACCTTGCGGTGGCTTTTTTATTTGCTGCGAGCTTCTACTTCGATCCTGCCTTACAGGACGTCGCTGGCGTGATCCGCCAGACGCGACCGTTCGCCGCGCGCCAGCGTGACATGGCCGCTGTGCGACCAGCCCTTGAAACGATCGACCACATAAGTCAGGCCGCTCGATCCTTCGGTCAGGTAGGGCGTGTCGATCTGCGCGATGTTGCCGAGGCAGACGATCTTGGTGCCCGGACCGGCACGGGTGACCAGCGTCTTCATCTGTTTCGGCGTCAGGTTTTGCGCTTCGTCGATGATCAGGAACTTGTTGACGAAGGTACGGCCGCGCATGAAGTTCAGCGACTTGATCTTGATGCGCGAGCGGATCAGGTCTTGCGTTGCCGCGCGACCCCATTCACCGGCGTCGCCGTCGGACTTGTTCAACACTTCCAGGTTATCGTCGAAAGCGCCCATCCACGGCCCCATCTTTTCTTCCTCGGTGCCGGGCAGGAAACCGATATCTTCGCCCACCGGCACAGTGACACGAGTGACGATGATTTCGTTGTAGTTCTTGGTTTCCAGTACTTGCGCCAGACCGGCCGCCAGGGCGAGCAGCGTCTTGCCGGTGCCGGCCTGGCCCAGCAGCGTGACAAAGTCGCACTCCGGATTCATCAGCAGGTTCAGGGCGAAGTTCTGCTCACGGTTGCGCGCCGTGATGCCCCACACGCTGTTCTTGGTGTGGCCATAGTCGCGCAAGGTCTGCAGGACCGCGGTCTTGCCGTTGATTTGCGTGACCTGGCCGTAGAAGGCGGGTTCGCCGTTCTTCGGCTCGATGAAGACGAACTGGTTCATCAGCATCGAGGGCACGTGCGGACCGGTCACGCGATAATAGGTGTAGCTGGTGCCGTGCTTGTTTTCCTGCCAGGACTCCATGCCCTTGCCATGCTTGTTCCAGAAGTCGTCCGGCAGCTGCTGGATGCCCGAATACAGCAGATCGGTATCTTCCAGCACATGGTCGTTGAAGTAATCTTCCGCCGGCAAGCCGATGGCGCGCGCCTTGATGCGCATGTTGATGTCTTTCGACACCAGCACGACCGGGCGTTCCGGATATTGCTGATCGAGTGCGCGCACCACGCCGAGAATCTGGTTGTCGGCTTTGCCTTCCGGCAGGCCATCGGGCAACTTGGCGTTCTGCAGCTTGGTCTGGAAGAACAGGCGGCCCTTGGCGTCCTTGTTGCCCAGCTTGGACAGCGGGATGCCGAGGTCGATGGCGTCTTCGGCAATGTCGCTGACCAGCGCATCGAGCGAGCGCGAAATCTGGCGTGCATTGCGGGCGACTTCCGACATGCCTTTTTTGTGGTTGTCGAGTTCTTCCAGCGTGATCATCGGCAGATAGATGTCGTGTTCCTCGAAGCGGAACAGCGAAGTCGGATCATGCATGAGCACGTTGGTGTCGAGCACGAATAGTTTCGATACGCCGAGTTTGTCGGCAATGCGGCTGGTGGTCGACTTGGCGCGAGATTCCAGCACCTTGGGAGTGCCTGTACGCGGTTTTTCGACCGGGCTCTTGCCGGTAATCTTGGCTTGCGGCTGCAGCGGCTGCTGCGCCTTGGCGACCGGAGCAGCAATGGAGGCGACCGGGGCAATCGGTGCAGCAGGTTCTACCAATGCGATATGGGGTTTGACGGTTTTACCGCGTTCGGCCTTCGGATAATCTTTGGGCGCCAATAAGGCAGCTGGTTTACTCGGCAGTTTGGGCAGGGGCATCAGAACCTCGGTAGTGAAGGGAAGAAAAATGCCGCTTTGTCAGAGCGTACAGGTATTGCTGGAGGTGCAACAACGAACGACTGCCGCTAATAAAACCCTTCTTGGTACAGGCATGCGCCGCCGACGGACGCAGGAAAAGAGGAAGGGGGGCTTGATTAGTGGAAGAAGGGAAGGCGGCGGACAAGGCAATGCCGCGCGTACCGTCGGTACAGGCGTAGCGTGTTGCCGGTGTTTTATCCGCAGCGTAAATTCGCAAAGTAAAAAAGCCGTTTTGGCAGGTTCGGGACCTGATCCAAAAACGGCTTCCAAAAAACGGTTTTCTGTTTGAATTCAAAGGCTTATCTAAATTGACCGCAACTTTCGGCTGGCGGCTGCAACATGACTCTTGAGATCGATCCTGCTGCCGCTCGGGGAAACGTATGTCGTCGTGTGACTAACGTTTCTTAAGCAATTGTCTTCACAAAACTGAGCACCTCGTCGACATGCGATGGCACCTTTACTCCACGCCATTCTTTCACCAATGTGCCCGATCCGTCAATCACAAACGTGCTGCGTTCGACCCCGCGGACTTTCTTGCCGTACATGTTCTTCATTTTCATGACGTCGAACATGATGCACAGCGTTTCGTCAGGATCGGAAATCAGTTCGAAGGGCATGCCCAGCTTTGCCTTGAAGCCTTCATGCGACTTCAGGCTGTCGCGGCTGATGCCGAAGATTTCGGTATTGTGCTTCTGGAACTCCGGATAGCTTTCGCGGAACTGGATGCCCTCGGTGGTACAGCCCGGCGTATTGTCTTTTGGATAAAAGTACAGCACCAGCTTCTTGCCTTTGTAATCCGACAGCGAGAAGGTTTTGCCGCTGGTCATCGCGGCGGAAAATTCCGGTACGGTCTTGTTCAGTATGGATGGTGTGTCGTCAGTCAAAATAGCGTCCCGAGGTAAGTGTTGGTGTTGCGTCGTCGAGAATCGGGCGATGTTGCGTGCTCATGGTGCTTATGCCGCCTGCAGAATCATGTCGCCGGACCGTCCCGGCAACTCGCCCCATGCGATGGGCAGAATCGGCAGGACGTCGTCTTTCACAGTCTGGTAATACTCGCCCATCGAGACCAGATCGTAGCCTTGGGCGCGCCAGCCGAGCAGCAATTGCTCGAAGATGGGGGCAAGTTTCTGCCCTTCAAGTTCGGCGTGCAAGGTAAAGACGTGGTCACGGCGTTGCTCGGTCAATCGCAACAGCATAGCGGCGACATTTGACGCGTCCATGACAACGCCGTGGATGGTGCGGCCGAGCAGCTCGTCCAACGTCGGCAGCGTGGTCGGCAACTGCACGCACGATAAAGTCTTGCCGCCGGCAGCGAGGCGATGCGGACCGGCGGCGAAATCCTGCAGCGAACCATCTTCATTGAGCACTGCGCGGCCATCCGAGGAATACGCAATGCCGAACTCATCGAGCTGGGCAAAGGCGTGGTCGTTCATCTGCCAGCCGGCGGCGCCATGCGTCACGGGCGCATGGCCGAAGATGTCGTGGAAGCGGGCATACGAACGCTGCATGGTCTCGCGCGTCCACGCCGCATCGCGCGTGCGTACATGGTCTTGCCAGACGCGGTGATCCCAGGTGTGGATGCCGCATTCGAAACCGGCGTCGCGCACCGCGCCCATGTACTTCGCGCAAGTCTTGCCGATGTCCGGCGCCGGCAGCAGCGTGCCGTACATCAGCGTCTTGATGCCGTAATGTTCTACCACCGACGTGCGCGACACTTTACTGAAAAAGCCGGGGCGGAACACTTGCTTGAGCGCCCAGCCGGTGTGGTCGGGACCGAGTGAAAACAGGAAGGTCGCATTGGCGTCGTGACGCAGCAGTTGCTGGACCAGATTAGGAACGCCTTCGCGGGTGCCGCGATAGGTATCGGCGTCGATTTTGAGGGTGATCTGGGGCAAGGTTGCTTGCTTTCTTGAAGGGAGCGCGGCGGCGTCAATGGTCATGCTGTTGCCGTGACGGCAGCGCGCGCGATCCGGTTGCCTGTTGACCAAATTGTGGCACGAAAGGCGCAACGAATAAACCCATTTTGAGGATTCATTCGTATTTTCCTGAGTGTTCCCGTAGCGAGCTGATGCTTGGCAGGGTGATTCAAGCGTAAAAAAAATCCGCCCGGAAAGGGCGGATTCGTTTGCCGTGTCCAGCCTCCGGCAGGTTCAGTCGACCAGTGCGCGGGCTTCAGCAACCTGGCCTCGATACGCGTCAAAAATATTGCGCAGCGTGTCGGCCATGGTGAATGTCGGCTTCCAGTTCAGTTCTTCACAGGTGTTGGTGATCTTCGGCACGCGGTTCTGCACATCCTGGTAACCCTTGCCGTAGTAGGCGGTGGAAGTGGTCTCCACCAGTTTGACCTGCTTGGCCGAATCGGCGTATTCAGGATATTCTGTAGCCAGCTTCAACATCATGTCGGCGAGGTCGCGGATCGAATAGTTGTTGACGGGGTTGCCGATGTTGTAGATCTTGCCGGTGGCGACGCCGCCTTCGTTGGCGATGATTTTCATCAGCGCATCGATGCCGTCGTCGATGTAAGTGAAGGCGCGCTTTTGCTGGCCGCCGTCGACCAGCGAGATGTTCTCGCCGCGCACGATGTGGCCGAAGAACTGGGTCACGACGCGCGAGCTGCCTTCTTTTGGCGTATGGATCGAATCCAGGCCGGCCCCGATCCAGTTGAACGGACGGAACAGCGTGAAGTTCAGGTTGTCTTCCATGCCGTAGCCCCAGATCACGCGATCCATCAGTTGCTTGGAGCAGGAGTAGATCCAGCGCGGCTTGTTGATCGGGCCGCAGATCAGTTCGGATTCTTCCGGATCGAATTCGTCGTCATGGCACATGCCATACACTTCAGAGGTCGACGGGAACACCAGGTGCTTGCCGTACTTGGCGGCTGCTCGCACGATCGGCAGGTTGGCTTCGAAGTCCAGTTCGAACACGCGCAGCGGCTTGTTGACGTAGGTCGACGGCGTCGCGATGGCGACCAGCGGCAGGATGACGTCGCATTTCTTGACGTGGTATTCGACCCATTCCTTGTTGATCGTGATGTCGCCTTCGAAGAAGTGCATGCGCGATTTGTAGGCCTCGTTTTCAAGGATATCGGTGATGCGGTCGGTCATCATGTCCATGCCGTAGACATGCCAGTCCGTGGTTTCCAGGATGCGCTTGGACAGGTGGTGGCCGATGAAGCCGTTGACGCCGAGAATGAGGACTTTTTTCATAATAAGTAGACGGCCTAGACAGCCATGTATTTCAGATAATTGTTAAGAGAGACGTCCTGATCGTTGATCTGGATGCCCAGGATTTGCAGATAGTTGCCGTCGCCGCAACGCGCGTAGAGACGGCCGCCTTCAAAGAACTTGTCTTGAGCGCCGTGCGACCTCTCAAGTGTGGGACGGGCCGATGCCGACACCAATCGCGTTTTCACCAGCGTGATTTTATCACCTGCGATTTCCTCGAAGGCGCCGGGATAGGGCGGCGCGACGGTACGGACCAGATTATGCACGTGTTGGGCGGGTTTTTTCCAGTCGATACGACCGTCTTCCGGTTTGCGGCCGCCGAAATAGCTGCCTTTGCTCAGGTCGTTGGGGAGCTTGGGCGTGCGTCCGGCCAGCATCAGCGGCAGCACGCGCCAGAGAGTTTGCTCGGCAGCAACCACGACCTTGCCGAAAACTTCGAAAGCAGTATCGTCCGGCAGGATCGGCACCGAGGTTTGCGCGACAATGGCGCCGGCATCGGGCTTGGCGGCCATTTCGTGCAGCGTGGCGCCGGTTTCGGTTTCGCCGTGCAGCACCGCCCAGTTGATCGGCACGCGGCCGCGGTACTTCGGCAGCAGCGAGCCGTGCATGTTGTAGGCGCCGTGCTTGGCCAGCGCCAGCAGGTTCACCGGCAGCATGTGGCGATAATAGAAACTGAAGATGAAGTCCGGCTGTGCCGCCTGCACTTGCGTGAGCAGCTGCGGAGATTTCGGGTCTTCCGGCGTGATGTACGGGATGCCGTATTCGCGGCAAACGCCGGCGACCGAATTGAACCAGATGTTTTCGGTCGCGCTGTCTTCGTGCGTTACCACCAGCGCCACGCGCACGCCGCGCGCGAGCAGCACCTTCAGGCAGCGTACACCGACATCGTGATAGGCAAAAACGACTGCGTTCATGAGCTTTGTTTGTCCTGATCGTAAGAATGTTCCAACACGGCCTGGATCACATAGCGCGGACGTGCGCGCACCTGCAGGTAAATGCGGCCGATGTATTCGCCCAGCAAGCCGATGCCGAACAGGATCACGCCGATCAGGAAGAAGGTGATCGCAAACAGCGTGAACACGCCTTGCACTTCGGCGCCGAGAATGAAGCGGCGGATCACCATCAGGACGAACAGCGCGGCCGATGCGAACGACAGGCCGATCCCGAGCAGCGAGAAGAATTGCAGCGGCACCAGCGAGAAACCGGTGATCAGGTCGAAATTCAGGCGGATCAGGCTGTACAGCGAATACTTCGATTCGCCGGCCGCGCGCTCTTCATGTTCAACAGTGATTTCGGTCGGCTTGCGTGCAAAAGTGTACGCCAGCGCCGGCACGAAGGTATTCACTTCGCGGCACTGATTGACCAGGTCGATGACGTTGCGTCCGTAGGCGCGCAGCATGTTGCCCTGGTCGGTCATCTTGATGTGGGTGATCTTTTCGCGCAGGTGATTCATGGCCTTGGAAGCCCAGGTGCGCCATGCCGAATCCTGGCGTTGACGGCGGATCGAGCCGACGTAGTCGTAACCTTCGCGCATCTTCGCAACCAGGTTGCCGATTTCTTCCGGTGGATTTTGCAGGTCGGCGTCGAGCGTGATGACGATGTCGCCGCGGGTCGCGTCGAATCCTGCCAGGATCGCCATATGCTGACCGTAGTTGCCGTTGAACAGCACCACGCGGGTGACGTCCGGTCGCAATCGATACTGGTCGGCCAGGATGGCGGCCGACTTGTCGCGGCTACCGTCGTTGACGTAAATGATTTCGTAGGGCATGCCGAGAGCGTCCAGCGCCGGATAGAGGCGGTCGAACAGTTTGGCGAGGCCGGTTTCCTCGTTATAGACGGGAATGACGACGGAAATTTCTGGTTTCATCAAAGCCTGGAATGAAAAATTGCTGTACTGAAAGCGTTACTGTAAACCTGCGTTGGTCACCTTAGGCGAGCACGGATTTTACCGCGCCGACTGCGCGCTCGACATCTTCTTTACTCATTGCAGTAAACATCGGCAGCGACACGATCAGGCGACCGACGCGCTCGGCGATCGGGAACATGCCTTCGCGGAAGCCGCGGTCGCGGTACAGCTTGAGCAGGTGGATGGGCGGGTAGTGGTAGCCGATGCCGATCTGGCGCTCCATCATCTTTTCCATGAAGGCGGCGCGCGTGATGCGTTCCGGCAAGACCAGCTGGTACATGTGCCAGTTGGAGTTTTCGAAGTCGGCTACCGGCAATTGAACGCCGCTTTGCGCTTCGAAGTCAGGGCCGAACACGTCGAAGTAATGCTTCGCCAGGCTGCGGCGTTTTTCGGTGATCGCGTCAATATGGGCAAATTGCCCCAGGCCGATTGCAGCCGCGATGTCGGTCATGTTGAACTTGCCGCCCAGCACGTCGACTTCGAGGCCATCGAAGCCGCTGCGGGTGACGCCCTGCAGGCGGTATTTTTCCGCCAGGCGCGCTTCGTCCGGATTGTTGACGACCAGGCAACCGCCTTCGGAGCTGGTGACGTTCTTGTTGGCCTGGAAGCTGAACGAGACGAAATCGCCGAACGAACCGATGCGCTTGCCTTTCCAGGTCGAGCCGAGCGCTTGGGCGGCGTCTTCGATCACGCGCAGGTTGTGCTTTTTGGCAATTGTGTACAGGCGATCCATGTCGACCGGCAGGCCCGCCAGGTAAACCGGGATGATGGCCTTGGTGCGGGGCGTGATGGCGGCTTCCAGCTTGTCCAGGTCGATGTTGCGGGTGACCGGGTCAATATCTGCAAAAACCGGCGTGGCACCGGTCTCGATGATGACATTCGCGGTCGCGACCCATGAAATCGGCGTCGTGATGACTTCGTCGCCGGCGCCGGCGCCGGCGATGCGCAGCGCGATTTCCATGGTGCAGGTGCCTGAATTGAACGTGCGCACGAGGCGGCCGTCGAGATAGTCGGACAAGGCCTTTTCAAATGCCTGCACCTTGGGGCCGCTGGTGATCCAGCCGGAGCGCAGCACGTCGGCGACGGCGGCGATGGTCGGCTCGTCGATGGTCGGTTTGGAGAATGGCAGGAAAGGCAAGGTAGGCTGAACAGGCTGAGTCATGGGTTGCTCGCAATAATCTGGGATAGTGAATTCAGTCGGCCGCGCCGGCGCTCATGTCGCCTGCGCGCAAGCCGCATATTGTAAATCAGCCAAGTCGGCCGGATCAGCTTCTCGTCAGCAGAATAACGCCGACGATGATCACGCCGATGGCCAGCAGGCGCTGCGCCGACACGACTTCGCCGAGGAAATACCAGGCGCCGACGGCATTGATGATGTAGCCCAGCGACAGCAGCGGATAGGCGATCGTCACGTCCACGCGCGATAGTCCGATGATCCACACGCCGACCGAAATCACGTAGCAGGTCAGGCCGCCGATGATCGGCAATTGCGTGGCCAGCTTGATGCCGGTGGCGAACCAGTTCTCAGCCGTCAGGTGGATTGCGCCGACGGCATTGGTGCCGGCCTTGAGCAGCAGTTGCGCGACGGCGTTAAGACAAATGCCGACGAAGATGAAACCGAAGGTGGTGATATTCATGGTGCCGCCTTCGGGTTCTTTTCGATGACGTCGGGATTATTCGCCACGATCACGCGGCGCGGATCCTGGCCGATCAGGCGCATCGGAACGCCGCGCTGCTTCAGGTCGGCGTAGACGGAGGGGTCGATGATGGCGATGTCCTTCTTGCCGGCGGTGTGGTCGGCAACCCATTGCGCGACGAAGGCGTCAATGGTCGGCAGCCACAGCTGCGGCTCCTGCTTCAGGCCGAATTCCATTTCATCGGCGTGGCGCACCAGCGTCATCGTGCGTTGCAGATAAAACGGCAAGGCCTGTTCGTAACGGCCGACCAGATACATCGGGGTTTCCGGCGTCAGTTCCGCCTGCAGTGCGGGGACGTAATCGATACCGGCCGAATAGCGGCCTTGGGGATCGTGGCCCAGCATCAGCAATTGTCCGCTGACGAAGGTCGCTGCGGCCAGGAACACCACCGCCAGGTCTTTTTGCGAACGGGCAAAACGGATCGCCAGCACCGCACCGACGAAGGCGATGATGGTCGCTGCATAAATCCACGGCACATGGGCGCTCACCAGCGGCAGCGAGTAGGCGTCCTTGGCCAGGCTCGGCACGCGCGAGATGAAGGCCATGCCGATGGCGCAAGGTACGGCCACCACCATTGCCGACCAGATGATCGCCTTGGACGACGAGCGCTCCAGATAGCTGGCGATCAGCAGCGCCAGCGTCGGGAAGATCGGCAGGATGTAGGACGGCAGCTTCGAGCTGGAAATGCTGAAGAAGACGAAGATGAACACCGACCATATCAACAGCATCTTGCGCGGCTGGAACTTGCCGTTGGTCAGGCTGTTGAAGCTGCTGTTGCCCTGGTCTTCACGCAGCCCATGCAGCAGGCTTTGTACGAGTACGCCCAGCCACGGCAGGATACCGAGCAGCAGAATCGGGAGGAAGTAGTACCACGGACCGGTGCGGCTATGGATCTTGGTGGTGAAGCGCTGGAAGTGTTCGTGGATGAAGAAGAACTGCGGGAATTCGGGATTTTTCAGCGACACCAGCACGAACCACGGCGTAGTGATAACGAAGAACAGGATCAGGCCCTTGATCAGGTGCAACCTTTTCCAGATCGCCCAGTCGCGCGAGAAAATCGTATACAGCACCAGCACCGCGCCCGGCAGCACGATGCCGATCAGCCCCTTGGACAAGACTGCCAGCGCCATGCCGGCCCAGCACAGCAGCATCCAGTTGCGCTGTTCGTCGCGACTGGCATCGTTGCGTTGCGCCAGCAGCAGGGCGCAGATGCTCAGCGTCATCATCCCGGCCAGGCCCATGTCCAGCGAGTTGATGTGACCCATGCCGGCCCAGAAGAAGCTCGACGCCAGCACCAGCGGCGCGTAGAACGCCACGCGAGCGTTGAACACGCGACGGCCGGTGTAGGCCACCAGGCCGATGCCGAACAGGCCGCACAGGCCGGTCCACAGCCGCGCCTGCCATTCGCCCAGACCGAACAGCTCGAAGGTGACGGCGTTCATCCAGGTCTGCAGCGGCGGTTTTTCAAAATACTTGATGCCGTTGAGGCGGGTGGTGATCCAGTCCTGCGTGGCGACCATTTCACGCGCCATTTCGGCGTAGCGGCCTTCGTCGGTCGGCACCAGGGTGCGCGCGCCGAGCATGTAGAACCAGATCAGCAGGAAGAAGATGAGCAGCGTCCAGACGAACGCTTTGGATTTGTACAAGTCGCGCATTGCGGCGAGGTCCTTAAGCTGGTTTTGGTTCGAGAATCAATGCCAGCGCCACTTTGCGGCCCTCTGCCATGAGAATGTTGTACGTGCGGCAAGCCGCCTGGTTGTCCATGCACTCGACGCCGATGCGGCGCGCGGTGAGGACGGCGGTCAGCTTCGGATGGACGAAACGCTGGCGCGCGCCGGTGCCGAGGATCACGACATCGGGCCGGGTGGCGTCGATCTGGTCGAAATGTTCGCTGGTCAATGCATCGAACGAGGTCACCGGCCAAGGCACCGGCGGGGTTTCAGGCAGCACGAGCAGGCTTTGCTCGTAGCGGATCGCATTGAGCTCGACGCCGGTGTCGTCGTAGGAGGAAACGGTCTGGTATTGCTGGGTTTCTGTCGAATGGAGCTTCATGGCGCGCAGTGCCAAAATGCCGCCGGCGATGGATCGGCCCGGGCTATTTTCGGCAATAAGGTCTTAAAGTGCTGCATTGTAGCGTTTTCCGGTTCGGGACTATGTTTTATTCATTGATAAAATGGAAGGCTTTCGGCAAAATGGCCGGTTCCGGCGGCTCCGCCGGCAAGCCAAGTCAGCCGAGCAAGCCGAGCCGGCAGTTCAGGCTCATACAAAGGATTAGTACCGTGCGACCGATTCAAAAATCGAAGAAACTAGCGGATGTCTGTTACGACATCCGTGGCCCCGTGCTGGAAAAAGCGCGGCAAATGGAAGAAGAGGGCCACAAGATCATCAAGCTGAACATCGGCAATCTGGCCGCCTTCGGTTTCGACGCGCCCGATGAAATCGTGCAGGACATGATCCGCAACATGGGCAACGCTTCCGGCTACACCGATTCCAAGGGCCTGTTCGCGCCGCGCAAGTCGGTCATGCACTACACCCAGCAAAAGAACATCCAGGGCGTCGCCATCGACGACATCTACCTCGGCAACGGCGCTTCCGAGCTGATCGTCATGAGCGTCAACGCCTTGCTCAACACCGGCGATGAAGTGCTGGTGCCGTCGCCGGACTATCCGCTGTGGACCGCCGCTGTCAGCCTGTCCGGCGGTACGCCGGTGCACTATGTCTGCGACGAGCAGCAGGGCTGGCAGCCGGATATCGCCGACATTCGCAAGAAGATCACGCCCAACACCAAGGCGATCGTGGTCATCAATCCAAACAACCCGACCGGTGCGCTGTACTCCACCGAAGTGCTCAAGGAACTGGTCGAAGTCGCGCGCCAGCATCAACTGATCATTTTCGCCGACGAGATCTACGACAAGGTCCTGTACGACGGCAACACGCATACCTCGCTGGCCTCGCTGGCCGACGACGTGCTGTTCATCACCTTCAACGGCCTGTCGAAAAATTACCGTTCCTGCGGCTACCGCGCCGGCTGGATGGTGGTCTCGGGCGAGAAGAAACACGCCAAGGATTACATCGAAGGCCTCAACATGCTGGCGTCGATGCGCCTGTGCGCCAATGCGCCGGGGCAGTACGCCATCCAGACCGCGCTGGGAGGCTACCAGAGCATCAACGACCTGGTCGCGCCGACCGGTCGCCTGGCCAAGCAACGCGACCTTGCGCACAAGCTGCTCACCGATATCCCGGGCGTGACCTGCGTCAAGCCGAAGTCGGCGCTGTACATGTTCCCGCGCCTTGATCCGGAAATCTACCCGATCAAGGACGACCAGGAGTTCGCCTACGAGCTGTTGGCTGAAGAGAAGGTGCTGATCGTTCAGGGCACCGGCTTCAACTGCCCGACGCCGGATCACTTCCGCGTGGTGTTCTTGCCGAACACCGACGACCTGACCGAATCGATGGGCCGTATTGCGCACTTCCTCGAAGGTTATCGCCGGCGTCACGGCACCAACTGAACCGGACTGACGCAGGCATGATTCACCGGCTTTGCTCCGCACGTGGCGGGGCAGGCCGGCAATTCCGTTTTACCGCAGTACCCGTCAGCAATCGTCTTGATTTCCGCCGACGGCTTTTTTTATCAACCACGAAGACAATATGAAATCCATCAAAGTAGGTTTGCTCGGCATCGGCACCGTGGGTTCCGGTACTTTCAATGTATTGAAGCGCAATCAGGAAGAAATTGCGCGGCGCGCAGGGCGCGGCATTGAAATTACCATGGTGGCCGATCTGAACACGGAGCGCGCCACCGAGCTGACCAATGGACAAGTCAAGGTTGTCAACGACGCCAATCTGGTGGTCAACGATCCGGACATCGATATTGTCATCGAGCTCATCGGCGGCTACGGCCTCGCCAAGGACCTGGTCCTGAAGGCGATCGCCAACGGCAAGCACGTGGTCACCGCCAACAAGGCGCTGATCGCCACGCACGGCAACGAGATATTCAAGGCGGCGCAGGAAAAGGGCGTGATGGTTGCCTTCGAAGCGGCCGTCGCAGGCGGCATTCCTATCATCAAGGCCCTGCGTGAAGGCCTCACCGCCAATCGCATCCAGTGGATCGCCGGCATCATCAACGGCACCACCAACTTCATCCTGTCCGAGATGCGCGACAAGGGTCTGGACTTCGACGTCGTGCTGAAGGAAGCGCAACGCCTGGGCTACGCCGAAGCGGATCCGACCTTCGACATCGAAGGCGTGGACGCGGCGCACAAGCTGACCATCATGGCCTCGATCGCCTTCGGCATCCCGGTGCAGTTCGACAAGGCGCACGTGGAAGGCATCACCAAGCTGCAAGCCACCGACATCCGCTACGCCGAGCAACTGGGCTACCGCATCAAGCTGCTGGGCATCACGCGCCAGACCGAAAAAGGCATTGAACTGCGCGTGCATCCGACCCTGATTCCGACCGGTCGTCTGATCGCCAACGTCGAAGGCGCGATGAACGCCGTGATGGTGCGCGGCGACGCCGTCGGCGAGACGCTGTACTACGGCAAGGGCGCCGGTTCCGAGCCGACCGCTTCGGCCGTGATCGCCGACCTGGTCGACATCACGCGCCTGGCTACGGCCGATCCGGAACACCGCGTGCCGTCGCTGGCGTTCCAGCCGAACGCCATGGCCGATACGCCGGTGTTGCCGATCCAGGACGTCACCACCAGCTACTACCTGCGCATGCACGTGGCCGACAAGCCGGGCGTGCTGGCCGACGTCACGCGCATCCTGGCGGACTCGTCGATTTCGATTGACGCCATGCTGCAAAAGGAGCCGGCCGAAGGCGAACAGCAGACCGACATCATCATGCTCACGCACCAGACCCAGGAGCGCAACATCGAGGCCGCCATCGCCAAGATCGAGGCGCTGACCACCGTGATGGGGACGGTCACCAAGATCCGCCTGGAAGAGCTGGCCTGATCGCAGTCCTGAGCCTTGCTGCAACGAAAAACGGAGCCCTCGGGCTCCGTTTTTTGTTCCTATGCGAACCTCGGGGCTGGCTTACTTCTTCAGCTCAAAGGTGCAGACCGCCTGCAACATGGCGTCGCCCACCGACAGCGGCTTCGGTTTCTCGAATTGCATGTTCTTCAGCGCGTCGGAATGGTCGCGCTTGTCGCCTTTGCCATCGTTCTCGGCGAAGATGATTTCCCGCACCAGCTTCACGGCGCCGGCCTTGCAGTCATACTGGTGCAGGTCCTTGTAGGATTTCAGCGTCGGGAAAGAACTGTCGTTGTTGGCGCGGGCCTCCTTGAAATTCCACAGCGACCAGGCTTCGCGGATGCCCTTGCTTTCCTTGATGGAGTCGACATCGATCGACAACTCGGCCACGTCGCTGCCGCCGACGTTTTGCCAGTTCTCCGCGTGCGCCGCACCGGCGCTGATCAGGCACAACATCCAAATCCATTTTTTCATCATGTATCCGTTTCCGTTCAGAGAGGAGCGCACGTGGCATTGTCGCCGGCGGCCCATGAGTGACTGCGCAGGAAAAACCAGCCTGCGACGCTTCAGGGCACTGAGCATAGCGTGCCGGACGGCCGCTTACAACCCCGGTAACGTTTTATTTCACTTCGATGGAGGAGGTGCAGCGTCGCAGGAGGCGGGAAGGGAAATGAAAATCCGGCGCGCAAGCGTGTGCGCGCCGGAAAAGAGGGTCATTTGAAAATGACGGTCTTTTGTTCTTGTACGGGTTCCGACTGGCGCTCGATACGGCGCGAGCTGCGGCTGGAGCCGGCCGGATTGAACTGCGCTTCCATCTCGGCGGCGACAGCGTCTCCAAGCGAGCGCGATACTTCCTGCATGACCTTGCTCTTGTTGAGCGAAATCACGGTGCCGGCGGCATTGGCCAGACGCACGTCGGAGCCTTCGCCCATGGCCGAGAACGCAGCCTTGATCTCATAGGTGCGGGTATTGATCAGCGAAAATTCACCGACCAGTTCCAGCGCCAGCGAGAACGACACCGCATTCGAACCTTGCACCGGATTGCTTTCCTGGCGGAAGTCGATGTTGTTGATCGTGCCGAACAACACGTAGTCCGCGCCGGGGTAGTAGCCCTTCTTGATGCGGTCGATGATGTCGAACAGCTTCTCGGTGTTTTGCTGGGTCCAGGGTTTGCTCTGGACCAGGCGGTAGGAACCCGACTTGAGCAATTCACCCTTGATGTCGGCGGTGAACTTGCGCAGCTCGCCGCGGCTGATCGTGGTGATGGTGCCGGAGGCGGCGATCACCGAGCTCTCGCCTCGCG
>NZ_AJHH01000330.1 GCF_000256565.1 Herbaspirillum lusitanum P6-12 | reverse complement strand
TTTTGGAGTCGCTGGCGCGCGCGTTGGCGGAATAGCTGTTGTTGTGCTTCTCGCGCGCTTCGAAGTATTGGAAGTACTCTTTTACTTTCTCTTCGTACGACAAGTCGGTGACGGCGATCTTGGGCAGGTTCTGCGACTGCGCAAGCGTCGGCGCCGCCAGCGTCAACGCCAATGCCAGCGAAGCCAGCAGTGCGTTGAACATCCGGGATGGCGATGTCGGCATGGGAAAATCCTCTCTCAACATTGGTGAACGGGAATCAACGCTTGGAGGTCTTGCGGATTTCCTTCTCGTCGGCCCATTCGATGGTGCCGGACTCGATGTTGGTCATGATCAGGCTGAACTTGTAGTACACGTCCGTCGTGTTGCTGCTGCGCTTGACGATGGAAGTGATGTTGCCTTCGATGCGGAATTGCGCGCCTTCCATCTTGCCGACCTTGGCGGTGGCGGATTTCTTGTACAGGCCGGTGTTGTTTTGACGAGTCAGTTCGTCGGTCTGGTTCTGCATGCCGACGATGTCGGTGGCGAAGCGCATGGTGCCGCCCTTGAGCAATTGCACGCGGATCGAATCGGTGATCGAGCGGGTGTCGATGTATTCGCTGGTCTTGTTCTTGACGTCGGCGATGGTCACCAGCGGCTTGCTCTTGTAGCCGGCTGCCGATTGGCCCAGCGAACGCGCCATCGATTCGGCGATGGTCTGCAGGTCGGTCGAACCGAATTCATTGGTGACTTGTTCGACGGCCTTGGCGTCGCCGTACTGGACGTTGTTGCCGACCGTCGGCGTACCGGTCTGGGCGCAGCCGAACAGCAGCGCGGAAATCAGGGTGAGGCCGGCGTAGCGGGCAGTGGTGTGCATCATGGCAATTCCTTGTTAAGCGTAAAGACAGTGGTGAGTGATGAATAGACAGTGTTGAATCAGCGCGGAGACGGAGACCGCTGCGGTCTCAGCGTCCCATCAGAGGAGCATCGCTGGTCGACAGCGATTTGTTGATGGTGGCGCTGAACTGGATCGCAAAGTCGCGCGCCTTGGTGGTCGGCGCGACCATCTGCAGCGTCAGCTTTTGTTCGCCGTTGACCAGCAGCGGCTTCCATGGCTCGTCGTCCCACACCTGGAAGCCGGTTTCGTCCATCCATTTGACGCGGTAGTAAGCCGTGTGCTGTCGGTTGTCGCGGTTGGTGAGCTCGGCCTGGACGTTGAGCAGGCCGTTTTGCTCGCGCATGCGCAGGCCGGTGAATTCCAGCGACGCCGGAGCGCCCAGCAATTCGATTTTGGAGGCGATGGATTGCGCTTGTGCCGGCAGGGTTTGCATGCCGAGCGCGAGTGCGGACGCCAGCGCGCCTGCACGCAATGCGTGTTTGATGTTCATGTGATCGATTCCCCGTTTAATCCTGTTTTCAGCATCCGCGTGTTCACGGTGCGCTGACACTGGCCGATACCGGCACAATGGCTTTTTTCTTTATGTTGCTGGCGACTGCCGCGGCTTTTTCCGCCGGTGCTGCGGTTATCGTTGCTGTTGCATCAGCGCCGGTACTCTTGCTGTTGTTCGCCGCCACTTTCCTGGCGGCGGTTTTGCCTTTGGCTGTTTTCACCGCAGGGATAGGCTTCTCCGGTGCTGCCAAGGCTAACGCTGCCTGCTCGGCATTATAGGGGGTCTGCGCCAGATAAAGCGAGGGGCCGGACGTGCGCAGCGACACCATGGCGTAGGCGCCGGAGACGCCGACTTCGCGCAATTGCGGACCGGTCGCGGTCGGCAGCAGGATCTTGTGCATCCCCGGCGCCAGTTTCACGCGCGCCACCGAGAAGAAGCCCGGCAGCGTGCGCCAGGTGCGTTCATCGGCGACTTCGCCCAGCATCGTGCCGGCTTTGGCCGCGATGCTCAGCAGCGAACCGAACGCGCCCAGCGAGCCGGCGTTGTCGTCGATGGCTTTCTGCGCGATGCCTTTGGTGATGGCGCGGATGGACGAGCGTGCGATGATGCCCGGCATTTCATCCGACAATGCGCGGCGCGCCATCTGGTCGACGCTGGTCAGCAGGGCGACCTGCACCGGCTTGTCGTCGACCGTGATGCTGGCAGGCACCACCGAATTGTCGGCGGCGCGGATCACCGGCCATGAGATCGGCGTGGCGATCAGGCTCAGGCCGCTGCGACCTGGAATCGGCAGGATGATCGGCAAGGTCATCGAACTGATCGCCGGGGCGCTGCCCGATTCGATCACGATCAATGTATCGACCAGCTTCGGCGAGCGGCTGCGCACGCGACCGTCGAGGCCTTTGAGGCCTTCTTCCAGCGTGGCCTGGCCGGGACGCATTTCAATCGCCTTGCGATAGCCTGCGGCCGCTAGCGACGGCTCGCCCAGGCCTTCATAGACGAAGCCCGCAAGATAGTTGGCGAACGCCGATTCATAGGAGTTCTTGAGCCCGCGCACCGCCGGGTCTTCCAGCGTTTCCACCGGATAGCCGTTGAGTTCCTTGAAGGAGGTGGTCTTCAGGCCTTTCGACTCGGCGCTGCTCTTGGCGGCGTCGAGTTCCTTGCTGCGGAAGTCGGCGATGATGGCTTCGCGCTCGTGCATCTTCTTGATTTCGGTGCGCGCCGAATCCCAGTCGCCGATGGCAAGGTGGTCCAGCGCCAGGCGCAGATTGATGAATACCTTTTCGTAGTCGCGGCCGTCGTATCGGCGCGTGGTGTCGTTGAAGACGATGGAGCCGATGTCGCCCAGCAGCTTGGATGGATCGGTCTTGACCTGGTCCTCCCAGCCGCGCACTTTTTCATCGGCGGCCAGCCAGGTCTCCTTGCTGGCTTCGTAGGAGCCCTTCATGCGCAACAACTCGCCTTTTTCCATGAAATAGAGCAGATCCTTGTCCTTGTCGGGATTCTGCTGCTCCAGCGCTTGCAGCGCCAGTTCCGCGTTGCCGGACTTCATTGCGTCCATCGTCGTGGTCGCTTTGCGGTCGTAGCCGTTCGTGGCGCAACCGGCCACCAGCGAGATCAGGCAGACGCTGCCGCCGATGTTTTTCCCGAGCCGCTTGATGGTCAATGCGACGGATTTGTTTTGTTGTTCCATTTTTTATCCTCCCCAGGATATGAGCTACTGCCGAAAGATGCCGGCAGGCATTTTTATTGCATTTATTCTAAAGATCGCCGAAGAAAAAAGCCTCATTCGTTTGAATGAGATAGCGAAATGTTCTATGCTCGTTCACAGGGATAGAAGTCGCGGCAAATAACGTCAAATAACGCGATTCAGGGGTTTGAATATGTCAACGGGGAATGCGGGACAACGCTTCGGCCAGCTGGTGGAGTTGATTTACGACTCCGTTCAGGACCTGAGCCGGATCGCGCCAGCCATGGAAATGATCTGCCTCGAGGTGGGCGCCATTGCCGGCCATTACGTCCACATGGACATGGAGAGCCGCGAAGTGATCGCCTCCTGCGTCAGCAACAGCGACTATCAGGCTGGCGACGTGGAGTACAAGGAATACTACAGCCAGGTCGACGACCGCCTGGGCTGGCTGGCCACAGGCGAAGTCGGCGAGTGGCGCGCCGACCATCAGCGTTTCGACGAACGCTTCGTGCGCAAGAGCGAAATCTACAACGACTTCCTGTTCAAATACGGCGGCCGCCACATGGTGGTCGGGCGCATCGGCGAGCGCACCACGCAGTCTGAGGCAATCGCCTTCCTGCGTCCGCTGGGCGCGCAGGAATACGCAGAGACCGAATACGCTTTCCTGCGCAGCCTGTCGCCGCACCTGATCCGCTCGGCCACGCTGCGTGCGCGCATGCAGACGCTGGAGCGCCAGCAGTCGGCCAGCGAATCGGTGGTCGCGCATCTTCCCTACGGCACGCTATGGATCAACGCCGCGGGTCGCATCGTCTCGTTGAATCCGCAGGCGACCGCCATCCTGGCCGCTGCCGACGGCTTGTCCGTGCGCAACGACAAACTGGTTGTGTCCGAACCGGCCGACGCCGAACGCCTGCAGCACGCGCTGCGCATGGCGACCACGATGGGACCGCGGCAAGGACAATGGTTTGCCATCGCGCGCCGCAAACAATCGACGCCGCTGCTGGTATCGGTGATTCCGGCGACCATTCCTGCTGCGCTCGATCCCTTGTGCGGCGGTCCGTTTGCCTTGCTGATCCTGCAGGACATGACGGGCCAGCGGGTCTCGCGGTCGGCGCAATTGCAGGTTATCTATCGCCTGACGCCGGCCGAGACGCGCCTGGCTGAAGCCTTGCTCGAGAACGACACCATCGAGTCGTACGCATTGAAGAACGACATCAGTCGCAACACCGTGCGCACCCATCTGGCGAGTCTGTTCGCCAAGACCGGCGCCAAGCGCCAGGCGGAGCTGATCCGCACCTTGCTGGCGTCGCAGCCGCACGTGATGCTGTAGAGCGGCAAAAACGCGGATTCCTCCCGCGAGCCAGCTATAATGGCGGTCTCCGTGCAACCTGTTGCAAGACCACTTCCACTCTTACTTACGCCATGCAATACGTCTCCACTCGCGGTCACTCTGCTTCACCTTCCTTTTCCGAAATCCTGCTGGGCGGCCTGGCGCCGGATGGTGGCCTGTATCTGCCGGCGCACTATCCGCAGGTCACCGGCGCCGAGCTGGATCAATGGCGCACGCTGTCCTATGCAGACCTGGCGTACGAAGTGCTGAAGAAGTTTGCCGGCGATATTCCCGACGCCGACCTCAAGGCGCTGACGCACAAGACCTATACCGCCGACGTTTATCGCAACACGCGCGCCGGCGAAGACGCCGCGCAGATCACGCCGCTGCGCACGCTGGAAGACAAGGACGGCAAGAAGCTGGTGCTGCAAGGCCTGTCGAACGGCCCGACGCTGGCCTTCAAGGACATGGCCATGCAGTTGCTGGGCAACCTGTTCGAATATGCGCTGGCCAAGAAGGGCGCCGAACTCAACATCGTCGGCGCGACTTCCGGCGATACCGGCAGCGCGGCCGAATACGCCATGCGCGGCAAGCAAGGCATCCGTGTCTTCATGCTGTCGCCGCACAGAAAGATGAGCGCGTTCCAGACCGCACAGATGTTCAGCCTGCAGGATCCGAACATTTTCAACCTGGCGGTGGAAGGCGTGTTCGACGATTGCCAGGACATCGTCAAGGCAATCTCCAACGATCTCGATTACAAGGCTGCGCAAAAAATCGGCACCGTCAATTCGATCAACTGGGCGCGGGTCGTGGCGCAGGTGGTGTATTACTTCCGCGGCTATCTGGCGGCGACGACCAGCAATGATCAGAAGGTCTCGTTCACGGTCCCGTCGGGCAACTTCGGCAACATCTGCGCCGGCCACATCGCGCGCATGATGGGCCTGCCGATCGACAAGCTGGTGGTCGCCACCAACGAGAACGACGTGCTCGACGAATTCTTTCGCACCGGCGTCTACCGCGTGCGCAAGTCGGCCGAGACTTACCACACCAGCAGCCCGAGCATGGACATCAGCAAGGCCTCCAACTTCGAGCGTTTCGTCTATGACTTGCTAGGCCGCGACAGCACACGCGTCAAAGCCCTGTTCCACAAGGTCGAGACCGCAGGCGGCTTCGACCTGACCGGCAAGCCGGGCAGCGACGGCGATGAATTCGCCAGCGTGATCCGCTACGGTTTCGCCTCGGGCAAGTCGACGCACGCCGATCGCCTGGAAACCATCCGCTTTGCCGAAAAGAGCTACGGCATCACGGTCGACACACACACTGCCGACGGCATCAAGGTCGCGCGTGAAAACCTCACCGCAGGCGTGACGATGATCGTGCTGGAAACCGCCTTGCCGGCCAAGTTCAACGAGACCATCCGCGAAGCGCTGGGTCGCGACGCGGACCGTCCCGCCGGCTTCGAAAACATCGAAACGCTGCCACAGCGTTTCGATGTCATGTCCGCCGATGCCGCCGAGGTCAAAGCCTTTGTGGCGAAGCACACCGGGCTGTAAGCAAGCGCACATGAGCAAAGTCGCGCCGGGTGACGCCAGCGGCGCGCATCTCGGTCGCGCACTTCAAGCTGCTCAGGCGGGATGCCGCCAGTAGTTCGGCTGGGCATAGGTATGCCGCAAAAAATCCACGAAGGCGCGTATCCGCAGCGGCAAATGCCGGCGCTGGGCAAAGACCGCATAAATCGCCGGTGCCGGCGCGTCGAACTTGTCCAGCACCGTTACCAGCTCGCCCGACTCGAGCGCGGCGCCGACTTCCCACATGGAACGCCAGGCCAGTCCCTTGCCGTTGAGCGCCCAGTTGTGCAGCACCTCTCCATCGTTGCAGACCATATTGCCGCCGACCTTGTAGACGCTGACCTTGCCGTGCTGCCTGAGCGTCCAGCCGCGCTGGCTGCCTTCGCTGCTGATGGCCAGGCAGTTGTGGCGCGCCAGGTCGTCGGGTGTCTCCGGAATGCCATGGCGGCGCAGATAGGAGGGCGCCGCCACCACCACGCGGTGGTTGTCGGCCAGCTTGACGCTGATCAGGTTGGAATCGGTCAGTGCGGCAATACGGATGGCGACGTCGACGCCTTCACCGATGAGATCGACGATGCGGTCGTTGAGATTGAGCGTGAGCGTGACGTCGCGATGTTCGGTCAGGAAGGAGGGCACCAGCGGCGCCACGTGCTGGCGGCCGAAGCCGGCCGGGGCCGAGATCAGCAGGTTGCCGCTGGCGCGTGCGCTGCGTTCGGAAACCGATGATTCGGCGTCTTCGAGGTCGGTCAGGATGCGCTGGCAGTCCTCCAGGAAGGCCGCGCCTTCATTGGTCAGCACGATCTTGCGCGTGGTTCGTTGCAGCAGCTTGACGCCCAGACGCTCCTCCAGCGCATCCAGCCGGCGGCCGATCATGGCGGGGGCGATGCCCTCGGCGCGGGCGGCGGCCGAGAGGCTGCCTTTGGCGGCAACGTCGACGAAGGTGGAAATTTGCTTGAACTGATCCATGGCGGTACTCTCGAAGGCGGGAAAACGGCGTAGTCATTATCTCGTCACTTGTGACTAAAACGCAAAGATAAAGTGATAAAACGTTTCACTCATGTGGATTTAGTTTAAATATACTAAGTGCACAAAAATACAATTCGACAAGACATTGTCATCCGATCTTTTATCTACTTAGGAGCACAGCATGACGCAATTGACACTGCCGGCCGGGATGCAGATTTCTGGTGAAATCAAGCCTGGTTATGAACAGATCCTGACGCCTGACGCGCTCGCGCTGGTAGCCAAATTAAGCCGCGCCTTCGAATCGCGCCGCCAGGAATTGCTGGCCGTACGCGTTGAGCGCGTCAAGCGCCTGGACGCCGGCGAGCGTCCCGACTTCCTGCCGGAGACTGCGAACATCCGCAGCGGCGACTGGAAGATCGCGCCGATTCCTGAAGCACTGAAATGCCGCCGCGTCGAAATCACCGGCCCGGTCGAGCGCAAGATGGTCATCAACGCCTTCAACTCGGGCGCCGACAGCTACATGACCGACTTCGAAGATTCGAATTCGCCGGTCTGGGACAACCAGATCAGCGGCCAGATCAATCTGTTCGACGCGATCCGCCGCACCATCTCGCTGGAATCGAACGGCAAAAGCTACAAGCTCAACGACAAGATCGCCACGCTGGTGGTGCGCCCACGCGGCTGGCATCTGGACGAAAAGCACGTCACCATCGACGGCAAGCGTATCTCCGGCGGCATCTTCGACTTCGCGCTGTTCCTCTTCCATAACGCCAAGGAGCAACTGGCGCGCGGCGCCGGTCCTTACTTCTACCTGCCGAAGATGGAATCGCATCTGGAAGCGCGTCTGTGGAACGACATCTTCGTGATGGCGCAAAACGAAATCGGCCTGCCGCAAGGCACCATCAAGGCGACCGTGCTGATCGAAACGATCACCGCCGCTTTCGAAATGGAAGAAATCCTGTACGAACTGCGCGAACACAGCGCGGGCCTGAACGCCGGCCGCTGGGATTACATTTTCTCCTGCATCAAGAAGTTCAAGAACGACAAGGACTTCTGCCTGGCCGATCGCGCCAAGGTCACCATGACCGCGCCGTTCATGCGTTCGTATGCATTGCTGCTGCTGAAGACCTGTCACAAGCGCGGCGCGCCGGCCATCGGCGGCATGAGCGCGCTGATCCCGATCAAGAACGATCCGGAAAAGAACGCCATCGCCATGCAAGGCATCATCAACGACAAGCGTCGCGATGCGACCGACGGCTACGACGGCGGCTGGGTTGCTCACCCGGGCCTGGTTGAACCGTCGATGAAGGAATTCGTGGCGGTGCTGGGCGATAAGCCGAACCAGTTCGAGAAGCAGCGTCCGGACGTCGACGTCAAGGCGGCCGACCTGCTCAACTTCCAGCCTGAAACGCCGATCACCGAAGCCGGCCTGCGTTACAACATCAACGTCGGCATCCACTACCTGGGCGCCTGGCTGGCCGGCAACGGTTGCGTGCCTATCCACAACCTGATGGAAGATGCCGCAACTGCGGAAATCAGCCGCGCGCAAGTCTGGCAATGGATCCGCAGCAGCAAGGGCAACCTGGAAGACGGCCGCAAGGTCACCGCCGACATGGTGCGCGCGATGATTCCGGAGGAGCTGGCCAAGGTCAAGGAAGTGGCCGGCAACGGTCCGACCTACGACCGTGCAGCAAAGATCTTCGAAGACATGTCGACTTCGGAGACGTTCGCCGAATTCCTGACATTGCCGCTGTACGAAGAAATCTGATGATGCATTGAGGCGGCGGGACGGCGATCTGCACTGAGGTCGCCGTTTCTCCGGCATCGCTGTACATGTGGAAACGCCCGGTCATGCCGGGCGTTTTTCATTCAGCGGGGCGCGGATGATGCACGCGCAACGCACGTACAATGCCTGCGCCGCAAAACCTGCAGACGAAAAAAATCCCCGACAGGTCGGGGATTTTTTTTAGCTTGAAAAGCTTAAGCAGCCGGAACGATGTTCGAAGCTTGCTTGCCCTTAGGACCAGTAGTCACTTCGAAAGAAACGCGTTGGTTTTCTTTCAGGGACTTGAAGCCGTTCGATTGGATAGCCGAGAAGTGAGCGAACAAATCTTCTCCGCCTTCGTCAGGAGTAATGAAGCCGAAGCCCTTCGAGTCATTGAACCACTTTACGATACCAGTTGCCATGTTAATTCCTAAATAAGTTAGTGTGGGCTTTGCCCGTTATTATCGTTTAAACCTAGAGAGGAATGACAGACTGATACCGCACTACCAACTCGAATCTTAACGACCCTTTAATTATACCGATTAAATCGCCAATGCAAGCGTTTTTCACTCTATGAGAATGATTTAATTTGCGCCCAGTTTGTATACCAAAACCACCGCTTCGGCGGCGATGCCTTCTTCGCGACCGAGGTAGCCCAGCTTTTCATTGGTCTTGGCCTTGATGTTTACTTGCTCCGCTGCAATACCGAGATCGGCAGCCACGTGCGCCACCATGTCCGGAATATGCGGCGCCATCTTGGGCGCTTGCGCGATGATGGTGGCGTCGATGTTGCCGATCGCATAACCGGCGGCGGCCGCGCAGCAGCACGCGCGAGTCGGCGCCCTTGAACTGGACGTCGGTATCGGGAAAATGGCGGCCGATGTCGCCCAGTCCGGCCGAGCCGAAAATCGCATCGGTGATGGCGTGCAGCAACACATCCGCGTCAGAATGTCCGAGCAGCCCGGTCTTGTGCGGAATGTCGACGCCGCCGATGATCAGCTTGCGCCCCGTCACCAGCGCGTGGCAATCGTAGCCTTGGCCGATGCGGAATGGAGGAGGGGAAAACGTCATGCGGTATATCCTTTATGTCCTATGTTTTCAGGAAGAGTTCGGCCAGCGCGACATCGTGCGCCAGCGTGACTTTGAAATTGCGCGGGCTGCCTTCGACCAGTTTCGGCTGCAGGCCCAGCATCTCGACGGCGCTGGCGTCGTCGGTGATGTCGCCGACGCGGTTTTGCGCATGCGCCTGTTCCAGCGCCCGCGTCAGCAAACCGTAGCGGAACATCTGCGGGGTCTGCGCCGCCCACAACGCATCGCGCGGCACCGTCGCCTGCACGCGCTCGTGCTGCTCCGGCGTGCCGCCGCTGCGCTTGAGCGTATCCACCACCGGCAGCGCCAGCAAGCCGCCGACCTCATCGCCATGCAGTGCGGCGATGAGACGATCCAGCAAATCCGCAGCAAGCCCCGGGCGTGCGGCGTCATGCACCAGCACCCAGTCGTCGGCGCCGAGCTGCGCGCCGATCGCCTGCAAGCCATTGAGCACGCTGTCCTGGCGCGTGGCGCCGCCGTTGCGCAGCACCGTCAGTTTGCCCGCCAGTTGCGGCTGCGTCGCCAGGAAGTCGTCGATATAACCGTCGTCGGCGCTCACCACGAGGAAAGTGTGGGCGATCAGCGCACTGGCGGCGAAGATGTCCAGCGCATATTGCAGCATCGGCTTGCCGGCCAGCGGCAGGTATTGCTTGGGGATGGCGCCGCCCACGCGCGCGCCGATGCCGGCGGCGGGGATCAGGGCAAAATGTCGGGTCTGAGGTGACGATGCGGAAGCGGTCATGCCGGGGCGCCATGACGGCAAGAGCGCAGAAAATGCCTGCGTGCGGCGCCTGGGGCGCAGCCTTGCCAGCAGAGGGCTTCGTTTATAATGTGAGGCTGAATTCTAATGCCAATCCCTTGCAAGCGACCGGCATTTTGCGGCGCTGCCAGCATGGCCGCCGCCGGGCCTGCGCCGTTGCTGTACCCGAATCAAGTCCAACCAAGCCGATCCTCCCGATCCTGATGTCTTTTGATCCGAAAAAAAGCCTGCCCAAGGCAGGTATCCGTTTCCAGCCTCCTGCCGTGCACGGTTCCGCCGATGCCTATCTGCTGGCCCAGGCCGCGCTGGCGCTGAAGGCCGAAGGCCGCATGCTGGCCGTGGTGGTGGCCGGGGCCACCGATGCCCAGCGCCTGCTGTCGGAAATCCCGTGGTTCCAGCGCCCGGTTGAAGGCAGCGACGGTGGAGACAAGCTGCGCTGTCATCTGCTGCCCGACTGGGAAACGCTGCCCTATGACGCCTTCTCGCCGCACCAGGACTTGGTCTCGGAGCGTCTGGCCACCTTGTATGAAGTGCAGAACGGCCAGTGCGACGTGCTGATCGTGCCCGCTACTACCGCCTTGCTGCGCATGGCGCCACCGGGCTTCCTGGCCGCCTACACCTTCTTCTTCAAGCAGGGCGAGAAGCTCGACGAGGCGCGCCTGAAATCGCAGCTCACGCTGGCCGGCTACACCCACGTTACGCAAGTCATGTCGCCCGGCGAGTATTCGGTGCGCGGCGGCCTGATCGACATTTTCCCGATGGGCTCGGCGCTGCCGTATCGCCTCGACCTGTTCGGCGACATCATCGAAACCATCCGCACCTTCGACGCCGACACCCAGCGATCGCTGTACCCCGTACGTGAAGTGCGCCTGCTGCCGGGCCGCGAATTTCCGATGGATGAAATCTCGCGCTCCGCCTTCCGCAGCCGCTGGCGCGAGGTGTTCGAAGGCGATCCTTCCCGTTCGGCAATCTACAAGGACATCGGCAACGGCATCGCCTCGGCCGGTATCGAATACTACTTGCCGCTGTTTTTTGAAGAGACCGCAACCCTGTTCCGCTATCTGCCCGAGAACAGCATGTTCGCCACGGTCGGCGATATCGACCAGGCCATCAAGCGCTTCTGGAGCGACACGCGCTCGCGCCATAATTTCCTCAAGGCCGACCGCGAACGTCCGGTGCTGGCGCCGGAACAGGTGTTCCTGACCGACGAAGATTTCTTTACGCTGGTCAAGCCCTACGGCCGCTGGGTATTGCAAACCGACGATACGCCATCGGCCTTGTCGGCGCCGATCCCCAACGTCGCGGTCAATCGCCGCACCGACGATCCGCTGACCAACCTGCGTGCTTATCTGCTCAAGACAGGCAAGCGCGTCATGCTGTGCGCCGAGTCCAACGGCCGCCGCGAAACATTGCAGCAATACTTCGCCGAATACGATCTGCATCCGGCCCTGTGCGACGGCTACGACAGCTTCATCGGCAACAGCGAACCGCTGATGCTGGGCGTGGCGCCCTTGCATGCCGGCTTCGAGCTGGAGCAGGAACAAGTCGCCTTCATTACCGAGACCGAACTGTATGCCGGTTCCGGTCGCCGCGTCGGTCGCAAGAAGCAGGAAAACGTCACGCAGGTCGAGCACATGGTGCGCGATTTGTCCGAACTCAAGATCGGCGATCCGGTGGTTCACGCCAACCACGGCATCGGCCGCTACATGGGTTTGCTGAGCATGGACCTGGGCGAGGGCGAGACCGAATTCCTGCACCTGGAATACGCCAAGGAAACCAAGCTCTACGTGCCGGTCTCGCAACTGCACGTGATCGCACGCTACTCGGGCGCCTCGCCGGAAGACGCGCCATTGCATTCGCTCGGCTCCGGCCAGTGGGAAAAAGCCAAACGCAAGGCGGCGCAACAGATCCGCGACACCGCCGCCGAATTGCTCAACCTGTATGCCCGCCGTGCATTGCGACAGGGCCACGCCTTCCAGTATTCCGCACGCGATTACGAAACCTTCGCCGAGAGTTTCGGCTTTGAAGAAACGCCCGACCAGGCCGCCGCCATCAACGCCGTCATCGGCGACATGACCGGCGGCAAGCCGATGGACCGGCTGATCTGCGGCGACGTCGGGTTCGGCAAGACCGAGGTGGCCCTGCGCGCCGCCTTCGTCGCCGTCATGGGCGGCAAGCAGGTCGCCATCCTGGCGCCGACCACCTTGCTGGCCGAGCAGCATGCGCAGACCTTCGCCGACCGCTTCGCCAACTGGCCGGTGCGCATCGCCGAACTGTCGCGATTCCGTACCGGGAAGGAAATCACGCAGGCCATCAAGGGCATGGCCGACGGCACGCTCGACATCATCATCGGCACCCACAAGCTGCTGTCCGACGACGTCAAGTTCTCGCGCCTGGGTCTGGTCATCATCGACGAAGAACATCGCTTCGGCGTGCGCCAGAAGGAAGCGCTCAAGTCGCTGCGCGCCGAGGTCGACGTGCTCACGCTGACCGCCACGCCGATCCCGCGCACGCTGGGCATGGCGCTGGAAGGCTTGCGCGATTTCTCGATCATCGCCACGGCGCCGCAAAAGCGACTGGCGATCAAGACCTTCGTGCGCGCCGAAGGCGAATCGACCATCCGCGAAGCCTGTCTGCGCGAGTTGAAGCGCGGCGGCCAGGTTTACTTCCTCCACAATGAAGTGGACACCATCGAGAACCGCAAGGCCATGCTCGAAGCGCTGCTGCCGGAAGCGCGGGTGGTCATCGCGCATGGCCAGATGCACGAGCGCGATCTGGAGAAGGTCATGCGCGATTTCGTCGCGCAGCGTTCCAACATCCTGTTGTGCACCACCATCATCGAGACCGGCATCGACGTGCCGACCGCCAATACCATCATCATGCATCGCGCCGACAAATTCGGCCTGGCGCAGTTGCACCAGTTGCGCGGCCGCGTCGGCCGCTCGCATCACCAGGCCTATGCCTATCTGCTGGTGAACGACGTCAAGGGCCTGACCAAGCAGGCGCAACGCCGCCTCGAAGCGATTCAGCAGATGGAAGAACTCGGCAGCGGCTTCTACCTCGCCATGCACGACCTCGAAATCCGCGGCGCCGGCGAAGTACTCGGCGACAGCCAGTCGGGCGAGATGCACGAGATCGGTTTCCAGATGTATTCCGACATGCTCAGCGAAGCGGTGCGCGCGCTCAAGGACGGCCGCGAGCCGGACCTGGCGGCGCCGCTGGCCAGCACCACCGAGATCAACCTGCACGTGCCGGCCTTGCTGCCGAACGACTATTGCGGCGACGTGCACGAGCGTTTGTCGCTGTACAAACGTTTCGCCAACTGTACCTCGCAAGACACCATCGACGCCTTGCAGGAAGAACTGATCGACCGTTTCGGCAAGTTGCCGGAAGTCGCCAAGGCGCTGGTCGAAACGCATCGCCTGCGCATCGCCGCCAAGCCGCTCGGCATCATCAAGATCGACGCGCATGCCGAATCGGCGTTGTTGCAATTCGTGCCGAATCCACCGGTCGACGCCATGCGCATCATTGAACTGATCCAGAAGAATCGCCACATTAAGCTCAACGGCCAGGACAAGTTGCGCATCACCGCCAACATGCCCGACCTCAATGCACGCGTGACACAAATCAAGGCAACCATGCGTTCGCTGGTCGGCTGACACATTTTCAAATACGAAGAAGACGCACCATGAATCTGACCTTACAGGGATTGAACACCAACCGCGCCGACGTCGAGGCCATCATCGCGCTGGCGCAGCCGCAGCGCGTCGTTGATCTGGGAGCACACGCCTGGCGTTGCGAAGACGTGGTCTTGAGCGCTGCGCTCAA
>NZ_AJHH01000329.1 GCF_000256565.1 Herbaspirillum lusitanum P6-12 | reverse complement strand
TTCGCCGCGCTGCAAGGCGGCCAGCGCACAGCGCAACGCCGTGGTGGTCTTGCCTACGCCGGAAGGCCCGCTCAGCAGCGTGTTGGTGCCGCGCACCAGGCCTCCGCCCAGCAAGCTATCGAGGCCGGACACGCCGGTGCTGGTCATGCTGTCTTCAAATTCGGCAAAATGCTCCGCAGCGACCAGGCGCGGGAAGACATGCATGCCGCCGGTTTTGAGGACGAAGTCGTGATAGCCGCCGGTGAAGCTGATGCCGCGCATCTTGATGACGCGCAGGCGACGCCGCTCGGTACCGAAATCCTGCGCCAGTTGCTCCAGGCTGATGACGCCGTGGGCGATGCTGTGCAACTGCAGGTCGCCGGCTTCGGCGGTGCGGTCGTCGAGCATCAGCACGGTGCATTTGCGCGTCGAGAAAAAATGCTTGAGCGCCAGGATCTGGCGCCGATAGCGCAACGGGTTCTGCGCCAGCAGTCGCATTTCCGACAAGCTGTCGAAGATCACGCGCGACGGCTTGAGCTCGTCGCGCGCGCGCGCGATCACGCTCTTGATGGTTTCACCGAGTTCGATTTCGGAAGGGTGAAGGATGGATTGCTGAAAATCCGGGTTCAGATCTTCCTCGTCGATCAGTTCATAGAGCGACAAACCTTCCAGCGACCAGCCGTGCGAGGCAGCGACCGCGCGAAGCTCGGCGGCTGTTTCCGACAGCGTGATATACAGACCGGATTCGCCTTGGGCCAATCCTTCAAGGAGGAATTGCAGGCCGAAAGTGGTCTTGCCCGTGCCCGGGGTACCTTCGAGAAGGTACAGGCGATCACGCGTAATGCCGCCGCCCAGGATGGTGTCCAGGCCGGCAATGCCGGTCGCGGATCGGGTTGGAATGGGATCTGCTGCGCGATCCGGTGTGAGGTGGTTTTGTTGTGTAGCCATCACGTCGATATCGTTAGGTTGTGATGATCGGGCAGGTGCCGCGACCGTTTTTTTATGAAGCCTACTGTAGCAGCAGGCCTATTTTCCCCCTGTCAGATGACCCCTGAATCTTTTGTAAGACATTCTGAAGCCGGTCCTGCAACCCAGGCTGGGCAAGGTTTTCGGCTTTTCGGCGATTTGCCGGGATTTGCACGGCATGCTAGTGCACGCCGGTCAGAATGCATTACTATCGACATGTGCAATTTTGTGGAAAGCCGGGCTTCCGAAATTCCTACCCCGCCTCATCAACAGATGTTGAAATGACAACACAAACAACAATGACGACAAGCGTATCGAGCATGCCGGACCAAGCCGACGCGGCCGGTCTGCATATCCTGGTCGTGGAAGACAATCTGGATTCCCTGCAACTGGTCTGCGAGCTGCTCGCGGTGCTGGGGCATCGGGCCGAAGGCGTCGGCAGCGCTGAAGAAGCCTTGGCCGAACTGGAGCAGCACGACTTCGATGTCCTGTTCACCGACGTCAGCCTGCCGGGCATGTCCGGTCTTGAACTGGCCAAACGGACGAGCGAAAAAACACCGGCGCTGAAAATCATTTTCGCCTCCGGCTACGGCGCGCAAATCAGCAAGAACATCGGTCCCGGCACGTTCTCACTGCCCAAGCCTTACGACATTGATCAATTGCAGGACATCCTCGACAACATCGGCAGGCAATTGCAATAAGCCAACAGCAGACGGTGCTGTTCTGCCGCACCGTTTCAGATCCCGGAGAACCCTATCAATACCCTGGAACAACTGGCCGTCCTGGTCGAGCAGAATCGCGAGGCGCTGCTCACACGCTGGCGCAGCATGGTGCGGGCCTTGCCGTCCGCGCGCAATCTCAGCATCCCGACGCTGAACGATCACGTGCCGGCCTTGCTGGACGAAATCGCGCTGGCCTTTCGCCGTAATTCGGACGAATCGATCGCCGAGGTGCTGGCCGACGGCACGCCGCCGGAACACGGCCTGCAGCGCCTGCACAACGGCTACCTGATCGAGGAAGTGGTGGCCGAATACAATCTGCTGCGCGGTTGCATCCATGATCTGGCGAGCACGCACCAGATCAACCTGCAAGGCAAACCGTTCCATGTCATCAACCTGGTGTTCGACAGCGCCATCGGCCTGGCGGTACAGACCTTCTCGGTCAACCGCGCGCTGGAAGTGCAACGCCGTCGCGAAGAATATCTCTCCTTCATCGCACACGATCTGCGCACACCTCTGAACGCCGTGGCGCTGGCATCCAAGGTGCTCGAATCAACGCTGGGCGCACAGAACGCCGATCCGCGGGCGGCACGCATGATCAAGGTCTTGCAGCGCAATGTGCAAAGCATGTCGGGACTGGTGGCCAAGGTCATCGAAGAAAACGACAACATGAAAACCGAAAGCGGCGTCAAGCTGGAACGCCGCAACATCGATCTGTGGCCGCTGGTGGAAAGCATGGTCTACGACCTCAATCCGGTCGCCGGCACCGGCAGCACGCGGCTGCTCAATGATGTGCCGGAAGATCTGGTGATCTATGCCGATGCCAATCTCTTGCGCCGCATGATGCAGAACCTGATCGCCAACGCCATTACCCATACGCCGCAAGGCGAGGTGGTGATCGGCGCTGCGCCCACTTTGGATGGCGCCGGCATTGAATGCTGGGTGAGCGACAACGGCATGGGTATTTCCAAGGACCGCCTGGCGCTGATCTTCGAGAAATTCGAAACCGAAACCAAGGACCACGGTGGTCTCGGCCTCGGCCTGGCGATTTTCAAGACCTTTGTGGAAGCGCATGAAGGCAGCTTCGACGTCGTCAGCGAACCCGGCAAGGGCTCCCGCTTCAGTTTCATTCTGCCGAACCGGCCCGAGCGCCGCTAATTCTCTTTTCTCCAAACGACAACGCGGAGCTGCGCCAGGCGCAGACTCCGCGTTTTTTTGCGCTCAATAACTTACTTGAATGGAATCCGCCGACGGCGACGCGCCATGAAGACGGCCACTGCAGTCAGCAACAGCAGCAGGATCGCCACCCCAATGGCTGGCGCAATGAAGGGCTGCAGCCGGGCCAGCACCGGCTGTTCGCCGCCGTTGCGCGCCTGCGCCACATACGCTTCGCTGACCTGCACCTCGGGATTGCCGTACTGTTTCAGAACATAGTTGGCAATCAGCGCGATCTGCTTGTCCGTCAACGGATTGACGTAGGAATGCCCATCGAAACGCGGCATCAGGATCTCGTTGTCGCCGACCTTGCGCTCGACGCCGAACAGGATCGCCGACACCAGATTGGCCGGATTGCGCGCGCCGGTGGTCGTATTGTGGAACAGCGACGGATAGTCCTGGCCGCTGCTGCCTGACCCTGATGCGGCATGGCAACTGGCGCAATAGCCGCTGAACAGCACAGCGCCGCTGTTGAGGCTGTCGTGCTCGTTGGGGCCGCTGGTGCCGCGCAGCACCGCTTCGTCGCTGGCAGCTTTGCCGTAGCTGTAGGCCGGCTGCGCCTGGGCGTTGTCGCGCACCGGCGGCACCGTGCGCAGGTAGGCGACGATGGCGGCCACGTCGTCATCGCGCAGATGCTGGAAGCTGTTGGTGACCGCTTCGGCCATCGCGCCGCCGGCCTGGCCTTTGCCTTCGGCGTGGCCGGTTTTCAGGTATTGCATCAGTTCGGCGTCGCTCCAGCCACCGACGCCGCTGACCTTGTCCGATGTGATATTGGGCGCATGCCATGAACCCAGCGGGGCGCCGGCCAGCGCGGAGCCGCCTTTTTCACCCATCAGGAAATTGCGTGGCGTATGGCAGGCGCTGCAATGCGCCAGGCCTTCGGCCAGGTACTGGCCGCGATTGATTTGCTGCGACCTGGCCGCATCGGGGACGAAGCGTTTGGTGTCGAGGAAGATCGCATTCCACGCCAGCATCGACATGCGCACATTGAACGGGAAGGGCAATTGGGTCCGGCTCGCAGCGGGCGTGTCGACCGGCTCGACGGCGTGCATGAAGTAGCTGTACAGCTTGTGCACGTCGCTATCGGTCAGCATGGCGTAGCTGGTGTACGGCATGGCCGGATACAGATGGCTGCCGTCGGCGCGCACGCCTTCGCGCAGGGCGCGCGCGAATTGCGCCTCGCTGTAGTTGCCGATGCCGGCGGCTTTCGACGGCGTGATGTTGGTGGCGTAAATCGTACCCAGCGGCGACTCGATGGCGTAGCCGCCGGCATAAGGCTTGCCGGCCGGTGCAGTGTGACAGGCCATGCAGTCGGCGGCGATCGCCAGATAGCGGCCGCTTTCGATGTCGTTTTGGGCGGAGCCGGCCTGGGCCGGGGAAGATGCGGGGGATGCCGGTGCGGGAGGTTTGGTCAGCGACTGTTCTTGCGCATGCGCCGAGGTCAAACCAGCCATCGCGAGCGAAGACACGATGAGAAGGGCGAGGAGAGAGGAACGAGCAGTCATCATCATCCCTTCGCCAGCATCTTGCCGATGTCGTCGGCAGCGCGCAGACCCAGCGCCGCCATGCTCAGCGTACTGTTGACCACGCTCGCCGACGGCATCGCACCGCCGCCCGGCAGCCACAGGTTGGCATGGTCGTGCGCACGGCAATTGCCGTCGACCACCGAATCTTTGGGATTGCTGCCCATGATCACGCCGCCCATGACGTGGTTATTGGCGTTGAGGTTGGTGGTGATGTTGAACTCCACCGCACCGAACAGCTGGCCGATGTGTTTCAGCTGCTTGTGCGCTGCTTCCGCGCCTTTGCGCACATAGTCGCCGACGTCGTAATAGATGTCCGGGCAAGCCAGTCCCAACGGATCCTTGCGCGTCTTGCTCAGGGTCAGGCGGTTATGCGCTTCCGGCAGCGGCTCCAGGCTGATCGACAAGTCCACGCCGAAGGCGGCGCGACGACGGATCTCATCGTCCAGCTCGGGGCCGACCAGACCGAGTTTCAATGCCTGCTGCGTGGCCGGGCCGACGCGCGTGATGTTGTTGAGGATCATCTTGTTGGATGAATACTCGGCACGCGACGCGCCATCGCGCGGCCCCACCAGGCAACTGCTCTGGGCCGGACCGCGACCGGTCCAGATCGGCTCGTTGGCGAGGAAGGTGCAATGGAAGCCGGAGTGATCCATCATGTTGCGGCCGACCTGGTCGGACGAGTTGGCCAGGCCGTTCGGGTTCGCAGCATTTGCGGCCAGCAACAACAGCCGCGGCGTCTCGATGCCGTTGCAGGCGAACACGAAGGCCTTGGCCGTCGCCTTGTGCGGCTTCTTGCCGGCGTCATACCAGTACGCGGCCGTGACGCGGTTGTTCTGATCGGTGTCGACCTTGAACACCACCGCCTCGGACAACACTTTCGCGCCTTTCATCTCGGCGCGCTGGACGTGGTGGATGCCGTTGTACATTGCGCCGATCGGGCAGATCGGCTGGCAGTTATTGTTGCCGCAGCAGGTCGGGCGGCCTTGCCACGGGCGCGTGCTGCGACCCTGCGGAATCGGCACCGAGTTGTAGCCGTGCGGATTCACCACCTCGGCGAAACGCGTGTCGCCATAGCCCCACGGCACCATGTCCATCGGATACGGCTTGCTGCGTTCGCTCGGCGATTGCCGGGCCGGGTCGTTCGGTCCGGCCACGCCCATTTCTTCTTCGGCGCGGCAGTAATACGGTTCCAGTTCTTCGTACGAAATCGGCCAGTCGCGGCCGACGCCATAAGTCGACTTCATCTTCAGGTCGACCGGCAGGTGACGCCAGCAAGACGCCGCCCAGTGCCAGGTGGTGCCGCCGACCGTGCGCAGGTAGCCCTGCTGGAAGCCGTTGCCGTCCGGACCGGACAGCGCGATGTAATCGTTCTTCGGGAAGTAGAGCGGCGCCGGTGCATTGGGCGCTTGCGGATAGAGCCCCTGGTAGTCCGAGCCGACACGGTTTTCGAACGGCATGTTGCGCCAGTTCTCGACCGCTTGCGCGCGTTCGATGCGCAGGCCGGCTTCCAGCATCAGCACCGAATAACCCTGGGTCACAAGTTGATCGGCGATCATCGCGCCGACCACGCCGGATCCGACAATGACGACATCGGCCGTGGCATCGCCATCGGCAGTAAAGAGTGGTTGTTTCATGTTTTTGCTTTTGGTTCGGGAGTGCCGGTAGTGGGAGGCGCCGGGACAGGTGCAGGAGCGACGGGAGCGGAGACGCGGATCGCAGGCGGCGCCTTGGTCCACCACACCGGGCCGTAATTGCAATAGGTCGGCACGGTCTGGCCGTCCGACACCGGCCGGTACATCAGCGCTTCGGCGTATGACACCACCACGGCTTGCTTGCCTTTGCCGATGGTGCCGGTGTACCACGCGGCGACGATGGCCAGGGTCAGATCGCGCAGCCCTGCATCGGTGGCGGCAGCCAGCAGGGCCTTCGGTTCCTGGCCGTCTTGCAGCAGTGCGCCGAGGCGCGCCGACTGTGCCGCGAAATCGGGATAAGTCTTGCGCATGGCGGCTTCGATCCTGACGCCGGTATCGGTCTTCAGGTCGGCATGGCCGGTGATGCGTTTGGAGAAGTTCAGGAAGGCGAGGGCTTCAGGACTTGGCGGCGGCGCTGCAGCCGGAACGGCCGGCGTCTGTGCATTGCTGAACAGCGGGTTGCTCCAGAAGCCGGCTTCGGCGACCAGTGCTGCGAGACCGATCAGGACATGGCGCCGGCTGATGCCGCCGGTCAGTTTGACTTTACCGGCTGTCGCGGAGGACTGTTCGGGAGCGGGCGAAGGTGAAGAAGGGGGCCTCATGAAGCGGCTCTTTGCTGGCTGGGTGTGACCTGGCGCATGTGCGTCGCTTTGGAACTTGTCTTTATTGCAAAGTTTCCAGTGACCTGCAGGGTGACGAAGAAAAGAAAATATGCAGAGAACTTCAGCCGTCGCTTTGCGGCGCATCGCCGTCGAAGACGCGAAAAGCTTCATCTTCATGCGAAGGCGGCGCTGGTGGAGCGGTGCCTTTTTCAGGAGCGGGATGCTTCTGCGGGGTCTTGCCGGGATGGACGTCTTCAAGTTCTGCGTGGCGCTGGGCGCGACGGGCTTGCTCATGCAATTGATGGGAGGTGTGGGACATGGCTGCTCCTTGCTGGGGCATCAGAATAAACCCGATGCCGGAAATGCAATGGCGGCCGGTAAGGCCGCCATTATGCTCAACTGTCGACGTGAAATGGCTGCGTCCAATCAGGATGCGGGACTTGCTTCAGCCTTCTCCGCCACGTCGGCAAAGCCGTCGACGCCTTCGATGCCGGCAATGCGCAAGGCGGTGCGGTGACGGACCTGTTCCTGCTCAAGGTCGCTGTCATTCTTGGCGGCGACCTGCTGGACATCCTTGGCGTCTGGAGCGGTTTTGTTCGGTTGGGATTTCGACATGGAGGTTCTCCTCAAGGGGACAATGAAAGCTGCGGGCGCACCTGACGCAATGCGCGACTGGAGCCAGTCTAGTTTTGACCGCGCCCCCTCGCCATCGGCGTTTATCGCATACGCCTGTAAGACGAACGGCAACCGCAGCTTTTCCTACAAGGCTTTCAGGCGGCCGCTTATAGGTTTGCCTGCCTCATCTGTCTAGCCTCGTTCCTGATCCGCTTCCTTGCATTGACGGTGCTACCGATGAAGGGTCCGGTGAAGCTGCACTGCAGCATCGCCGCGGGATATTCGCCCGACACGAGGGTAGGAGGCATCCTACAGTGATATGCGCCGCTGTCCGATGGTTCACTGCAACATGATTGGCTAACGTAGCAACCATGCCGGGAATCAAGAACATGCAAGAACACGTGTCCGAACGATCAAGAAGAACAAGAGGGTCGACACAGTTTCGCTTATCCCGTGCTTTCCGATACAGATCTTTTCGAAGTGCATCTTCAGTTTCAGTCCAAATTTTTGCCATGAACGGGGTGATCAATTGCAAGCTCGCGTCCTCTTAGTCAGTTCCGAAGCCGTACCGCTCGTCAAGACCGGCGGCCTCGCAGACGTCATTACCGCGCTGGCCGTCAGCCTGCGCAAACTCGATATCGATGCCAGCATCCTGATGCCTGGCTACGGCGTCGCCGTCGCACATGCCGAGGCCGACGCAACCACCGCGCCGCTGCAGCCGCTGGCCTTGCCGCGCGATTTGCCGGGCGGTCCGGCGCGCCTGTTGCGCGGCGTGATGCCGGGCACCGACGTGCCGGTGCTGCTGCTCGACACCGGGCGCTTCCATCAGCGCAGCGCCAATCCTTATATCGACCAGAGCGGCAACGAGTTCAGCGATAACGCCATTTGCTTCGCCGATCTTGCCCATGCCGCCGTGGCGATCTGCGCCGGTGAAACCGCGGTGCCGGCGCCGCACGTGGTGCACGCCAACGATTGGCATGCCGGACTGATTCCTTTCCTGCTCAAGACCGCAGGATTGAATCACGTCGCTTCCATGCTGACCATCCACAACCTGGCGTTCCAGGGCAATTACGACTGGGCGCTGGCCGGGCAACTGGGGCTCGACCGCGACGCGCAGGCCATGTCCAGCCTCGAATACTGGGGCAAGATCAGTTTCCTCAAGGCCGGCCTGCAACATGCCGACTGCGTCACCACCGTCAGCAAGACTTACGCGCAAGAAATCCTTACGCCGCGTTTCGGCTACGGCATGGAAGGCGTGCTCAACGAACGCCGCGCCGCCTTGCGCGCGATTCCCAACGGCATCGACAGCAAGGTGTGGAATCCGGAAGCCGATCCGCTGCTGCGTCATTCCTTCAACGTCGGCGACATGCGCGGCAAGACCCTTTCCAAGTGCGATCTGCAAGACATGTTCGGCCTGCTGCCGGTCGATCCGTTCGCGCCCATCGTCGGCATCGGCAGCCGCATGTCGCATCAGAAGATGGCCGACGTCGTGCTGCAGACCTTGCCGACCGTCCTCGATCGCCATGAGCGTATGCAACTGGTGGTGCTCGGCTGCGGCGAGCGCAGCTATGAAGAAGGCTTCCTCGATCTGGCGTGTCGCTATCCCGGCCGCGTCGGCGTCCACATCGGCTATGACGAAGAGCGGGCGCACGCCTTGCATGCCGGTTGCGACATGCTGCTGCATCCCAGCCGCTTCGAACCGTTCGGCCTGACGCCGCTGTACGCCATGCGTTACGGCACCATCCCGATCGCTTCGCGGGTCGGCGGCCTGACCGACACCATCGCTGACGTCGGCATGCACGGACCGGCTGGCCGGGGCGCCAGCGGCGTGCTGTTTGACGGCGAAACCGCCCGGGACATGGAAGCCGCCATCGAGCGCGCCTTCGCGCTTCACCAGGATGCGGGCGCCTGGCGCGCCATGCAGCGCAACGCCATGCACACCGACTTCGACTGGCAAACGGCTGCGGCCGCCTATGTCGACGCGTACGCCGCGATTGCCGCGACGGAAGCGAAACCGCTGTTTGCACGCAAGGCGCCTGATGCACGGGTCGCTCTGGAGCAAGCGGCATAAGAAGCGAGATCAAGCATTGGAAAACCATGCCGCTGCGGCCTTTTCACCGCGCATCTATTGCATCGATCCCACGCTGGTTGGCGGCGGCGGATGGAGCGACCTGTTTGCGCGCTGCGCCGGCATGGGGTTCGATCATGTCCTGCTGTGCGGCGACGGCCTGATCGCCGGCCTGTTTGCTGGTGAAGACAGCCATGTCGATAATGTAGAAAGTCCGATTGCCGACTACGGCATGGCCAGCCTGGACCAACTGGAAGAGCTCGCCCATCTGGCGACGGAACATCGTCTGCGCCTGCTGCTCGATCTGTCGCTCACCAGCGTCCACGGCAGCGACCAGTTGCTGCGCAGCCATCCCGACTGGTTTGCCGTCGCCGATGCCTCGCCGATGACCGGCGACCATCTTCCGGATCCACGCCGCCGCGACAGTGGGAGTGATGCCGATCGCCTGACTCCGCAACCGCGCTTCAACGCGCCCGAGGTGGCCGAAGCCTTGCTCGAATGCTGGCACATGCGCCTGGCAATGCTGATTGACGCCGGCGTGGCCGGCTTCCTCTGCCACGATCCGGCCGGCTTGCCCGGCAACTTCTGGTGCCGGTTGGTGGAGCGCACACGGGAACAACGCTCGTGCTGCCAGTTCCTGGCGTGGACTCCGGGTTGCTCGCATCCACAGCTGGAGAGCCTGGCCGACTGCGGCTTCGATGCGGTGTTTTCTTCCGGCGCATGGTGGGATTTCCGCGCGCCCTGGTATTTCCGCGAACACGAAAAACTGGTTGCCATCGCCCCCGTGCTTGGCTTCCCGGAAGATCCTTTCGGTCCGCGCGCGGCACGCGTGCACGGCTGGCATGACAAGGAAACGCGCCGCCTCGGCGCCATCCGCGCCTTGCGCTTCGCGGCGTTGAGCGGCAGTGGCTGGCTGATGCCCATGGGCTTTGAATTCGGCCTCACCGAAGCGCTCGGGATCGCCCACAATGCTGCCGCATCAACCCGCCTGACCACGCCGCAGCAATTCGCCCAGGCCTGTGCCGAATCCGATTTCAACCTCGATGCCGAGGTGCGCGCCGCCAATCAGGCCATGTCGGCCGGCGGCTTCCGCCTGCGCGCCGTGAGTGCACCCGAGGCGCCGGTGCTGCTGTTGGCGCGCGACGTCGGTGTGCATCAGCTGATCGCCATCAATCCGCGCCTCGGCCAGGTGGCGCGTCTCGCCGACGGCGACTGGCAACAACGGCTGGACGGTCGCATCGTGGACTGGCCGCCGGAGCGCGAGTTCATCCTGCAACCGGGTGAAATCGCGCTGATCGAATTGCAGACGCCGCCGCCGGTCGCTGCCGATCTCAGCCGCCGCAAGAAGCCGGTGGCCGAGAAAGTCCGCACCGGGCGCATCGCCATCGAACAAGTGTCGCCTGCCGTCGATGGCGGTCGTTTCGCCGTCAAGCGCACCGTGGGACAGAGTTTCACGATCAGCGCCGACATCTTCATGGATGGTCACGACCATCTCGCAGCCGCCGTGCTGGTGCGTGCCGCCGACGAAAAACAATGGCAGCGCATTCCTCTGCAGCACGTCGGCAACGACCGCTGGCAAGCCAGCCTGTCGCTGCCGCGACTCGGTCGTCATTACTTTTGCATCGAAGCCTGGAGCGACGTGTTCGAGACCTACCGCGACGGCCTGAAAAAGAAATCCGCCGCCGGCCTGAACGTCGACCTGGAGCTGGAAGAAGGGCGCCTGCTGGTGGCGAACCTGGCCGAGCAGGCATTGGAAAACGGCATCGATGGCGCGGTGCTGGAAGGCGGCGGCGACTTGCTCAAATCCTTGTCCGGTAAAAATGGCAACCACAACGGTAATCGTCTGGCCGTGCTGCTGGCCGACGACACCGCACGGCAGATCGACCGCCTCACCGAACTGGCCGGCGCACGTGCTTTCCTGATGCGCAGCGCAACCGAATATCCGCTGGAGACCGAGCGGCCGGCGGCAACATTTTCCAGCTGGTACGAACTGTTCCCGCGTTCGCAGAGCGGCGACGCAGCCGTACATGGCACCTTCAATGACGTGATCGCCCGCTTGCCGGCGATTCGTGCAATGGGTTTCGATACGCTGTACTTTCCGCCCATCCATCCGATCGGCAAAAAGAATCGCAAGGGCAAGAACAACAGCCTCACGCCGGGCGACGACGATCCCGGCAGTCCTTACGCCATCGGCAGCGAGGAGGGCGGCCATGACGCCATCCACCCGCAATTGGGCACGCTGGATGACTTCCTCCGTTTGCGCGACGCTGCTGCGGCGCATGGCCTGGAGCTGGCGCTCGATTTCGCGATCCAGTGCGCGCCCGACCATCCCTGGCTGAAGGAACATCCGGGCTGGTTTTCCTGGCGCCCCGACGGCTCAATGCGCTATGCCGAGAATCCGCCCAAGAAATACCAGGACATCGTCAATGTCGACTTCTACGCCGAGGACGCCATCCCTGATCTCTGGATCGCCTTGCGCGACATCGTGCTGTACTGGGTGCAGCAGGGCGTCAATGTGTTCCGCGTCGATAATCCGCATACCAAGCCGTTTCCATTTTGGGAGTGGATGATCGCCGCCGTGCGCAGCCGTTATCCGCAAGTGATTTTCCTGTCCGAGGCTTTTACGCGTCCGAAGCCGATGTACCGGCTGGCCAAGGTCGGCTTCTCGCAGTCCTATACCTATTTCACCTGGCGTCACGACAAGCAGGAGTTCATCGATTACCTCGAAGAGCTCACCGGATCGCCGGACGGCGACACCCGGCCGCGGGATTTTTTCAGGCCGCATTTCTTCGTCAATACACCGGACATCAATCCTTACTTCCTGCAGCGCTCGGGCCGTGCCGGCTTCGTGATCCGCGCTGCGCTGGCGGCTACGTTGTCGGGGCTGTGGGGCGTCTACAGCGGCTTTGAACTGTGCGAGGCGCAACCGGTGCCGGGCAAGGAAGAATATCTGGACTCCGAGAAGTACCAAGTGCGCGCCTGGGACTGGCAGCGTCCCGGCAATATCATTGAGGACATCGCGCGCCTCAATCGCATCCGCCGCGAGAACCCGGCTTTGCAGACGCACCTCGGCGTGCATTTCCTGCCTTCGTCCAACGACAAGGTGCTGTATTTCGTCAAGTCGACTGCGCCGGCGTACAGCGTCGTCGACGCCGTGGATGACCGCCTGCGCTTCGGCGACAACGTGATCCTGGTGGCGATCAATCTTGATCCGTTCAATGAACAGAGCGGCGACATCGACATTCCCCTGTACGGCTTCGGCCTTGGCGACGACAGTCGTGTGCAGGTGGAAGATTTACTGACAGACCGGCGTTTCAACTGGACCGGCCGTCGTCACCAGCTCAGCCTGAACCCCGATAAAAATCCGTACGGCATCTGGCGCTTGCGCGCCATGGAGACATGAAATGGACATTTCCAATGATGGCACGATGTTGCGCAGCCGCGAACCGCCTGCCGACGCAAAGAAAACCAGGGACGCCAGAGGCGGCCATCAGGACAAGGCCAGCCGCGCCAAAGCACGTGCCGGCAAAGACGGCCTGCCGTTCACCGACGATCCGCTGTGGTACAAGGACGCGGTCATTTACCAGATCCACGTCAAGTCCTATTTCGATGCCAACGACGACGGCATCGGCGACTTCGCCGGCCTGATCAAGAAGCTCGACTACATCGCCGGGCTGGGCGTCAACACCATCTGGCTGCAGCCGTTTTATCCGTCGCCGCGGCGCGATGACGGCTACGACATTTCCGAATACAAGAACGTCCATCCCGACTACGGCAACATGAGCGATGTACGGCGTTTCATCGCCGCCGCGCATGAACACGGCCTGCGCGTGATCACCGAGCTGGTGATCAACCATACCTCCGACCAGCATCCCTGGTTCCAGCGTGCGCGTCACGCCCGCGCCGGTTCGGTGGCGCGCAATTTCTACGTCTGGTCCGACGACGACAAGAGCTACGCCGGCACCCGCATCATCTTCCTCGATACCGAAAAGTCCAACTGGACCTGGGATCCGGTCGCCAAAGCCTACTTCTGGCATCGCTTCTATTCGCACCAGCCGGACCTGAATTTCGACAATCCGCAGGTGCTCAAGGCAGTGTTCAACGTCATGTCTTTCTGGCTCGACCTCGGTATCGACGGCCTGCGCCTCGACGCCGTGCCTTACCTGATCGAGCGCGAAGGCACCTCCAACGAAAATCTGCCCGAGACACACGCGATCCTCAAGCGCATCCGCGCAGAAATGGATCGCAAATATCCCGACCGCATGCTGCTGGCCGAAGCCAACATGTGGCCGGAAGACGTGCAGCAGTATTTTGGCGACGGCGACGAATGCCATATGGCGTTTCATTTCCCGCTGATGCCGCGCATGTACATGGCCCTGGCCAGCCAGGACCGCTTCCCGATCACCGACATCCTGCGCCAGACGCCGGAAATTCCGGCCGATTGCCAATGGGCGATCTTCCTGCGCAACCACGACGAGCTGACGCTGGAGATGGTCACCGACGCGGAGCGCGATTACCTGTGGAATTTCTACGCGCCGGATCGCCGTGCGCGCCTCAACCTCGGCATCCGCCGCCGGCTGGCGCCGCTGGTCGAGCGCGATGCGCGTCGCATCCAGCTGCTCAACAGCTTCCTGCTGTCGATGCCCGGCACGCCGGTGATCTATTACGGCGACGAGATCGGCATGGGCGACAACATCCACCTCGGCGACCGCGACGGCGTGCGTACGCCGATGCAATGGACGCTGGACCGCAACGGCGGTTTCTCGCGCGCCGACCCGGCGCGGCTGGTGTTGCCGCCGCTGATGGATCCGCAATACGGCTACCAGACCGTCAACGTCGAGCAGCAGAGCGAAGATCGGCATTCGATGCTCAACTGGATGCGCCGGCTGCTCAACGTACGCAAGCAGCACCAGGCCTTCGGCCGCGGCACGCTCAAGGTAATCTATCCGAGCAATCGGAAGATCCTGGCCTACCTGCGCGAGTTCACCGATCCCAAGGCAGGCGGCGCCACCGAGACCATCCTGTGCGTGGCGAATCTGTCGCAATCGGCGCAGGCGGTCGAACTGGAACTGTCGGCGTTCGCCGACCGCATCCCGGTCGAGATGATGGGCGGCACCGCCTTTCCGCCGATCGGCAAGCTCAACTACCTGCTGACGTTGCCGCCGTTCGGTTTTTACTGGTTCCTGCTGGCGAGTGAAGCGACCATGCCGTCGTGGTATGCCGCCACGCCCGAGCCGCTGCCCGAATACGTCACGCTGGTGCTGCGCCAGGGCGTCAAGGAAATCATGGAAGAGCCGGCGCGCGGTACGCTCGAACGCGAGGTATTGCCGCATTACCTGCTCAAGCGCCGCTGGTACGCCGCCAAGCAAAAGCAGATCGAACGTGCCGAGATGACCTCCGCGACCGAGCTGCCGATGTCGAAGAACGTGCCCGGCAATCTGCCCATCCTGATGAGCGAAATCGTCGTGCACTATGAAGGGGAACAGGAGCAACGCTACCTGTTGCCGCTCGGCTTCATCCGCGAGGAGGACACCGTGTCGGCGCTGCCGCACCAGCTGGCTTTGTCGCGCGTGCGCCGCAACCGCCACGTCGGTTTCCTGACCGACGCATTTGCGCTCGACTCCTTCATCATGACCGTGCTCGAACTGCTGGCGGATGACGCCGATGTACAGGCCGGCGATGGGCATGTCCGGTTCGTGCCGACTGCCGCGTTCGACCCGGCGATCCTGCAGGCGCCTTTGCAATTGCGTCGCGTGACGCAGGAACAGTCGAACAGTTCAGTGGTGATCAACGACGCCATGGTCATGAAGATATTACGCATGGTCAAGCCCGGCGTGCATCCGGAAATCGAGATGGGCCGCTATCTCACCAGCCACGGTTTCCCGAACGTGCCGGCCACGTTGGGCGAAGTGACGCGCCATGCCGCCGACGGTACCCCGTATGCGCTGATCGTGCTTCAGCGCTATGTCGACAACCAGGGCGATGCCTGGCGCTGGACCATGGACACGCTGGAGCGCGCCATCCAGAGCGAAGCACTGGATGAATCCCAGCGCCAGCCCAACACCCGCCCGCAGGACGCCCAGGGGATCGATGACAATTCCGCCCTGGTCGAGCTGGTGACGTTTTCGCGCTTGCTGGGGCAGCGGCTGGGCGAGATGCATAGCCTGCTGGGCCAGCCCAGCGACGACCCCGCCTTCGATCCGCAGACGATAGGGGAGCCCGTCTGGAGGAGCTGGGCGCAAGGCGCGGCCCAGCAGCTCGAGGCCGCCCTCGACATCCTGCGCCAGAAAGAGGAGTGGCCCGATGCAGCCGAGGCGCACCATGCCGCCCGCTTGCTGGCGCAGCGCGAGCGCTTGCTGGAACGCATCCATCCGCTGGCGCAAGCCGCTGAAGGCTCTCTGGCCATGCGCCTGCACGGCGATCTGCATCTGGGCCAGGTGCTCATTGCCTTCAACGATGTCTATATCGTCGATTTCGAAGGCGAACCGGCGCGTCCACTGGAACAGCGCCGCGCCAAGGGAAGTCCGCTGCGCGATGTGGCGGGCCTGCTGCGTTCCTTCGACTATGCCGCCGCCTTTGGCCACACCATGGGACCCACTGATCTCGATGAGGCAGCGCTGGCCAGCAAGAAGCAGATCCTGCAACGCTTCGCCCCGGCCTGCCAGGCCGCGTTGCTGGAGGGTTATCGCCTGGGCAATCCATTGCTGGAGCAGAGCCTGCCGCTGGACGCACAGGCTCTGCTGCTGGATCTGTTCACGCTGGAAAAGGCTGCCTACGAAATCTGTTACGAAGCCGCCAACCGTCCGGCCTGGCTGCATGTGCCGCTGAGCGGCATCCACGCCATCGCGGCGCGGTTGCTGGGGACCAATCCCAAGTAGCGGTGAAGCGGCGCAGAAACCGACAAGCAGCACCGGACAAGATCAAGACCAAGAGGAATCAAGATGGCGTTATCACTACACAACGACGCGCACCACGACAGTAATCAGGCCGGCCGCGCGCTTCCCGACCTGCAGCTCGCGAGCAGCCTGCAGCAGGGGCGGCTGGGCGATCCCTTTGCGCTGCTCGGCCCGCGTTATACCGCGTTGCCGGGCGGCGGCCAAAGCCTGCGCTTGTGCTGCTATTTTCCCGGCGCTACGGCGGTGCAGGTGTTTTCCCCCCCCCCCGGGGCCGGCGAATCGGATCCGCATGGCGTGCTGCTCGGTAACCTGGCCCAGCCGGCCACAATGAACGCGGCGGAGGGCAGCGCCAACGGCATCTTCTACGGTGAAGTAAATTTGCCGGTGCAGGCGCACCATGAGATTCCCTACGTGCTGCACGTAGCCTGGCCGGGCAAGAACGGCAAGCGGGAAGAAGTGCAGATCACCGAAGATCCGTATGCCTTCGGCTTGCTGGTCTCGGACTTTGATCTGCATCTGTTCCGCGAAGGGCGGCATCGCCAACTGGGGCGTTGCCTGGGTTCGCAAGTCATGCGCATCGACGGCGTCGACGGAGGGCAGCGCCAACGGCATCTTCTACGGTGAAGTAAATTTGCCGGTGCAGGCGCACCATGAGATTCCCTACGTGCTGCACGTAGCCTGGCCGGGCAAGAACGGCAAGCGGGAAGAAGTGCAGATCACCGAAGATCCGTATGCCTTCGGCTTGCTGGTCTCGGACTTTGATCTGCATCTGTTCCGCGAAGGGCGGCATCGCCAACTGGGGCGTTGCCTGGGTTCGCAAGTCATGCGCATCGACGGCGTCGACATGCGCAGCGCGTCTCGGTGATCGGCGACTTCAATCAATGGGATGGCCGACGCAATCCCATGCGCCTGCGTCAGAGCGCCGGTGTGTGGGAACTGTTCGTCCCGCGCCTGGGCGATGGTGCGCTCTACAAGTATGAAATCATCGGCCCCCACGGCGAGCTGTTGCCCGGCAAAGCCGACCCGATGGCGCGGGCGACGGAAGTCCCGCCGGCCACGGCCTCCCGCGTCATCGACGACAGCAAGCTGGTCAGCGGCCGCCGCTGGCAGGATGCGCACTGGCTGCAGCAACGTGCGCAAGGGCAGACCCGGCAAGCGCCGATGTCGATCTATGAAGTCCATGCCGCCTCGTGGCTGCGGCTGCCGGGGGAGGGCAACCGCAACCTCGACTGGAATGAACTGGCGGACCGCCTGATCCCCTACGTCAAAGGCATGGGCTTCACGCATCTGGAACTGCTGCCGGTGATGGAACATCCGTTCGGCGGCTCGTGGGGCTACCAGCCGTTGTCGCAATTCGCACCGAGCGCACGCTTCGGCTCGGCGGCGGACTTCGCCGGTTTCGTCGACAGTTGCCACCGGGAAGGCCTGGGCGTGATCCTCGACTGGGTACCGGCGCATTTCCCGTCTGACGGTCACGGCCTGGCGTACTTCGACGGCACCCCGCTGTACGAACACAGCGACCCGCGCGAGGGCTTCCATCAGGATTGGAATACGCTGATCTACAACCTCGGCCGCAATGAAGTGCGCGGCTTCATGATCGCCAGCGCACTCGAATGGCTGGAGCATTTCCACGTCGACGGCCTGCGCGTCGATGCGGTGGCGTCGATGCTGTATCGCGACTATAGCCGCGAGCCCGGACAATGGGTACCCAACATCCACGGCGGCCGCGAGAACCTGGAATCGGTCGATTTCCTGCGTGAGCTCAATCAGACCGTCCTCGAGCGCTGCCCCGGCGCGCTCATGATCGCGGAAGAATCGACCTCCTGGGCCGGCGTCACGGCGCCGGTGAAAGAGGGCGGGCTGGGCTTCACCTACAAGTGGAACATGGGCTGGATGCACGACACGCTGCGCTACATGGAAGAAGACAGCATCTACCGCCGCTACCGCCATCATGATTTCACGTTCGGCATGATCTACGCGTATTCGGAAGCCTTCGTGCTGCCGATCTCGCATGACGAAGTGGTGCACGGCAAGCGCACGCTGCTGGGAAAGATGCCGGGCGACTACTGGCAAAAGCTGGCCAACCTGCGCGCCTACCTCGGCTTCATGTGGACCCATCCGGGCAAGAAGCTGTTGTTCATGGGCTGCGAATTCGGCCAGTACCAGGAATTCGACCACGACAAGTCGCCACAGTGGGATCTGCTCGACGATCCCCGCCATCGCAGCATCCAGCGCCTGGTGCGCGATCTCAACGGCTTGTACACCAGTTTGCCGGCGCTGCATCTGAACGACACTCGCGCCGAAGGCTTCTCGTGGGTGGTCGGCAATGACAACGTCAACAGCGTGTTCGCCTATTTCCGCCACGGCAACGAAGGTGAGGGCGACGAACCTTTGCTGGTAGCCGTCAACATGACTCCGGTGCCGCGCCACAACTACCGTATCGGCGTGCCTGTCGGCGCCGCCAACGAATTCCAATGGAAGGAAATCCTCAACACCGACGCCGCCATCTACGGCGGCAGCAATCTCGGCAATGCCGGCAGCGTCACCGCGCAACCGCAGGAATGGCACGGCCATCCGGCCTCGCTGCTGCTGACCTTGCCGCCACTTTCCACCATCATCCTGCGCCGGGGAAAAAGGAGCCCATCTCATGAAGAACTGTGAGACGCGTTTGCCCCGGAGAGGGGGCTGGCAAGGCGTGCGGCAGGAGCCGCACGCAAGAAGTGCAACGCGGCCGGCGGCCTTTCCGGGCAAGCTCTCGGGCACGTCCTGTCCGGACGTATTGCTGCACGACGCGCCTTGCACCACCTCCCAAACGGGATCGTCCGCACTCACAATTCTTCATGAGATGAGCTCCATATGACACTAGTTACACCACGCCATCTGCAAGCAGGATCGCCTTATCCGCTGGGCGCCCATTTCGATGGACTGGGCATCAATTTCGCCGTGTTTTCAGGCAACGCCACCAAGATCGAGTTGTGCATTTTTGATGCCACCGGACGCCGCGAAGTCGAGCGCCTGACCTTGCCGGAATGCACCGACGAGGTATGGCACGGCTATCTGCCTGACACCTCGCCGGGACTGGTCTACGGCTATCGCGCCTATGGTCCCTACGAGCCGCAAAAGGGCCATCGCTTCAATCCCAACAAATTGCTGCTGGATCCGTATGCACGCCAGCTGGTCGGCCAGGTGCGCTGGACCGACGCCTTGTTCGGCTATCGCCTGCATTCGGCCAAGGGCGACCTCAGCTTCGACCGTCGCGACAGCGCCGCCGCCATGCCCAAGGCCGTCGTCATCGAAGAGATGCCGATCGGGAAAAAATCCCGCGCCCGCGCGTGCCGTGGTCCAAGACCGTGATCTACGAAGCCCACGTGCGCGGCATCTCGATGATGCGCGACGGCGTCATGCCGCATGAGCGCGGCACCTTCGCGGCGCTCGGTCATCCCGATTTCATCGCCCATCTGCAAAAGCTCGGCGTCACCACGCTGGAGCTGATGCCGGTGCATGCCTTCCTGCAAGAAAATTTCCTGCTGCAACGCGACCTGCGCAATTACTGGGGCTACAGCACGCTGGGATTTTTTGCGCCGGAACCCGCCTATCTTTCCACCGGCGATCTCAACGAGCTGCGCATGGCCGTCCGCCATTTCCATGCGGCCGGCATTGAGGTGATCCTCGACGTCGTCTACAACCACACTTGTTCGGGCAGCGAGCTGGGACCGACGCTGAGCATGCGCGGACTCGACAACGCCAGTTACTACCGCCTGTTGCCAGGCGAAGAGCGCTATTACATCAACGATACCGGCTGCGGCAACACGGTCAACATGTCGCATCCGCGCGTGATCCAGCTGGTGCTCGATTCGCTGCGCTATTGGGCCGAGGCCTTCGATATCGACGGCTTCCGTTTCGATCTGTGCTCGACGCTGGGGCGCGAGCCGAACGGTTTCGATCCGCACAGCGGCTTCTTCGACGCGCTGATGCAGGATCCGGTGCTGTCGCAGCTGAAGTTGATCGCCGAGCCGTGGGACATCGGCCCGGGCGGCTACCAGCTCGGCAACCATCCGCCGCGCTTCGCCGAATGGAACGATAAATTCCGTGACGCCGTGCGTCATTTCTGGGCCGGCGGCGAAGGCCTGCGCGGCGAGTTCGCGGGCCGCATGCTGGGTTCGTCGGACCTGTTCGACCATCATCACCGCAAGCCCTGGGCCTCGGTCAATTTCATTGCTTCGCATGACGGCTTCACCTTGCGCGATCTGGTCAGCTACGAGACCAAGCACAACGAAGCCAATGGCGAGAACGGCAACGACGGCCACAACGAGAATTACAGCGCCAACTGGGGCGTGGAAGGACCGACCGACAATCCGGAGATACTGCAGCTGCGTGCTACCGTGCAGCGCTCCATGCTGACCTGCGTGTTCCTGGGGCAAGGCACGCCGATGCTGCTGGCCGGCGACGAATTCCATCGCACCCAGCGCGGCAACAACAATGCTTATTGCCAGGACAACGATATTTCGTGGGTCGACTGGAAGAATGCCGCCAGCGAAGAAGGCCAGGCGCTGACGACGTATGTCGGGCGGTTGACCGCTATTCGTCGCGATTTTCCGGTGCTGCAGGGCGACCGTTTCCTGCACGGCAACCGGGAGATTGAACCTGGCCTCAAGGATGTGACCTGGTTCGATGAGCGCGCCACGCCGATTTCGGTGGAGGACTGGCAAAACCCGGTGGCGCGGGCGCTGACGCTGCAATGCGCGGGGGCGGGCAACGACGACCCCGACGCCGGCAACGACCAGCCCGGGCGTCCGGACATCGTGCTCATGTTCTTCAACGCCGGCCACGAGGCCATCTCCTTCACCTTTCCACGTCCGGAGGATGCGCACTACCTGCTCATCGACAGCAACATCCCCGACGGCGCCGTTTCCAGGGAGGCCTGTACCACCGCCAGCGTTGAAGTCGCGGCGCACAGCGTGCAGGTTTTCGCCAATCGTCCTTGCCGGGAAAAATCATGAACAGTCCAGCCCCACTTGCACTCCATCCGAACAATGTTCGCTTCCACTACCGCTTGCCGTTCGGCGCCGAATACCTCGGCAACGGGCGCACCAGCTTCCGTCTGTGGGCACCGCTGGCCAAGACCGCCTCGGTGCTGATTGACGGCCAGCGCAAGGTGCCGATGGCGGCGGTCGACGAGGGCTGGTTCGAAGTCGAGACCGATTGCGAGGCGCGCAGCCAATACCGCTACGTGCTGATGTCGCAGACCAACGGCGAGATCAGCGTGCCCGATCCGGCGTCGCGCGCACAGGCCGGCGACGTGCATGCCGACAGTGTGGTGATCGACGCCTCCGCTTACGAATGGCAGACGCTGGACTGGCGCGGCCGGCCCTGGCATGAGACCGTGCTGTACGAGTTGCACGTGGGCGCGCTGGGCGGTTTCGCTGGTGTGCTGCAACGTTTGCCTGAGCTGGCCGAGCTCGGCATCACGGCAGTGGAGCTGATGCCGGTGGCGGAATTTCCGGGCGCCTACAACTGGGGTTACGACGGCGTGCTGCCGTATGCACCCGATGCCAGCTACGGTACGCCGGAACAGCTGAAGCAACTGATCGACACCGCCCACGGCCTCGGCATGATGGTGTTCCTCGACGTCGTGTACAACCATTTCGGTCCCGACGGTAATTACCTCAACAGCTATGCCGCGCCGTTCTTTCGTACCGACAGCACCACGCCATGGGGCGAGACCATTGATTTTCGCCGTCCGGAAGTGGCCGACTTCTTCGCCCGGAACGCTCTGTACTGGCTGCAGGAATATCGCTTCGACGGCCTGCGCCTGGATGCAGTCCATGCCATCAGCGAACAGGGCTGGCTGCGTGAACTTGCCCGCAAGGTGCGGCGCGCGATCGAGCAGGAGGATGCCGATATCGGCCTGTCGCGCCGACATGTACACCTGGTGCTGGAGCACGACGGCAACGCCGCTTCCTTGCTGGACGGCGGCACCGGCAAGCCGGGCGATGGCGACAAGTACGACGCGCAATGGAACGATGACGGCCACCACGTCCTGCACGTCCTGCTGACCGGCGAGACCGGCGGCTATTATTCAGACTATGCGGTGCAGCCGGCCGAGAAGCTGGCGCGCTGCCTGCGCGAAGGTTTCATCTACCAGGGCGAGCCCTCGCCGTATCGCGACAACGAAGTGCGCGGCGAATCCAGCGTCGAATTGCCACCGACCGCGTTCGTGCTGTTCCTGCAGAATCACGACCAGATCGGCAATCGCGCCCAAGGCGAACGCCTGACTGCGCTGGCGCATCCGGACGCGCTGCGCGCGGCGCAGGCTTTGCTGTTGCTGTCGCCGCAGATTCCGATGCTGTTCATGGGCGAGGAATACGGCGCATCGCAGCCGTTCTATTACTTCACCAGTCACGCCGACGAGAAGCTGGCAGACGCCGTGCGCAACGGCCGCCGCAATGAATTCTCGCGCTTTCCCGAGTTCTCCGATCCAGAGGCGCTGGACGCCTTGCCGGATCCGAACAGTTTTTCCACCTTCATGGCGTCGATTCCGGAGCCGGTCTCGCCGGACGAAGACAAGAGCGCCGGCCAGTGGATGGGCTGGTGCTACCGCCTGCTGCTGATCCGGCGCGAAGCCATCACGCCGTACCTGCCCGGCGCGGTCGCACTCGATGCACAAGCCATCGGCCTGAAAGCCGTCTATGCGCGCTGGCGGCTGAACAACGGCGCCGTGCTCAACATCACCGTCAATCTGGGCGAGCAACCGCTGCGCGAGTCACTCGAAACACTGGTGACGCCGG
>NZ_AJHH01000328.1 GCF_000256565.1 Herbaspirillum lusitanum P6-12 | reverse complement strand
AACGACAGCCGCACGCCGACGCTGGAAGCGATCGACGAGTACGGCTACCATCGCCTGCAGGTGGGCGAGGCCGAGATCACGCTGGCGGTGGCGCCGCGTCGTTGCTACAGCGTGGCCGATGCCTTCGACGCCACGCCGCACAAGCATTTCAAAACGCATGCAGACCGCGGTTGGGGCCTGGCCTTGCAGTTGTACGGTCTGCGCAGCCAAGGCGACGGCGGCATCGGCAACTTCACCGGCCTGGCCGAACTGGCTGCACGGGCCGGTGCGGAGGGCGCGTCGGCGCTGGCGATTTCACCGGTGCATGCGATGTTCGCGGCAGATGCGCATCGTTTCAGTCCTTATTCGCCATCGAGCCGGCTGTTCCTCAATGTGCTGTACATCGATCCGGCGGCGGTGCTCGGCGCGGATGCCGTGGCGCAGGTGCTCAATGAAGGCGGCGCCGAGTTGTTGGCACGGCACCGGCGGCTGGAGCAGACCAGCCTGGTCAACTGGCCCGAAGCCGGCGCGCATCGCATGATGCTGCTGCGCCATCTGTACGCCATGTTTCGCATGCAGGAGCGACCTTCGGCCGAACTGGCGGCGTTCCGGTTGCAAGGAGGGCAGGCGCTGGCGGACCACGCGCTGTTCGAGACGCTGCATCACTGGCTGCACACCAAGGATATCGGGGTCGCCAGCGATTGGCGGCGTTGGCCGGAGCGCTATCACCGACCGGGCAGCGCCGAGTTGAAACGTCTGGCGGAAGAGCAGAGCGGCGAAGTGGATTTCCACATCTTCCTGCAATGGCAGGCGTCGCGATGGATGCAGGCGGCACAGCAATCCGCGCGGGAAGCGGGCATGGCGGTCGGACTGATTGCCGATCTCGCGGTGGGCGCCGACAACGGCGGCAGCCAGTCGTGGAGCCAGAGATCCGAGATGATCACCGGTTTGTCGGCGGGTGCTCCGCCTGACTTGCTCAACACCCGCGGCCAGAACTGGGGCATCGGCGCGTTTTCGCCGTATCGGGGGATAACTATATTGGCGGCGTTGGCCGGAGCGCTATCACCGACCGGGCAGCGCCGAGTTGAAACGTCTGGCGGAAGAGCAGAGCGGCGAAGTGGATTTCCACATCTTCCTGCAATGGCAGGCGTCGCGATGGATGCAGGCGGCACAGCAATCCGCGCGGGAAGCGGGCATGGCGGTCGGACTGATTGCCGATCTCGCGGTGGGCGCCGACAACGGCGGCAGCCAGTCGTGGAGCCAGAGATCCGAGATGATCACCGGTTTGTCGGCGGGTGCTCCGCCTGACTTGCTCAACACCCGCGGCCAGAACTGGGGCATCGGCGCGTTTTCGCCGCTGGCCCCCTTGCGCGCGCAGGGATTCCGCTCCTACATTGCGATGCTGCGCTCGGCCTTCGCCAATGCCGGCGGCGTGCGTATCGATCACGTCATGGGCCTGACCAGGCTGTGGCTCGCGCCCGAAGGCGGCGATGCCAATGAAGGCGCGTACCTGCGCTATCCGGCGCGCGACCTGCTGCGGCTGATTGCGCTGGAGTCGTGGCGTCATCGCGCAGTCGTCATCGGAGAAGACCTGGGCACCGTGCCTGAAGGTTTCGACGCCGAGATCAAGGATGCCGGCTTGCTCGGCATCGGGGTGCTATGGTTCCAGCGCGATGCGCGCGCGAACTTCCTGCCGCCGGCGCAATGGCCGGCGCACGCCATCGCGACCACCTCGACGCATGACCTGCCGACCGTATCCGGCTGGTGGCAGGGCAGCGACATAGGCTGGCGGACCAGGCTCGACCTGTTGATGCCGGGCGCTACCGATGCGCAGACCCGTGCTGATCGTGACGAGGACCGCAGTCTGTTGTGGCAGGCCTTGCTCGACGCCGAATGCGTAGTCGGCGATCAGCCCGCCGCCGACGCGCCGCAGGACGTGATCGACGGCGCCGCCGCTTTCATCGCGCAAACGCCTGCGCCGCTGGCCCTGCTGCCGATTGAGGATTTGCTCGGACTGGAAGAGCAGCCTAACCTGCCCGGCACCGTCGACACTCATCCCAACTGGCAACGCCGCTTGCCGGCCACCGCGGAGACGCTGCTGGACCACGTCGATTGCCGCCGGCGCATGCGGCTGTTGCAACGTACCGTCCACGCAAAAAACACAGACAAGACAGGCAGGAAACCTTGAACGCCCCCGCATCCGCCCGGACACTGATTCCACGCGCCACGCTGCGCTTGCAATTCCATCGCGATTTCACCTTTGACGACGCGCTGGCGCAGATCGATTATTTCGCCGGGCTGGGCATCAGCCATCTGTATGCGTCGCCGGTCTTTACCGCGCGCAGCGGATCGACGCACGGCTACGACGTTGTCGACCCGACCCGCATCAATCCGGAACTGGGCGGCGAAGACGGCCTGCGCCGGCTGGTGCAGGCCTTGCACGAACGGCGCATGGGACTGATCGTGGACATCGTCCCGAATCACATGGCGCTGGGCGAACAGAATCCGTGGTGGCGCGATGTACTGTTGTGGGGACAGCACAGCCGATATGCAAGCTGGTTCGACATCGAATGGCAGGGCGCCGATCCGGCGCTGCACGGCAAGGTGCTGCTGCCGGTGCTTGGCAAGCCTTACGGCGAGTTGCTGCGCGCCGGCGAAATCAAGTTGGAATTGGACGCCGGCCGTTTGTACGTGATCTGTCCTGGCAACCGCCTGCCGCTGGCGCCGGAAGATTATGTCGACCTGCTCGGCGCGGCTGATTCCGGATCGTCGCGATTGCAGGAGGCTGTCGGGGCGTTCCGGCGCGTGCTGGAAGCCGCGGTACAGGAAGAACGCCGGAGCTGCGCCGTACACGCCTGGCGCGTGCTGGAGCAGGTCGCCGCAGATCCGGCCGTGCACGCCGCGATTGTTGCCGGTCTGGAAAAATTCTCGGCCCTGACGCCGGAGGGCGCGAGCGCCTTGCACGAATTGCTGGAGCGTCAGCACTATCGCCTGTGCGACTGGCGCAACGCCGGCGACGAGATCAACTGGCGTCGTTTCTTTGAAATCGGCGATCTCATCGGCATGCGAGTGGAGCAGGACGACGTGTTCGAAGCCATGCATGCCTTGCTGTTCCGCCTGGTCGGCGAAGGCATTATCGACGGCGTGCGGCTCGACCACATCGATGGCCTGGCGGAGCCTGCGGCTTATGTGCAACGTTTGCGTCAGCGGCTGGAAGCGCTGACGCAGGGCGCGCCGGTCTACATCGTCGCCGAGAAGATCCTCGGCGCGGAAGAAAACCTGCCGACAGACTGGGGTATCGACGGCACCACCGGGTACGACTTCATGGACCAGGCTGCAGCGGTGTTGCATGACGACGATGGCGTCGCTCTGCTGGACGCGGTCTGGAAGGAATATCGGACCGATCCCGACGGATTCGACTATCTGGTGCACAGCACACGGCGGTGGTTGCTGGAGCGTAATTTCGCCAGCGAATTCAATGCGCTGACCTCAGCGCTGCATGCACTGGCGCGCTCCGCAGTGAGCACGCGCGACCTGTCGCTGATGGCGATCCGGCGCTGCCTGCGGGAATTGCTGGTGTATTTCCCGGTGTACCGCACCTACGGTATTCGCGCAGGCTGCAACGCCCGCGATGCCTTCGTGATCCGCGCCACCGCCGCACGCGTGCGCGAGCTGCTGGCGAAATCGGACCAGGCCGCGCTGGAAGCGATCGTCGCTCTTCTCGCCGATCCGCCGCAACCCGGAATGCAAGACGAACGCCATGCCCAGTTGCATTGGCGCGCGCTGACGCGCTTCCAGCAACTGACGCCGCCATTGACGGCCAAGTCGACCGAAGACACCGCGTTCTATCGGTACGGTCGCTTGCTGTCGCGCAATGAAGTCGGTTCGGAGCCGGATCAGTTGGGGATCAGCGTCGAGAATTTCCACCGGCACGTGATGCGCCGCCAGCAGGATTTCCCGCTGGCGATGCTGGCGACGGCAACGCACGACCACAAGCGCGGTGAAGATGCGCGCATGCGGCTGGCGGTGCTCAGCGAAATCCCGGCGCACTGGCAAAGCACCTTGCAGCGCTGGCGTGCGCTCAACCAGACCGCGCGCGTGCAGATGCCGATCGATGCGGTCGACGAACTGATGCTGTACCAGACGCTGATCGGCGCGTGGCCGCTGGAGCAATCCGGGGAAGCGAATTTGCTGGAACGCGTCTCTGCCTGGCAGGAAAAAGCCTTGCGCGAGGCCAAACGCCGCTCCGATTGGAATGCACCCGATCCGGACTATGAAGGACAGTGCGACGGCTTCCTGCGGCGCATCCTGCGGGCCGATGCCGACAATGCTTTCCTGCCGGCATTACGGCATTTCGTCCAGGAAGTCGCCGCCGCCGGCGTGCTCAACAGCCTCGGCCAGACGGTATTGCGACTGACCGTGCCGGGTGTGCCGGATCTGTATCAGGGATGCGATCTGTGGGATTTCAGTCTGGTCGATCCCGACAACCGGCGACCGGTTGATTACGCCTTGCGGCAACGCCTGATGCAAACCGGCCGGATGGCGCCGCTGACGCTGGAGGATTGGCGCAGCGGCGCTTGCAAACAGCAGGTGATCCGTACGCTGCTGCATTTCCGCAGCGGCAGGGAGGAATTGTTCACCACCGGCGAATATGTACCGTTGGCGGTCACCGGCGAACTGGCGGACAAGCTGATTGCGTTTGCACGCCGCAGCGGCGGGTTGACGATCATCATCCTGGTCAGCCGCCACGCGGCGCGCTTGATCGTCAGCGGCCATACGGCGCAAACGCTGCATGCGGCGACGCCGCTGGTCCCGCCGGAGCGCTGGGGCGACACGGCGGTGCAGTTGCCGCAAGGGAGTCCGGCCGGCGAATGGCAAAGCGTCTTGTCCGGCGCCGAAGGAGCGGTGCGTGAGCAGCGGATTGTTGTAGCGGATGTGCTGAGGACACTTCCGGTGGATGTGCTGGTGCTTTCCGGGTAAAACCGCAGCAATTCCTACAGACAAATGCGGAGCTCGCCTATCGTGGGGCGCTCCGGGGCCGACTAGTATCGGTAGAAGACGACAAGAGTGCTTGGCGGCTTATGTTTGCAAGGAGATTCACATGTCCTCGATCATTTTAGGCAGATTTCAATTAGTGGATGAGACCGAGTACGCGGTGGATGAGCTGGTCCAGGCCGGTTATCCACGGGATGCCATCACCACCTTTTATCTCAATCCTGCAGGTCAGCATGACACTTATCCGGTCGGAGGCGACCGTAATGAATCGCCGGGGGCCAAGGACACCCCGACCGGCGTGGCAGCAGGTGCAGCGACCGGCGCCATAGTCGGCGCTACGGTAGGTTCGACTACGGCACCTGTCACGGGGCCGGCCGGTCCGGCACTTGGCGGCCTGGTTGGTGCGCATCTGGGTTCGCTGGTAGGCACGCTCAACGCCACCGACGATACCGATGAAGGCGGCCGCCATACGCAGGAAGTGGAAGTGCGCAAGGCAGGCATGCGCGTGGCTGTCGCGGTGGAAGGCATACCCCAGGAAAACGAAGCCATTGCCTTGCTGCACTCACTCAAGGCCGCCGACATCGAACGCAGCGAAGGACATATCGAACACGGCGACTGGGAGGACTTCGACCCGCTGACGCCGCCGCGGTATGTCGACCTGCAGGGCAATCGCTCTTATACAGGCCGGATCTGATCCGGGGTCAAGGCCAGGGCATCGGGGTGACGTCTTCGTATTGTGCATTGGCGGGGCGCTGCTGAGCGTATTTGTCGACGTTCAGGCGCGCGCGCGCGCCAAGCAGCAATTGCAACTCCCGATCCGTCGCGATGAAATCCGCCGCCTGCAGCGGTTGCTCGGGGTTGGGCCAGTTTTCCACGGCCCAGCGGCGCAGCTCGAGATAGCGGCGCATCAATTCATCGGCATATTGTTCACGGGCTTGGGAGGCATTGGAATGGGCGTTCATCGGATGCTCCTTGCAGAATGGGATGCGATGACCAAGCCTAATCGCAAGCGCGCCGACCCGGCATCGGACAGCGCCTGATTGCCTTGTAGGACTATACAAAGCGCGATGTAAAAGCGGAATGCAACAACAGCACACATTCGAAGAAAGAAGGCCGCGATGATGGATGTAGTCGGATGGATCAGCGCGTTGCTCCTGCTGCTCACGGTGTCCGCACAAGTCTTTACGCAGTGGCGCAGCGGCAGCACCAAGGGCGTCTCGCACTGGATGTTCATCGGCCAGCTGGCAACCTCGACCGGCTTCGTGATCTATAGCGCCAGCGTCGATAACTGGGTATTTGTTGCGTCCAACGCGGCGACCTTGTGCGCGGCGCTGGTGGGGCAGGTGGTATACCTGCGCAATCGCCGACGGGCGCCGCAGGGCGCCAGGGACGCCAGGGACGATTGATGGTCAACATCTCGCGACACGCTTCCCGACACGCTTCTGGTCAATTATTGAGCCGCTTGCAGCAGCCCGCAGAATCGTCGCGGCTGGTGATTTATGCCGCGCTCGCCGGCAATTTCCTCGTCGCGCTCACGAAGCTGTGGGCGGCGGCATGGACCGGTAGTTCGGCCATGCTCAGCGAGAGCATCCATTCCCTGGTCGACATGGGCAACGAGCTCCTGCTGCTGTATGGTTTGCAGCGCGCCAACCGGCGGCCCGACCACGACCATCCGCTCGGCTACGGCCGCGAAGTCTATTTCTGGAGTTTCGTGGTGGCGGTGCTGATCGTCACCTTTGGCGCAGGCCTGTCGATCTACGAAGGTATCCGGCACATCCTTGATCCGGAGCCGATGGAAAATGTCGTCGCCAATTACCTTGTGTTGCTGTCGGCGGCCATCTTCGAGGGATGCTCGTGGCTATTGACGCTGCACAAGTTCAAGGGCCGCAAACGCCTTGCCGAACTGCCCGACGAGGTCCTGCGGAGCAAGGATCCGCCGACCTTCATTGTCCTGCTGGAAGACACCGCCGCACTGCTGGGAATTGCAGCCGCGTTCGCCGGCATCTGGCTGTCGCAGCATTTCAACGAGCCGATCTGGGATGGCGTCGCGTCGATCGTGATCGGCGTGATCCTGGCGGCGACTGCCGCCGTGCTGGGACAGGAAACCAAGGGCTTGCTGATCGGCGAGCGTGCGCAGCAGGAGGTGCTGGACTCCATCTTGGCGGAAGCCACTTCGCTGGACGGCGTGGCCGGCGCCAACGGCGTGTTGACCGTGCACTTGGCGCCGCATCAGATCCTGGCGGCGCTCAGCGTGGAATTCGAAGACAAGCTCACTACACCGCAGATCGAAGCGCTGGTCATTGAAATGGAGACGCACCTCCATGCATTGCATCCGGAAATCGTGGCGCTTTTCATCAAGCCGCAGACGGCAGGGCGCTTCCACGACGTGCTGCACAAGCAGCGCAATGAAGATCCGGGCACGACATAAATCTAATCATCCGCCTCGGCAAAGCCGTGACGCTGATGCCATTCGAGCAACGACTCCTTGGGGAATTGTGCAAATTGCTTGTCTTTGCGGCCGGCCTTGACCTCGACCTCTACCCATGGCGCCTTGTAATCCAGCAGCAGATGCGTGTAGTCAGGCGGCGTCGGCAGAGGCGTGTCGATGGCCGACGCAAACGGATGCACCAGATCGGGCCAGGTCGGATCGTACAACCACAGCGCGCTGCCGCAACGGCGGCAAAAATGGCGCTGGCCGGTGCTGGTGTGGATGCGCTTTTCGCCTTTGCGTTTGAGGCGGGCGTGATAGACGCTGACGTCGTCGGCGCCCTTGATCTTGAGGCTGTGGAAGTCGCCGCCGAGGTTGACGGCATAGCCACCGCCGCCTTGGGTCTTGCGGCAGATCGAGCAATAGCAGCGTTGATAAGGATAGGGCGTATTGCTGTTGAGCGTGAAGCTGACGGCGCCGCAGTGGCAGGATCCTTTGAGTTTCATGTATTCCTCGTCCGGGTTTTCCTGGCGGGCATCGGCTTAGCTAGCCGGCGCCGCCCATCGAAATCATCGCTTCCTTGACCTTGGCCATACCGAAATGCCAGATCTGGTCGAGCTTGATGTGCGGCATGATCGGCAGCTCTGAAGGATCGATGAACACGTTCAGGATAGCCGGTCCAGGTGCGGCGAGGAAAGGCTCCAGTACTTCTTCCAGCTGCGCCGGCGTCTTCGCGGTGAAACCCTGGGCTCCGCAAGCGCCGGCGAACAGCGCGAAATCGAGATTGGGAAACTCCGACCCCTGGAAGGCGGGCAGGCCGGCTTCTTCCATTTCCAGATGCACCAGTCCCCATTCACGATTGTTGAACACTACCACCTTGACCGGCAGTTTGTGTTCGACAGCAGTCATGAATTCGCCCAGCAACATCGTGAAGCCGCCGTCGCCCACCGCCACGATCACCTGACGGTCGCGATCGAGCGCCTGGATGCCGTTGCCCTGGCCCAATGAAGTGCCGACGGCGGCGTTGTTGAATGAAGCCAGGATGCGCTGACGGCCGCTCTGGCGGATCCAGTTGCCGCACCACAGCGTCACCACGCCGGTATCGACCACGAAGACCGCATCTTCAGCGGCGCGGTCGCTCAGGCGGCGCGCCAGGTATTGTGGCTTGACCGGTCCCTTGCCGGCATCGGCCGGCAGCACGGCGTGCTTGTCGAGCGTCTCGTTCCATTGCTTGCGATGCTCGCCGACCTTGCGGAGGAAGGCGTTGTCGGTCTTGCCCTGCACCTGTGGCAGCAACTGCGTCACCGCCGGACCGACCGAGCCGGTGATGCCGAGGTCGACGGGCATGCGGCGTCCCAGCACGAAGCCGCGTTCGTCGATCTGCACGGTCTGGGTGCGGGTGGGCAGGAATTCGGAATAGGGATAGTCGGTGCCGAGCATCAGCAGCAGCCCGGCATCGCGCATGGCATCCATGCCGGGTGCGCCGCCGATCAGGCCGACACCGCCGATCCAATGCGGATGATCGTAGGGCAGCATGTCCTTGGCGCGGAAGGTGTGCAGGATCGGCGCTTGCAGTTTTTCGGCCAGCACGGCGATATCGGCTATGGAGGAGCGCGCGCCATTGCCGACGAAGATGGCAACCGATTTGGCGGCGTTGATCAGTTGCGCGGCGTGGGCGATTTCGCTTTCGGGCGGCGTCACTTCAGGCTGCGGCCGCAAGGTATTCAGGCTGGCGACGGACGGGGTCCCCGGCAGCTTGACGCCGATCACGTCGGCCGGGATGCTGATGTGCGCGACGCCGCGCTGGTGGTAAGCCTGCGCGATGGCTTGGTGCGCCACTTGCACCGCCTGCGCCGGATCAATGATGGTCTGGGTGTAGGCGGCGACGTCGCGAAACAGCAGGTCCGGGTTGTTTTCCTGCAAGTAGTCGATGCCGCCGGCACGCCGCCGGAAATCGCCAGCACCGGTGCGTGGTCCTTGCGCGCTTCATACAGGCCCGCGACCAGGTGGTTGGCGCCGGGGCCTGTGGTGCCGCAACAGACCGCGAGCTTGCCGGTGAGTTTGGCTTGTCCGGCGGCGGCCAGCGCGGCGCCTTCTTCATGACGCACGCCGATCCACTCGATGCGTTTGTCCTTGCGCACGGCTTCCGTGAAGGGATTGAGCGCATCGCCGACAACCCCGAATATCTGGCGCACGCCGATGGTGTGGAGGGTTTCAACGAGCATTTGGGCGACGGTGGTGGACATGGCTTCCTCGGCAGGGTGGACAGGGTGGAATAGTTGTCCAGCATAGGCTTGCCCACACGACGCCTGTATCGGTCACGCCGGTAAATCCATGTAGGAATCCGTAAAGCTCCTGAATTCCTACAGGCACCAGCGGCGCTGTCCGATTTTGCGAGGCGTGGCGCTGCACTACATTGACCTCATGTTGTTGCGGCACTGTCCGCAGCGAAATCGTCACCGATAAACCAAGAAGGAGAACACCATGTCATCGACTTTCCGTCCGCAGTTTCGCATGCAGTCAGCTAAACTCGCACCTCGCCGTTCCGGCACCCTGATCAGGGTCCTGGGCGTGACTGCGGTGAGCGTCGCCGGCCTGGCGTTGATGATCGGCCATGCGCGCGCCGATGAGTTGCCGCGCGCCGACAAGAGCTTCATCAACAGCGCTGCCGAAGCCGGCAATGCCGAGATCAAGGCCAGCAAGATCGCGCTGGAAAAGACCACCAATCCTGATGTGAAGAGCTTTGCCACGCTGATGGTCGACGAGCACACTACCGTGGGCGACGACCTCAAGAAACTGGCCGCCACCAAGAACGTCGAACCGCCGACCGAACCGAGCGTCGCCCAGCGCGCCAAGATCGCCATACTGGAGAAGCTGGACGGTGCGACCTTCGATAAACAATACATCAGCATGATCGGCGTTTCGGCGCACAAGGACACGGTCAAGCTGTTCAGCAAGCACGCTGCCGAAGCCAAGGATCCTGACGTCAAGGATTTTGCCGCCAAGACGCTGCCTAACCTGCAGCATCACCTGGACATGGCGAACGCGTTGAAGGCCAAGTTGGACGCAAAGAAGTAAATGACATTGCGAACTAACATCAAGACATGAGTATCAAGACATAAGCATCCTGGCATCATTGACCGAATCCCCGAATCGCCCCCCCCCGGGCCTGCTGCCAGGCGCACCTGTTTCCCTGCATGAGTCTGGCGGCAGTTTTTTGCCGGGTCGCCGATTTTCGGGTGATTGTTTCGGCAGGAGGGAGTATGAAAAAAACTGCATCGACACCGAATATTGAATACGTGCCTTGTGTGCTCAAGCTGGACAAGCGTAAATTCGCGTGTTACGTCGAACAGTTCGTCGACAATGCGCGTCCGCTGGATATGACGCCGAGCAGCGTCAAGATCGTTTCCAGGCGCAAGAAGGCCTGGCGCGCTTTAGGCTTTTAGGCCGCCCCCCCCCGGGCCTGCTGCCAGGCGCACCTGTTTCCCTGCATGAGTCTGGCGGCAGTTTTTTGCCGGGTCGCCGATTTTCGGGTGATTGTTTCGGCAGGAGGGAGTATGAAAAAAACTGCATCGACACCGAATATTGAATACGTGCCTTGTGTGCTCAAGCTGGACAAGCGTAAATTCGCGTGTTACGTCGAACAGTTCGTCGACAATGCGCGTCCGCTGGATATGACGCCGAGCAGCGTCAAGATCGTTTCCAGGCGCAAGAAGGCCTGGCGCGCTTCTTTTCACTGTATCCCCGCCTTACTCAAGCTCTTCCAACACCAGTTCAAAGCAGATCAGCACCGGATTGCGTCCGCGCGCCAGCACGCCTTCGCAGACGTGCCCGCGGGGATCGATCAGCGCGATGTCGAGTTGCGCCCGTACGCCTTCATGTCCCCGGCTGACGTGGCCGGAACGCACCAGGATTTCGGTGGCGCGGTCCTCGATCACGCGGCCGTCGTCGAATTCCGCGCCGATGATGCTGCCCACGCTCCCGCGCACGATGGCGTTGGCCATCCCATGTTCGGCGCAGGCGGCTTCGACTGCCATGGTCAGATCCTGGTCAGGACGAATGCGGGCCAGCACCACGCGTTTGCCTGTGCTGGTGACGGTCTGCTCGGCGAGCCGGGTAGGGTAGAACAGCGTGAAATTGGTTTCCGGATCATAGCGGGTGGCCATGGTGGCGTCGTGCAGGCCCCAGGCCTGCGCCGGGGTGTCCGCGCCGACCAGGGTCTTTTCCATCATCAGATGTCCGCCCTGGCGCTGCCCCTGGCGGTCGCGCCAGACCGCATGGCAATGCACGAAGGGCTCGCCATCCTTGCGGCCATAGGTGGCGCAGGCATAGTCGATGAGCGTGCCTTCTTCCATGGCGTGCGGCGCGCTGTAGAAGGCGGCGTGCTGGTCATCCACCGCCAGGGCGGGCATGAGGAAGTGCAGCTCGGCGATGGCCAATTGGCCGAAGCGCACGGTGCCGCCCTCCAGGCCAGCGCGGGACAGGGGAATGCTGATCGCGTCGCGCAGGTTGCGCCCGGCTTCGAGCGTGATCGTCACGGCCATTGCCGGACCGGCCAGGCTGACGATGCGCACCGGATCGGGCGCGCCGGGATGGCGGGCGGTGCGCGCGAAAGGCGCAAGGGCGGGGGCTTGTTCCAGCGTCTGCATGTTGTCTCCTGGTGCCTCGTTGCCGCGATGCATGCCGCGGCTTGTCGTAGGTGGGCGGGTTGCCAGGTGAATATGGTATCCGGCTTTGGGATTTCATGTTTTGCCGCAGCGATAGCGGCGGTGGCGCTTACCTCCGGGTGAATTCCTTGCTGCATTCTTGTAAGTGCTCTCCATCAAGTTTATTGATGTACGGCAATACCTGCTCTATTTCCCTGTTTGACCCCTGTTGTCATGGAGTAGTAATACTCGAATGCAACAATGCGGCCATCACAAAAAAGCCGCGCGTTCCACCCCAGAGGGCGTGCCGCTTGCCAGTCTCCAGGGAAAAGACAAATGACTATCCGTCTGCGCATTACCTTGCTCGTCATCCTCACGTTCATCGCCATTTCAGCCATCGGCGGTTACGCCGTGTTTCAGTCGCGCAGCAGTGCGGTCGAGGTGAAGTCGGTGACCGAAGGCGTGGTGCCGAGCGTGCTGGCCTCGTCCGACCTGGTGGGCCAACTGAAGGATGTGCAGCTGGCGGCCATGGTGATGGTGGCCGAGACCGACGCGCAACTGGTCGTGCAGGAAAATGAAAAGCTCGCCGCCAAGAAGGCCACGCTCGAAAAAGCGTTGGAGTTCCAGGCAGGACAGGCCGCAAGCCAGGCGCAGAAGGGCCTGATCGAACAGGCCAGGGAAAGCCTGGATAATTATTTCGGCGCCATCGACAGCACCGCCAAGTTCAAGCTGGCCGGCAAGGATGCGCTGGCGCAGGCGTCCTTCTTCGGCAACGTGGTGCAATACCAGGCTGAACTCGAAGGCGTGGTCGACACGCTGCGCATCGAGAAGAATCGCAGCAAGGACAGCGCGATCGCCGCACTGAACCAGAACCTGGCGTCGACCACCACCACGATCTCGGGCGTCACCGCCGTGGCCGTGATTGCGCTGGCGCTGATCGGCTTCCTGCTGTATCGCCAGATCACCGGCCCGATCAGCCGCATGCAAACCATGATGACCGAGATCGCCGCCAGCCAGGATTTCACGCGCCGCCTGCCGGTCGATCGCATGGATGAAGTGGGCCATTCCATCGTCGCCTTCAACGGCATGGTCGAAAAGATCGAGGAAGCCTCGGCGCTGGTCAAGCAAAAGACTGCCGACATGCAAGCCATGCTGCAGAACATCCCGCAAGGCATCCTGACCGTGGTCGACGGCAACACCGTCCATCCGGAATATTCCGCCTTCCTCGAAACCGTGTTCGAGACCACCGACATCGCCGGCCGCGACCTGATGGAGCTGGTGTTCGCCGGCACGTCGCTGGGTGCCGACACCTTGTCGCAGATCGAGGCCATCGGCGGCGCCTGCATCGGCGAAGACATCATGAACTTCGAATTCAACGAACACCTGATGGTCGGTGAAGTCGAGAAGAAGATGGCTGACGGCCGCGTCAAGATCCTCGACCTGAGCTGGTCGCCGATCACCGACGACGCCGACACCGTGATCCGCCTGATGCTGTGCGTGCGCGACGTCACCGAGCTGCGCAAGTTGGCAGCGGAAGCCAACGAACAGAAACACGAGCTGGAAATGATCGGCGAAATCCTCGCCGTCGCCGCGCCGAAGTTCGAAGACTTCATCGCCACCTCGCGCCGCTTCCTCGACGAGAACGAGCAGATCGTCCATCAGAATCCGGAAGCCACCGCCTTCGCCATCGCCAAGCTGTTCCGCAACATGCACACCATCAAGGGCAACGGTCGCACCTACGGCCTGCTGCACCTGAGCAACGTGGTGCACGACGTCGAGCAGCACTACGACGACCTGCGCCATCCGGAAACCGGCGCGGTCTGGGAGCAGGAACGCCTGCTGCAGGATCTGGCCCGCGTGCGCGTCGCCGTCGATCGTTACGCCCGCATCAACGAAGTCACGCTGGGCCGCAAGGCCGCGCCGGAACAGGCGGCAGCCGTGGAGCGCCACATCCTGACCATCGATCGCAAACATATCCAGGAAAGCTTGCATCGCCTGGAAACCGTCAACACCGCCAACCTGCATGAACTGGTCGCCGTCCGCAATGCCGTGCGCAAGACGCTGCGCCTGCTCGGCACAGAGCCGGTGGCCGACGTCCTCGCCAGCGTCACCGACTCGCTGCCGGCGCTGGCAAGGCTCGGCAAGGCCGCACCGGCGGTGGCGATCGAAGACAACGGCTACGTCATCCATACGCATGCCTCGCCGCTGCTCAAGAATGTATTCATGCACCTGATCCGCAACGCCATGGATCACGGACTGGAAACGCCGGAAGAACGCCAGGCCAAAGGAAAACAGGCTGCCGGCACGATCCGCCTGCAACTGGGCGTGATGGACAACATGCTGCACATGGCGCTGTCCGACGACGGTCGCGGCCTGGCGCTGGCGCATATCCGCCGCACCGCCGTCGACAAGCAACTGATCGCCGCCGACGCGGTGCCGAGCGACGCCGAACTGGCGCGTCTGATCATGCGCGCCGGCTTCTCGACGCGCAGCGAAGTGACCGATGTCTCCGGCCGCGGCGTCGGCATGGATGCGGTGCTGGATTTCGTGACGCAGGAACACGGCCGCATCGAGATTGAATTCCTCGACCACGCCGAAGGCGCCGATTTCCGTCCCTTCCAGATCAATGTCCTGCTGCCGGAAAACATCGCCGTGGAAATCGACGGCATCGATGTCGCCTATCCGCTGCCTGACCTCGACCAGACTGCACCGGCCGGCATCGTGGCTGCGGACGGCGATCCGCAGGTGGCTTGAGCGGACAGGGAAGGGCTATTGTCGCAACTGATTTATCGCAAGGAACGTTTCATGATGTTGAACCAGATTCTTTTCGTCTTGCTGGGCGCACTGTTGTCCGGCGTGCCGCTGGCCCTGATGCTGAAACGGCAGAAGATGCGCATGCGGCGCATGGTCGATGTCGACCAGGTCGACGCGCTCAAGCGCAACGTCCAGCTGACGCTGGACGAGTACCAGCAGAACATCGACGCCCGTCAGCAGGAACTGGAAGCACAACGCCGCGACAACGACGTGCGTCTGGCGCAGACGCGGCGCGACACCGAAAAAGTGGTGGCGCAGCTCAGTTCGCAGAATTCGCAAAGCGTCGCGCGCGTGCTCGAGAACTGCGATGCCTCGCAGGAAACCATCTCCAATCTGCTCGGCCTGATGCGCACCTTCGAGCGCTGGCATGACGACATGAACGTGCTGATCACACACAACCGCGAGATGCATCGCAAGAACGACGAGTTCGCGCTGATCGTCAACCAAGTCATCATCGTCGCGCTCAACGCGGGTACCGAGCAGGTGGCCGACATCCTGGCCAGCGTCACCGATTCGCTGCCGGCGCTGGCGAGCGAACTGGGCAAGGCCGCACCGGCGGTGGCGATCGAAGACAACGGCTACGTCATCCATACGCATGCCTCGCCGCTGCTCAAGAATGTATTCATGCACCTGATCCGCAACGCCATGGATCACGGACTGGAAACGCCGGAAGAACGCCAGGCCAAAGGAAAACAGGCTGCCGGCACGATCCGCCTGCAACTGGGCGTGATGGACAACATGCTGCACATGGCGCTGTCCGACGACGGTCGCGGCCTGGCGCTGGCGCATATCCGCCGCACCGCCGTCGACAAGCAACTGATCGCCGCCGACGCGGTGCCGAGCGACGCCGAACTGGCGCGTCTGATCATGCGCGCCGGCTTCTCGACGCGCAGCGAAGTGACCGATGTCTCCGGCCGCGGCGTCGGCATGGATGCGGTGCTGGATTTCGTGACGCAGGAACACGGCCGCATCGAGATTGAATTCCTCGACCACGCCGAAGGCGCCGATTTCCGTCCCTTCCAGATCAATGTCCTGCTGCCGGAAAACATCGCCGTGGAAATCGACGGCATCGATGTCGCG
>NZ_AJHH01000327.1 GCF_000256565.1 Herbaspirillum lusitanum P6-12 | reverse complement strand
CGGCCGCGGCTTCGCGGTGGTGGCGTCGGAGGTGCGCGACCTGGCGCAGCGCGCCGAGAAACTGTCCAAGAGCTATCGCGCCAATCTGTACCAGAACGACCTGATCACGACCACCACGTTCCAGGATCTGCAGGCCGGCGGCAAGATGATCATTGGCGCCGTCATCGGCCTCGACCTGATCAACAAGAAAACCAAAGAAGCGCTGGCCGCCTGATAGCGAGAAACCGACCATGCTGACCCAATCCGCCAAAGATGGCTTCGATACGCTGCTCACGCAATCGCTGAAATCCGGGATGGCGCCGTCCGGCGCACGAGTGGACATATCGGTGCTGGCCGACGACGTCGGGATTCCCGAGAAGAAAATGGTGGTGCTGACGGTCTCGTCCTACCTGTTCCGTTTGATGGCGATGTTCTATTTCACGCCCGACGCCGCCACGCGCGCCCATTTTGCACGCATCAACAACATCGACGAAGCCGAGATGAGCGAGCAGACCTTCATGGACGCCATCGCCGAAAGCGGCAACCTGTGCTGCGGCATCCTCAACCGCGACCTCGGCAATTTCTTCCCGCACATCGGCATGTCCACGCCCAACGTCATCGACAGCAACTGCGCCGCGTACCTGCAGACGCTCAACTGCCAGCACGTGCGCCATTTCGCCGTTGACATGGACGACGCGCCGCGCTTCCACGTGACGCTGAGCGTTTCAGCCTATGCCGACATCGACTTTGCGGTGTCGGCGGAAGAGCTGGGCAGCGATACCGGCGAGCTCGAACTGTTTTAACACCATTCATCCAACGCAAAGAACCTCAAGAACCCATGGCACAAATCCTCGTAGTCGACGACTCCAGCACGGTCCGCGCCGAAGTAGGCGATTTCCTCAAGAAGAACGGCCTCGACGTGGCCCTGGCCGTGGACGGCCGCGACGGTCTGGTCAAACTCAAGGGCGATCCGTCGATCAGGCTGGTGGTGTCCGACGTCAACATGCCCAATATGGATGGCCTGACCATGGCTGAAAAGATCCGCAGCGAGCTCGGCAACGCCGCCGTCAACATCATCATGCTGACCACCGAGAATTCGCCGATCATGAAAGAGCGCGGCAAGGCGGCCGGCATCAAGGGCTGGATCGTCAAGCCGTTCAAGGGTGACGCCGTGCTGGCGACGTTCAAGAAGCTGGTCGGCGCCTGAGTCTATTCAGGCTGCGGCGCGCAAGGCGCTGGACGGCGACTCGCCGAACAGCTTCTTGTAGTCGCAGGAAAACTGGCTGAAATTGCTGAATCCCCAGGCTGCCGCAACGTCGCCGACCCGGACGGCATGCGGCGATACTGCCGCCGCACCCTGCATCAGCTGGCGTCGTACGCCGTTCAGGCGCAACGAACGCAGGTAAGTCATCGGGCTGATGCCCAGCACATCTTCAAAACAATATTGCAGCGTGCGGCGGCTCACGTGCAGTTGTTCGCACAGCATCGAAATCGTGATCGGCACATCCTGGTTGTCCATGGCGTAGTCGCGCGCATCGCCGACGATGC
>NZ_AJHH01000326.1 GCF_000256565.1 Herbaspirillum lusitanum P6-12 | reverse complement strand
CATTTACTGCGCGCCGTCGGCGCAGCAGGCTGGTGCAGGCGTCGTTCTCGACCTCGCCGGCGTCGAGCATGGCCAGTAGCGTGGTGATGACGTGGTCTTGCTGCATCGCCTGCGCGCCCTGCGGCGCCTGCGCATCGAGCAAGGTCTGGATGTGCTGCGCGCAGGCAAGCAGCGCGTCCTGGCCGACGTGCAACAGTTCCGCTGCAGCCAGTCTGGACCATTCGATCCGGCAGCCAAGACGATCGGCGGCGGCAAGCAGGGTATTGCGCTGGATCACGATGCCGAGGATCTCATGATCGTCGGGCGTCATCAGCTCAAACTCGCGATGACCGGGCTGCGTCATGATCATGCCGGCGCCGACGTTGCGGCCGTTGATGCGCATGCCGCGCGCCTGCGGTTCGATGCCGAACCAGAAAGCGTCTGGCCATACGCAGCAAGACTGCAACACGGCGCGGCTGCTGCGCTCGCGAAATATCTGCAAGCCGTGCGCCTGCCATTCATTCAATTCACCACAAAAACGACCATGCGTGATTTGGTCGTAGCGCTGTTCCCAGTCCGTCAGGTTGTGGGCATGCTCATCCACGTCGCGCGCAACGGTGGTGCGCAATGCCCGCTGGATGGGCGTGGCAGGTGTGTCAGGCTGGGACAGTAAGCACGAGGACATGGACGGACTCCTTGATCGACCAGCGGCCCGCAAGCCGCGCAGTTTTGCCGAATTTCGATAACGCCGCCGAATTTGCCGTTGCTATATTGCGTCGCTAGGGCAGCGTATTGATCGATATCAAGCAAGCGCCATGCCCGACACTACAGCAGCCGACACATAGCGGCCTATCGTTCGCGCCAACAGGAGAATCCCATGAATGCAAGCTCTTCCGGGCAAGGCCATACGCTCAAGCCCGTCCTGTCCACTCTGCAGCTCTGGGCCATTGCGGTCGGGCTGGTGATTTCAGGCGAATATTTCGGCTGGAGCTACGGCTGGGCGTCGGCCGGCACGCTCGGCTTCACCGTCACCGCGCTGTTCATTGCGGCGATGTACACCACGTTCATCTTCAGCTTTACGGAACTGACCACCTCGATCCCGCATGCGGGCGGCCCGTTTGCTTACAGCAAGCGCGCGTTCGGTCCGACCGGCGGTTACCTGGCCGGCGCGGCGACACTGATCGAGTTCGTGTTCGCACCGCCGGCGATTGCGCTGGCCATCGGCGCCTATCTCAACGTGCAGTTCCCGACGGTCGACCCCAAGCTGGCGGCGCTGGGCGCCTACCTCGTGTTCATGACGCTCAATATCGTCGGCGTGCAGATCGCCGCGACGTTTGAACTCTGCGTGACGCTGTTGGCCATCTTCGAACTGCTGGTGTTCATGGGCGTGGTGTCGCCGGGCTTTTCGCTCGCCAATTTCACCAAGGGCGGCTGGTCCGGCAGCGACAGTTTCAGCCTGGCGTCGATCCCGGGCATGTTCGCGGCGATCCCGTTCGCGATCTGGTTTTTCCTGGCGATCGAAGGCGTCGCCATGGCCGCGGAAGAAGCCAGGGATCCACGACGCTCCATTCCGATCGCCTATATCACCGGCATCCTGACGCTGGTGGTGCTGGCCATCGGCGTGATGCTGTTCGCCGGCGGAGCAGGGGACTGGAGCAAGCTGTCGAACATCAACGATCCGCTGCCGCAGGCGATGAAGCTGATCGTCGGCGCCAACAGCAACTGGCTGCACATGCTGGTGTGGCTGGGCCTGTTCGGCCTGGTGGCATCGTTCCACGGCATCATCCTGGGCTATTCGCGCCAGATCTTCGCCTTGTCGCGGGAAGCCTACCTGCCGGCGTATTTCGCCAAGGTGCATCCGCGTTTCAAGACCCCGCACCGCGCCATCCTGGCGGTCGGCATCGCGGCGATCTACAGCGATGAACTGATCACCATCGGCGGCCAGACGCTGACCGCCAACATCGTCACGATGTCGGTGTTCGGCGCGATCCTGATGTACATCCTGAGCATGCTCAGCCTGTTCAAACTACGTCGCAGCGAAGCCGGCCTGGTGCGGCCGTTCCGGGCGCCGCTGTATCCGTTCTTCCCGGCGTTCGCGCTGTTTGGGGCGCTGGTCTGCATGGCCACCATGATCTATTACAACCCGCTGATCTTCGGCATCTTCGTGGCCTTGCTGGCGCTGGGCTATGCCTGGTTCCTGGCCACGGCGCGCCAGCGCGCCGAAGGGGCGGCGGCCGTTGCGGAATTCTGAACGATATAAATCTTTTATAGCGATATACCGATAACTCGACAGGGCCATCATGAACAACAATCACAAACCGACGACCGATACCGCCGCACCCACCCTCAAGCGCCGTGGCTTCCTGGGCGGCCTGCTGGCTGCCGCTGCCGGCGGGGCGCTGGCCACTATCGCCACGCCCGGCCAGGCCGCGGCACGCGCCGAAGTGGCGCTGGACCGCGCCAAGTGGGCCGCGCGCAATCACGAGATGGTGGCGCAGATGATTGCCGAGCATGGCAAGCTGGCCGCGGGCTACCAGAGCAGCAAACGCCCCTACGCCGTGTTCGACTGGGACAACACCAGCATCATGAACGACTGCGAGGAAGCGCTGTTGATGCACCAGATCAACACCTTGTCGTTCAAGCTTACGCCGGCCGAATTCAGCGCGATCATCCGCCAGAACGTGCCGCCGGGGCCGTTCACCGCGGACTTCAAGAATGCCGCAGGCAAAGTGGTGGACCTCGATTCGATCTGCGCCGACCTGGATGCCGACTATGCTTTCCTGCACGCGAACTACAAGGGTTTTGCCGGTACCAGGTCGCTCGAAGACATCAGCACGACCAGCGAATTCCTGGATTTCCGCGCCAAGCTTTACTACCTGTATGAAGCCGTCAACGACACCCACGGCGTCAATGTCGGCTATCCGTGGGTGATTTATTTCTTCGCCAACATGACCGTGGCCGAAGTGTCGGCGCTGGCCGAAGCATCCAACGACGCAGCCCTGGGCGCCGCCCTCGCCAAGGTCAAATACACCAGCCCCGCCGACCGTCCCGGCAAGGCCGGCGTGGTCAGCGTCGGCCATTTCCACGGCATTCGCCTCTGCACCGAGATCGGCGGCATGATGGACACGTTCCGCGATCACGGCATCGACATCTATGTCTGCACCGCGTCGCTCGAGGACGTGGTGGCGGTGTTTGCGACCAATCCGAAGTACGGCTACAACGTGGCCCGCGAGAACATCATCGGCCTGCGTCTCGAACGCGACGGCAGCATCTACAAAAATGCCTACCTGAAGAACTGGCCGCTGACCTGGGGACCGGGGAAGACGGTGGCGATCAAAAGCGAACTGGTGGCCGCCAAAGGCTACGGCCCGATTTTCGTGGCGGGCGACAGCGATGGCGATTACGATATGCTCAGGGACTTCGCCGATACGCGCTATGGCCTGATCGTCAACCGCATGAAGAACGGCAAGATCGGCGAGTTGTCGAAACTGGCGGCAACGCAGATCACCGCCGGCCAGCCGCGCTTCCTGTTGCAAGGCCGGCAAGAGTCCACCGGCAACTGGCTGCCCGTGGAAACCAGCATCAAGTACGGCAAGACGACGCCGCTGTTGACAGTTTAGTTTGATCGTTTGACCGGATCTGGTCGGGATCATCATCTGAGGAAAAAGGAAACGTGCCGTCCCATCAGTTCAGCCACACCGTCGGCGCCATCACGCAACCAGCCCCGCCGACCGTCCCGGCAAGGCCGGCGTGGTCAGCGTCGGCCATTTCCACGGCATTCGCCTCTGCACCGAGATCGGCGGCATGATGGACACGTTCCGCGATCACGGCATCGACATCTATGTCTGCACCGCGTCGCTCGAGGACGTGGTGGCGGTGTTTGCGACCAATCCGAAGTACGGCTACAACGTGGCCCGCGAGAACATCATCGGCCTGCGTCTCGAACGCGACGGCAGCATCTACAAAAATGCCTACCTGAAGAACTGGCCGCTGACCTGGGGACCGGGGAAGACGGTGGCGATCAAAAGCGAACTGGTGGCCGCCAAAGGCTACGGCCCGATTTTCGTGGCGGGCGACAGCGATGGCGATTACGATATGCTCAGGGACTTCGCCGATACGCGCTATGGCCTGATCGTCAACCGCATGAAGAACGGCAAGATCGGCGAGTTGTCGAAACTGGCGGCAACGCAGATCACCGCCGGCCAGCCGCGCTTCCTGTTGCAAGGCCGGCAAGAGTCCACCGGCAACTGGCTGCCCGTGGAAACCAGCATCAAGTACGGCAAGACGACGCCGCTGTTGACAGTTTAGTTTGATCGTTTGACCGGATCTGGTCGGGATCATCATCTGAGGAAAAAGGAAACGTGCCGTCCCATCAGTTCAGCCACACCGTCGGCGCCATCACGCATCCAGCGCGGAACAGCGTGCAGTGGCGCAGATGGCCCTGGCGGAACTGCCGCTGCGCATTTTCCTCAACGAAACGCTCGCGCCTTATGAAACCGACGAGGTGACGCGCCTGATCATCGACGAGCACGATGCCGCTGCGTTCGCGACGATCAGCCACCTGACGGTGGGCGATTTCCGCAACTGGCTGCTCGGGGACGACGTCGACAGCGCGACGCTCAGCGCGGTGGCGCCGGGCATCACGCCGGAAATGGCCGCGGCGGTGAGCAAGATCATGCGCAACCAGGACCTGATCCTGGTGGCGAAGAAGTGCCGCGTGGTCACCGCGTTCCGCAACACCATCGGCCTGGCCGGACGGCTGTCGACGCGCCTGCAGCCCAACCATCCGACCGACGACGCCACCGGCATTGCAGCCAGCCTGCTGGACGGTTTGGTGTACGGCAGCGGCGACGCCGTATTCGGCATCAACCCGGCCACCGACAACGTGCCGCAGGTGGTCAATCTGGTCACGATGATGGCCGACATCATTGCGCGCTACGAGATCCCGACGCAGTCTTGCGTACTGACCCACGTGACCAACACGATTGCCGCCATCGAACGCGGCGCGCCGGTCGACCTGGTGTTCCAATCGATCGCCGGCACCGAAGCCGCCAACCGCAGCTTCGGCATCGACCTGGCCTTGCTGGCCGAAGCGCGCGATGCAGCGCTGTCGCTGGGGCGCGGCACGGTCGGCGACAACGTCATGTATTTTGAAACCGGGCAGGGCAGCGCGCTGTCGGCAGGCGCCCATCACGGCATGGACCAGCAAACCTGCGAAGCGCGCGCCTATGCGGTGGCGCGCAAGTTCAAGCCGCTGCTGCTCAATACCGTGGTCGGCTTCATCGGCCCCGAGTACCTCTACGACGGCAAGCAGATCATCCGCGCCGGACTGGAAGACCATTTCTGCGCCAAGCTGCTCGGCCTGCCGATGGGTTGCGACGTCTGCTACACCAATCACGCCGAGGCCGACCAGAACGACATGGACAACCTGTTGACGTTGCTGGCGACGGCCGGCTGCAGTTTCGTCATGGGCATTCCCGGTTCCGACGACATCATGCTCAACTACCAGACCACGTCCTTCCACGATGCACTGTATGCCCGGCGTGTGCTGGGTTCGCGGCCAGCGCCGGAGTTCGAGGACTGGCTGCACCGGATGCAGATCTTCAGCACGGAGCCGCAGTTCCGCCTCAACGACGGCTTGCCGCCGACTTTTCGCGACGCCTTGCGGCGCCTGTCGTGAAACCGGGGAGCAGCGGCGATGCCCGACAATAAATCTCCCGTCGTCGACAATCCCTGGCAAGCGCTGCGCCAATTCACGGCCGCCCGCATTGCCTTGGGACGCGCAGGCGTCAGCTTGCCGACCGTGCCGCAACTGGCCTTTCAACTGGCGCACGCGCAGGCGCGCGACGCCGTGCACCTGGCGCTGGACACCGAAGCCCTGCGTGCGCAGCTGCTGCAAGCCGGCATTCCCGGCGCCGAAGAATGTCAGGTGCTCGACAGTGCCGCCACGGATCGCCTGACTTATCTGCAGCGGCCCGATCTGGGCCGGCGCCTCAGCGCAGCAGCGCGTGCGACGCTGAACGCTGCTGCGGACTATCCGGAAACGAAACAGGAAGGCGATGGAGACACGCCGCAAGAGCGGATTCATGATCTTGCCTTCGTGATCGCCGACGGCCTGTCGTCACTGGCCATCGCCAGAAATGCCGTGCCTTTTCTGCAGGCCGTGCAGCAACGCATCGCGCCGCGCTGCTGGGCACAGGCGCCACTGACCATCGTGCGTCAGGGCCGCGTTGCCATCGGCGACGACATCGGCAGCCTGTTGCGGACCCGGCTGGTGGTGGTCATGATCGGCGAACGGCCGGGCCTCAGCTCGCCGGACAGCATGGGCTTGTACCTGAGCTGGATGCCGCGTGTGGGCATGACCGATGCCGAACGCAACTGCATCTCCAACGTCCGGCCCGAAGGCATGCGTTACGACGAAGCGGCCGGCAAACTCGACTACCTGCTGACGGAAGCGCACAGGCGCCAACTGACCGGCGTCGGTCTCAAGGACGAGAGCGCGGGAAATGTGGGGTGTGAGGGAGGCGCGCAGACACTGGCAGCGCGGGGAACCAACTTCCTGTTGGTTGATGAAGACGACAGCCCGGAATCCGGGCGTCAGGGCCAAACTGGCTGAAGCACTGAAGACGCGATGATATCGTTGGCGCAACCGGTCGTCAGTCCGCAAACTCCAGCAAGGTACGAAACGCCGGCAAGGCCAATGCAAGCGTATCCACATCTTCCCGGACCGGCAAACCAAGCGCACGCGCCCGGGCTGAAATGAAGCCGCGATCACCGCCACGGAATCGGATCGCAGTAAAGCGCACATCCCGTTGCGGCGCACACGCGGCCAGCTCGCCGAAGCGCGCCGGTAAACTGCCGGCACCCGCAAACTCCAACGCAAAGTCCGCTCCCCAAAGGCCCAGGCGCGCGTAGCTTTCCGCAGCCTGTACGGGATCCTTATCGACCACCAGCAGACTGGAAATACCCCGCACGCCATTGGCATGGGCCATCCATTCCGGCCGCCAGACCAGTTCCGGCGTCAGATGCCGGCATGCGTAGACCCGGCCGGCGGCAAATTGGCCAGGACGCAGGCGAGCGGTGGAAAAACGCGCATCAACCGACTTGTCCGCAACTTGCACCGGCCGTGAAAAGTGCTGGACCGGCTGTGCATCAAGACCCAGGGCGAGCCAGCGGTCGTGGCAAGCCTCGATGTCGTCGACGGCGTAGACCAGGCCGTCGATGCCGACCGGGCTATCGAGGATTTCCTGCCGAACCTTGTCGCTGTCGCGTGGCTGGCCGATCAGTTCCAGATAACCGCCGGCCAATACGACAAGATGATTGACCGAGCCCAAGGTGTGATAGCCGCGTGGGGTGACGGTGAAACCGAGGCCGTCGAACAGCGTCTGCGCGGCGTCAATATCGTAGTGAGTGTTGATGACCAGGTGATCGAGGGCTGCTCGCGGATGGTCTGCGAGGGCATGTGTTTGGGTATCGGAACGATTCACGGTGCTTTTTCTGATCTGTGGGAGGGGATCGATGGTAACGGCAGGTAAAGGAACGGCCGACATTCATGCAAAGAGACAAATTTTCCCACGATTTTCTTACTTTTCTTACAGTAGCTTGAGTCATTTTCTGATGTTTTCTCTCCGGTGGAAACGAGACACTAATCGTGCATTTTTATCGATACATCTTTTCGGAGGAAAATCGTGAACACTACTAGCCAAGACGCCATCGTGTTACTCAAAGCGGATCATCAGGAAGCCAAAGAACTGTTCGATAAATATGAAAATATCAAGGAACATGCCGGCGACGACCAGAAAATGGAAATTGCAAAAAAAGTTTGTGGGGCTCTGCTGATCCACATGGAAATCGAAGAAAAAATATTCTACCCGCGCGTGCGTCAAAAAATAGACGATGCCGATCTGATGAATGAAGCGCTCGTGGAGCATGACGGCGCCAAATCGCTCATCCAGCAAATTGGAGAACTCAAGCCCGGCGATCCGATGTTCGACGCCAAAATCAAAGTCCTCGGCGAACAGATCGAGCACCACGTGGAAGAGGAAGAGAAGGAAATGTTTCCGAAAGCCCGGGATTCCGGGCTTGACCTGATCGAATTGGGAAGTCAGTTATTCGAAGCCAAAAATCGATTGCGGGTGGAACATGGACTACCTGCACTATCTACGACGCCTCCGACGAAAACCGATACCGATTCAGCGCCCGAAACGACACAGGCACAGGTCAAGGCGGAAAAATTTTCCACAAAGCACTCCGACGAAAAGTTTGAATTTCCCAAAGGTCAGGACGCCCGGGAAATTCGTTAGCCTGCCGCTCGTGTGACGGTCACGCCGACCGTCATTCCGTCTTTGACGGATGCGCGGGGGCC
>NZ_AJHH01000325.1 GCF_000256565.1 Herbaspirillum lusitanum P6-12 | reverse complement strand
CCCCCGCGGCCGCGGCCCGGCAAGGTAACGTCGATCGCTTCGGCGTTCAGGCGTTCTTGCATCTGCGCGTTGGCGAGAGCATCACGGCGCGCGGTCAGCGCATTCTCGATCTGCTCCTTGGCGGCATTGATGACGGCGCCCTGCACTTTGCGCTCTTCCGGCGCCAGCTTGCCCAGGCCCTTCATCTGCTCGGTGATCTGGCCGGTCTTGCCGAGATACTTGGCTTTGGCGTTTTCCAGGGCGGCGGCGTCAGGTGCGCCGGCGAAATCGGCCTGGGCCTGTGCAACGAGTTGTTCTAGGGAATTCATGCGGTAAGTCTCGCTCCATTCAGATGGAAGTCTGAGTAATCCAAAAGCCGTTCGGCTTTGACGACGAAGTCGAAAAAATGAAATCGAAAGTGAAATCGAAATGAAAACAGCTGCTTCAAAGCTGCCGCAAATTACAGATTGAACGCAAGATAAAGCGGCCGTCTGAAACGACTACGGGGCACAGGTATTTCACCTCTGCCCCGCAGGATTTTTGCAGCGCCGTCCGGCACCGGACGACGGCTGCATCAACACGGCCAATTACTTAGCGATGTTGGCCTTCACCTGATTGACAATCGCAGCGAACGCTGGCTTGTCAGTCACGGCCATATCGGCCAGAACCTTACGGTCCAGTTCGATCGAAGCACGCTTCAGGCCGTTCATGAACACGCTGTATGTCACGCCATGCTCACGAGCAGCAGCGTTGATACGGGCGATCCACAATGCGCGGAAAACACGCTTCTTGTTGCGGCGGTCACGGTATGCGTATTGACCAGCGCGCATGACTGCTTGCTTGGCGATACGATAGACGGTGCTGCGGCGACCACGGTAACCCTTGGCTTGCGCCAGGACTTTTTTATGACGGGCACGTGCTGTTACCCCACGTTTAACTCTAGGCATAGTAGCTCCTTAGTAATGAGTGAGGTTAAGCGTTCGGCATCATGCGCATGACTGATACGACGTCTGCAGCATTGACATTGGTAATACCGCGCAACTGGCGTTTAACTTTTGTGGTTTTCTTGGTCAAGATGTGACGCTTGAAAGCGTGACCACATTTGATCGTTCCACCTGGACGTACACGAAAGCGCTTTTTGGCGCTGCTTTTCGTCTTCATTTTTGGCATGACACTATCTGTCCTTTATTGGACAGCTCCATTTTTTGATGATTGCAGGTGGCAGCAATACGCTGCTCTTTGATGCCTGCTCTCACTTATTGGCAGCAATTTTCATTGCTGCTTTTGCGAGAAACAAAACAACTGCTTCCCGACAAAATCCTCGGCTTCGCTACAGCTATCGCTTGCTGGACCGGAATACGCATCGCAAAGACTTATCCTGTGATGCGCGAAGAAGCATGGCTGCTTCTTCTTTAATTCTGCTTGCTTACAATTACTTCTTCTTTTTAGGCGCCAGGACCATGATCATCTGGCGTCCTTCCATCTTTGGAAACTGCTCGACCTGGCCAAACGGCTCCAGGTCGACCTTCAAGCGCTCCAACACGCGCATGCCGATTTCCTGGTGAGCCATCTCACGGCCGCGGAAACGCAGCGTGATCTTGGTCTTGTCACCTTCTTCCAGGAACTTGGTCAGGTTACGCACCTTGATGTTGTAATCGCCATCATCCGTGCCAGGGCGGAATTTGACTTCCTTGACCTGAATGACTTTCTGCTTCAGCTTGGCTTCATGAGCTTTCTTCTGCTCCTGATATTTGAATTTGCCATAATCCATCAGGCGCGCAACAGGAGGTTGTGCGGTCGGTGCGATTTCCACCAGATCCACATTAGCCTCTTCCGCCAGACGGAAAGCTTCAGCCAAATTGACGATGCCAAGCGGCTCGTTATTGACCCCGGATAAACGCAATTCCGGTGCAGTAATTTCACCGTTGATGCGATGCGACTTGTCAGTAGCTATTGCAGTTTCCTTTTAACGTCCAATAAATTAAGCCGTGCTCTTGCGCTGGAAGGAGCTTTGCTCCTTTAGGCTTTGGTTTCCACCTCGGTTCTGAGGCGCTCCACCAAGACGTCGATAGGCATGACACCCAGATCGACATTGCCCCGCGCACGCACGGCCACTGTGTTTGTATCGCGCTCTTTATCGCCGACCACCAGAATATAGGGCGGCTTCTGTAAAGAATGCTGCCGTATTTTATAGGTAATCTTCTCGTTACGCAAATCGGTCACCACTCTAAACCCTTGTTTTTTCAGCGTTTGAGCAACGTTTTTGACATAATCGGCTTGCGCATCGGAAATATTCAGGATCACAACTTGCTCAGGAGCAAGCCACAGCGGCATGGCGCCGGCGTGATTTTCGATCAAAATCGCGATGAAACGCTCCAGCGAGCCGACAATCGCCCGGTGCAGCATGACCGGGACCTTGCGATCATTGTCTTCCGTGACATATTCCGCACCTAGGCGCGCCGGCATGGAGAAATCGACCTGCATCGTGCCGCATTGCCAGGAACGACCGATCGAATCCTTCAGATGGTATTCGATCTTCGGACCGTAGAATGCGCCCTCGCCCGGCAGTTCTTCCCATTCTGTGCCGGAAGCGCGGATGGCTTCACGCAAGGCGTTTTCGGCCTTGTCCCAGACGGCTTCTTCGCCGATACGCTTTTCCGGACGCAGCGCCAGCTTCACGGCGACGTCGGTAAAGCCGAAGTTGTCATAGACTTCACGCACCACCTTGTTGAAGGCGGCGACTTCGTCCTGGATCTGGTCTTCGGTACAGAAAATATGGCCGTCATCCTGGGTAAAGCCGCGCACGCGCATCATGCCGTGCAGCGCGCCGGACGGCTCGTTGCGGTGGCATTGGCCGAACTCGCCGTAACGCAGCGGCAGATCGCGGTAGCTGTGCAGGCCGGAGTTGTAGATCTGGATATGGCCCGGGCAATTCATCGGCTTCAACGCATAAGCGCGGTTTTCCGACTCGGTCGTGAACATGTTTTCACGATAGTTTTCCCAGTGGCCGGTTTTTTCCCACAGCGAGCGGTCCAGGATTTGCGGCGCCTTGACTTCCTGATAGCCGCTGTCCTGGTACACGCGACGCATGTATTGCTCGACCTGCTGCCAGATCGACCAGCCCTTCGGATGCCAGAAAATCAGGCCCGGCGCTTCATCCTGGAAATGGAAAAAGTCCAGCGCGCGGCCCAGCTTGCGGTGATCGCGCTTTTCCGCCTCTTCCAGCATGTGCAGGTAGCTTTCCTGGTCTTCCTTCTTGGCCCAGGCGGTGCCGTAGACACGCTGCAGCATCTCGTTGTTGGAGTCGCCGCGCCAGTAGGCGCCGGCCAGCTTCATCAGCTTGAACACCTTCAGCTTGCCGGTCGACGGCACGTGCGGACCGCGGCACAAGTCGGTGAAGCTGCCTTCGGTATAGAGCGACACATCCTGGTCTTGCGGGATGGATTCGATGATCTCGGCCTTGTAGGCTTCGCCGATGGATTTGAAGTAAGCCACGGCTTCGTCGCGCGGCAACACCTTGCGCGTGACGGGCTCGTCCTTCTTGGCCAGCTCGGCCATTTTCTTTTCGATCGCGGCCAGGTCTTCCGGCGTGAATGGACGCTTGTACGCGAAGTCGTAATAGAAGCCGTTGTCGATCACCGGCCCGATCGTCACCTGCGCGTCGGGGAACAGTTCTTTCACGGCATACGCCAGCAAGTGGGCGGTCGAGTGGCGGATCACTTCCAGACCGTCCGCATCCTTGTCGGTGACGATCGCCAGATCGGAATCTTTTTCGATCAGGAAAGAAGTATCGACCAGCTTGCCGTCGACCTTGCCGGCCAGCGCCGCCTTGGCCAGACCCGCGCCGATGTTGGCGGCGACCTGCGCCACGGTGACGGGCGCATCGAATTGACGCTGCGAACCATCGGGGAGACGAACTGAAACCATTTTGAACTCCATCACGGCAAATTTTGCCGAAGCTTGATTTATAGAATGCGAAAAATAAGGACGAAAAAAAACGCGGACCAGCCGCGCTTTTTCAGAGACGAAAAAGAACCCGACTAGCGTCGCGTAGAGACCTTGGTGGTAGTTCGCGGTGTCATAACCGGTTTGCCTTTCTCGCTCTTACATGCTGAATAGGGAATACTGCAAAAACATGATTACACCATGCACTTTAAGCGTGCGACGATGCAACATCGCATAATTATAGCAAATTAGTAGCGTTGTTACGCTGCTTTGCAACGCACGGACAAGAAAGCCCGCCTACGCGCCAGCGATCAAATGGACTCCACTGCACACCCGTGTAGGTAAAGTCTGGCCATGAGCTTGCACACCATGCGCACGAGCGGCTCACCTGTCTCAGCGGAACAGTTCCCTTGCTTGTTATTCCCGTCCAATTCCCAGATCTGGGGCTCTTCAGAAATCCAATTTGGTGCACCCCAACATCACAGTTGGCATCTTGTGAATTATTAAAAAGCAAGATGTAACAATTCGTTTTTAATCTGAACCTACACAGTTCCTCCCCGGTCTTAATGTTGTCCTGCAACATGCCATGAAAAACGCACCCGAGGCACTTCAAAAGGACCGTTGACTTTGAATTGCTTTAGAACGGCAGTCAATAAATGACCAAGCTGACTCTACTTATTTTCTTTATGGGCACAGCCATGCTTGCTCAGTAATTTGTTAAAGGAAGGACCATGCAAACAAACGTTCCCTCGCAGCTCCTGGCCCCCGCCTTAAAGAATAGTTCCGTCGCGATAAACGCCCATGCCAACCATTGCGTTCATTGCGAAACCTCCGTGCAATTCCGTTCATTATTTTTCGATTCAAGTCTTTAGAATTCCTCGCGTGGTTATGGTTATCGGTGACAAGCGTTCTGATTGCCGCTAGTGCATCTTGACGCAAAGCGATAACTGCGAGGCGGCGGCACGCACGTGCACAGCCGACACCAGATTTTTTTAATGCAATTGCCACCTGCCTGAATCACTCCAACGATTCAGAGCAATGGTCTCTCGTCGCGCTTAGAAAAACACAAAGCGGCTTATCGGCGTACACCCTTACTATTTTTCGGCCTGCTCGCCATGTATTGAGCAGTCGTAAAAACGGTCTGTGGTGCGCAGTTACGCGTTTGTACGTCATTCTTTATGCCAGAAAGATCATTGATGAGCAGACCAATAAAAAGCCTCGTCGGAAGACGTGTCCTGTTTTGCGGTTTACCGTGGAAAAGCGTTCTCCTGATACCGATGTGCTCTTGCGCAGCAGCACCGGCCTTTGCCGGGGATGCTGTGCAGACCGACTATATTCCGCCGCCCGACATCGTCATTCCTACACCGGATGCCGTCACGCCGTATGTGGGTTACGGCATCAGCTACGACAGTAATCTGCTGAGATTGCCAAGTGCGGCGTCTGCGCAAACCATGGGGATCGGCAGCAATTTATCCGATTTCACACGCAGCGCACTATTCGGCCTGACGGTAGACAAGACTTTCAGTCAGCAACACCTCACGGCCAATCTGAATGCCGCCAAAGTCAATTACGACAGATTCAGCCAACTCGATCATATCGACAAAAATGCAGCGCTGAATTGGAACTGGCATGCCGGTCAACAGTTTCAGGGCAATGTCGGCACCAGCTATACGCAAGGCCTGACACCTTTCATCGACTTCCATTTACTGGAACGTAATTTACGCACCACCGAGAAGTTTTACGCAGACGGCAGCTGGCTGTTAGGGCCCAGCTGGCGTCTGCGGGGCGGACTGGTGCACAGCAAGTTATGGTACGACCTCGCATCGCAACAGCCGGGCAACAACACCCAGAATCAAGAGGAACTGGGATTGGATTATCTGGCTCCCAGCGGCAGTACCATCGGCCTGCAGCTGCGTCATATCAAAGCCGACTATCCCAATCCGGAATTGAACGGCGCCATCGCGGTCTTGAACGGCTATAGCCAGGACGAACTCAAGGCCAAGATCGATTGGCTGTTAACCGGCAAGACCACGCTGCATTTTCTGGGCGGCTGGGTGAGCCGCAAACAGGATGAATTTTCTTCGCGCAATTTCAGCGGCATCAATACGCGCGTCTCCGCCGATTGGCTGGCCACGGGAAAAATTGCAGTGTCCGTCGCCGGCTGGCGGGAAATCGGTGCGATCGATGACGTCTCCGTCGTGTATTCGCTGAATCACGGCGCCAGCATTGGATCGAGTTGGCAATATTCTGAACAGATCCGGCTGGTGGCGCAATACAGATATATAGAAAGAAATTTCAACCAATCATCCGAGCTGGGCGCCGCCTATCCCAACGACACGTTGCGGGACATGGCACTGAGCCTGGTCTATAACCCGACCCGGCAATGGCGCATTCAGCTGTCTGGCACGCGTAGCACCCAGACCCTCCAGAATGCTGCGGGTGGCTACGTAAGCAACGGCGTGATGCTCACCACACGCTATACGTTTTGAGGTGACCGATCATGACCGAAAATGACATCCCCCTGGTTTCATTCTTCAAACGCCTGCTCGACCCGCTGATTATTCTTGGCTCCTTGTACATGAGCATCTTGATACAGGACGAAGTATTCACGGGCAGCTATCTGGTGTTGATGATCATCGCCTTCTTCGTATCCTCCTATATCTACGAACAGATCGACCTGTATCGCACTTTGCACGTCGGCAAACAACATGCGTATGCCGTTGATATTTTTCTGGGATGGGCGATCATCATCACCCTTCTGGCGCTCATTGGACAAGGTACCGGCTTGCGCTATGAGTTTTCCGACAAGGTCATCGCCATCTGGTTTGTCAGCGCGCCGATTGCATTGCTGCTGAGCCGGTTGACTGCGTACATGCTGGCCTTCCACTTCGGCAAGCATCCGGAAGTGCGCTCTGCGGTGATCGTCGGCACCAACGACCCTGAAGGCGGCATGCTTAGCCGTCTGGCATCGCAGGGCAAGGCAAGTCAGAGTCTCGACATCCGCGGCTTCTTTGCCAATCCGGATGAATTGGCGAACCTGCACGCGCCTTTTTCCAGCCCTCACCTTGGCGCCATTGCCGATGTCAGCGCGTATGTCCAGGAACACAAGATCAGAACGATCTTTATCTGCCTGCCCATGACGGAGCAACACAAAGTTCTGGCGCTGATGGAAGAATTGCGCGACACCACGGCCTCGGTCTATCTGGTGCCGGATATCTATACCCATGGTTTCATACAAGCTCGCCTCGATCATGTCGGCGGTGTGCCGGTGATCGGCATCTGGGAAACACCCTTCACCGGCCTGCGCGGTGTCGTCAAGCGCGGCAGCGACATTGTTTTGGCCTTGATGATCCAGCTCATGTTGTTGCCCGTCATGCTGGTGATTGCCTGCGGCGTCAAACTTTCATCCCCCGGAAAAATCATCTTTGCTCAGCGCCGTTATGGCCTGAATGGCGAAGAAATCGTGGTCTATAAATTTCGTTCAATGACGGTCGCAGAAGATGGCGACAAAGTCGATCAGGCCAAAAAGAACGACGTTCGCGTTACCCGTTTTGGCGGATTTTTACGGCGCACCTCGCTCGACGAATTGCCGCAATTTTTTAACGTGCTGCAGGGGCGTATGAGTATCGTCGGTCCACGCCCCCACGCAGTCGCACATAACGAGCTTTATCGAAAACTCATCAGCGGCTATATGTTGCGGCACAAGGTGAAGCCCGGCATTACCGGCTGGGCCCAGGTGAACGGCTATCGCGGCGAGACCGATACCTTGGACAAAATGCGTTCGCGCATTGCATACGACCTTGAATACCTGCGCAATTGGTCCTTGACGCTGGATTTATGGATCATCGTTCGCACCGTCAAAGAAGTCTTGAAAAAAGATAACGCTTACTGATTGATCCATAGCAAAAAAGGATGGCAGGAGACATAGCCACGATCGCATGCAGCGCTGGAGATCGGTCCCGATGTGATGAATTTTATCTGGAGAAGCATCATGCAAAGAACCAAGTTGTTGATGACCGTTTTATTTACCACTTCTTGCGACGCTGCCAGCGCCGCCACGCCGCTTTTTGAAATTGATACAAACCAGCACAGGGGAACTTATGTGCAGGCCGTCGATGCTTATCCAGCCAGCGTGATCAATCCACTGCCGGCGTTGCCAGGCAGCCGTGCAACGCCTTCCGCCGGGCTGGTCTCCGCTGCTTCTGTGGTCTTTGGCGAAACGGATGCCGCTCGCGATACTGCGTCCCTGGGCGGCCAGTTGCTTGCGGTGGGCTATTCGCCTGCCCTCAACAGTCCGATGGAAGCGGCATCAACGACCTCCACACTGAATATTACGGATGATTCCCTGTTTTATTTCCTGCGGGATTTTCAGGCGCAGCCGCTACAAAAACCTGCACGCTGGAGCCTGTTTCTGCTAGGGATTGGCTTCTTGCTGTATCAGATCCGGCCGCGCTCGATGCGGGCTTCGATCGGCTTCCCGTCCGCATCGATATCGGCTGCGCCAAGGATTGCGTGATTCCATGCTAACCATGGCTCTTTATCCAATGGAGAAAATGTCGACTGCTTTTTCACAACGAAAGGCAGTCGGCATTGCACTCTTGCTGACCGTCGTGAGTTTGTCGGCTTGCGGCGATAAGGAAAAAAATACCGGCAAAGTGCTGGCCCGTGTCGATGGCAAACCGATCACCGCGTTTCAGCTGGAAACCGAATTGAAGTATGCCGGCGGCGCCAAAGGCATGGAGCAACATCCGCCAGTACGCGGGCAGGCACTGGAGGCCTTGATTGATCGCCAGATCCTGCTCGACGAAGCCATGCGCAACAAGCTCGACCGCAATCCGAAATTGATACAGGTCGTCAATCGTTTCAAGACCCAGGCGATTGTCCAGGCCTACCTGGAATCGATAGAGGCAAACCGGGTAAAACCGTCCAGGGCGGAAGTCGATGCCTATTTCAAAGCGCACCCGGAACTGTTTGCGAATCGGAAGATTTTTAATATCCAGCAGTTGAGTATTGTTGACCGCGACCTGAGCTTGCCGCTCAAGACGATGATGGATTCTGCCCGCTCTCTGGATCAGATCGAAAGCTGGTTGAAAAAGCATGCCATTGCCTATGACAAAGGCAAGCTTTCCTATACCAGCGGCGAATTGCCGCCCGACGTTGCCGAACGGCTTCAGAAGCTCAGGCACAACCGTTTCTTTATCTTGAAAGACGGGCAGCGAGACCGGTTGTGCATGTTGACCGAGTGGAAAGATAGCCCCGTCACAGAGGAAATCGCGTACCCGCAGATCGAGCGCTATCTGCTCAACAAAAAAATGCAGGAAGTCTCCGCGGCAGAAATTGCACGGCTGCGGTCTGCGGCGAAGATCGAATACGTCGAGAAACCCGCTGCATTGATAGTTGAGAACACATCGACTTTAGTCATGACCTTGCCCGGCCAACCAAAGACTGCCGCCGCCAATGCCCCCGCCGTGCATGCAGACCGCCATTTTGTCCAAGACAAATCCATCGTTGCAATCACCAAATAAGGTACAGGATGAATATGATGAAACCACGATTCCCTCAAGCCATACTGGCAATCTGGTTGCTGCTTCTTTGCTGCACTTCCGCGTTCGCAGCGGATACGCCATTAGGGGCCGGCGATACCGTGAAAATCTCGGTCTTCGGCAATCCCGATCTGAACCTGGAAACGCAAGTCAGCGATGCCGGCGACATCACCTTTCCGCTGATCGGCAATGTCGGCGTCGGCGGCTTGCCTGTCGCCGACGCCGAAAAGAAAATCTCCGCGCTGCTGACGCAAGGAGGCTTCCTGCGTAAGGCACAAGTCAACATTCTCGTCACCAAGGTGCAAAGCCAGATGGTGTCAGTGCTCGGGCAGGTCTTGCATCCCGGACGCTATGTCATCAGCGGCCAGCGCAAGGTAACGGACATGCTGGCGATGGCCGGCGGCGTCGGCCCCGACGGCGGCGATACCGTCACCGTCATTGGCATGCGCAATGGCCAGTCCAGCAAACAAGTGATCAATCTGGCTCAGATAGTTCATTCACCCGAGATGACACCGGATCTGGAATTGCGCAACGGCGACACGGTGTATGTCGATCGCGCGCCGAAATTCTATATCTACGGTGAAGTGCAGCATCCCGGCGGCTACCGGCTGGAAGCCGACATGACTGTGCTGCAGGCCTTGTCCGTGGGCGGCGGATTGACCCCACGCGGCACCGAACGCGGCCTGCGGATCAAACGACGCGATGCCAGCGGCAATCTGCAAATGATCGACGCAAAGAACAATACGGTGCTGAAGGCAGATGACATCGTGTATGTGAAAGAGAGTTTGTTCTGATGCACACCGCTATCGAACGATTCTTTCGCCGCCATTTTTCGGCCTGCAACAGGACGGAGTTGCCATGACTTTTTTTCAGATACGGACCATCGTCCGCACGCGCTACAAACTCATTCTGACGACCTTGCTGATCGTGATAGCGGCGACCGTCGCGGTGAGTCTCGCCTTGCCAAAAACCTATCGGGCAACGACCTCATTGCTGCTCAACTACAAGGGCACCGACCCCGTCTCCGGTCACGTTCTGGCGGCGCAACAGGTATCCGGCTACATGGCGACTCAAATGGACATCGTCACCAGCAGGAGCGTAGCGCTGAAAGTGGTTGACAATCTGAGGCTGGCCGACGACCCCAATGCCCAACAACGCTACCAGAAGGTCGCCAATGGCAACGTCTCAATGCGCGACTGGTTAGCCGATTCCTTGTTGAAGATGGTAGAGCTGGCGCCTTCGAGGGAAAGCAGCGTGATCGAAATCAGCGCCAAAGGCAGCGATCCGAAATTCGTTGCCAGCGTTGCCAACGCCTTCGCCGCAGCCTATCAGCAGATCAACTTGCAAATCAAGCTGGCCCCTTTGCAGCAGGCTTCGCAGTATTTCTCGACGCAAGTCAAGACCTTGCGCAGCGCTTTGGAACAGGCGCAAAACAAACTCTCAAAATATCAGCAAGATCACGGTATCGTCAGCACGGACAGCAGTGTCGACGTCGCCACTGCACGCCTGAACGAATTGTCGACCCAACTGGTCCAGGCCCAGAGCCAGGCCATCGAAGCATCCTCGCGCGGCAGCCAGGCCATGGGCCGCGATGGCAGGGACTCGCCGGATGTGGCGAGCAACATGCTGATCCAAAATCTGAAAGCGTCTTTGGCGCAAGCGCAAGCGAAGTTCGCGATGCTGTCGCAAAACCTGGACCACAACCATCCTCAGTACCAGGCCGCCAAAGCCGAGGTCGACAGATTGCAGGCGGCACTGAACAACAGCATCAGTTCAACCAATAACAGCGTGGCCAATAACGGCCGTATCTTGCGCCAGCGCGAAGCAGAAATACGCGCAGCCTTGGAGGCACAGACTGCCAAGCTGCTGCAGATGAATCGGGCGCGCGATGAATTGTCGGTGCTCAGCAAGGATGTGGAAAACGCCCAGCACGCCTATGACGCTGCCGCGCAGCGGCTGGCCCAGACCGACCTGGAAGGTAATGCCAACCAATCCGACGTGGTGCTGCTGAATCCAGCCGTGATCCCGGGACGACCGGCCAGCCCGAATATCGCGCTCAATGCCGTGCTGGCAGTATTGCTTGGCGCCACGTTGGGCCTGGCGCTGGCGATCCTGGCTGAACTGACCAACCGGCGCGTGCGATCCAGCGATGACTTGCTGACGGTATTGCAAGCGCCAGTGCTGGGAGCCGTCGCCTGGAGAAAACCGCTACGCAAGTCTGGATTTTCAAATCTTTTTTTATCGCATTGATCGCCAGACATCCAGACCAGCTTGACAGGGAGCCCACATGAACAAACCTATGCATTCCATACTGAGCGCCGCCAACACAGCCTCATCATATAAGGATTCTCACATCGGCCACATGCTGGTTGAGCAAGGCAAGCTCACACTGCAGCAGGTCGAAACGGTGCGTCTGATGCAAAAACGCGAGGGCCTGCGTTTCGGCGAGGCGGCAAAACGTCTCGGCTTGATCTGTGAAGATGATATCCAGCAAGTGTTGTCGCGTCAGTTCGACTATCCCTACCTGCAAGATGGCAGCGGCAATTTTCCCTCGACGCTGATCGCCGCTTACCGTCCGTTCAGCGTGGAGGTCGAAGAGTTGCGTTCAATACGCAGCCAGCTGATGTCGCGCTGGTTCAGCGCCAGCCGCAAGAAACTCGCCGTTACCAGTGTCAACTCCGGTGACGGCACCAGCTTGCTGACAGCCAACCTGGCCGTGGTCTTTGCGCAACTGGGAGTGCAGACGCTGGTGGTCGATGCGAATTTGCGTGCGCCGCGTCAGCATCATATCTTCAATCTGCCGACCGAGAGCGGGTTAGCCGATGTCTTGGCTGGGCGCAGCGACCTGAACATGATCGAGATGATTGATTCATTTGTCGATCTGTCGCTGTTGCCAGCCGGATCTCCCGCCCCCAATCCACAGGAATTGCTCAACCGCGCCAGCTTCAATGCGGTCAATCAAACCCTGTGCGAACGCTTCGACGTCGTCTTGTACGACACCCCTGCGTTGCTCAGCACGGGCGATGCCTTGGCTGTCGCCGCGCGTGCCGGTGGCGTATTGCTGGTGATCCGCAAAGATCATACGCGGATCAGCGATCTTGCCAACGTCAGCGATCAGTTGCGGCACAGCGGCGCAGAAATCGTCGGTTCTGTCATGGTGAGTTTCTGATGAATGGGAGCCAGATCATGCAGCCGGGGCAGATGGCCGGCAGTCCGGCTCAGGCCCAGCTCCGTCTGGCCACGCCGGCTTTCTGGATACTGCTGAGCGCGCTGACTTATCAGGCCTTGCTGTGCGCGATTCACACCAATCTGCACAACATCTCCATGACCGATGTCGCGCTGGCCGAAGCGGTCATCTATCTCGCCTGCATCGTCGTACTGGCGCGGCGCGTCCAGCTCGAACTGCTGGTCATCGGCAGTCTCACCGCGGCCTATCTGTTGCTGTGGGCAATCTTGCGCAATCAGCTCGACCCCAAGGGATTCCGGGATGTGATGATTCCCATCCTGTTTTATGGCCTGGGGCGACAACTGGGCAGCGTGCCATACGCCGACCGAGTGCTGAAGTGGATGATTGCACTGGTGCTGGTGTTCGGTTTTTTCGAATTGTTTTTACTGGACTGGTTTTCCCGCATCTTCAATATCTTTTCCTACTACGTGAGCCAGGGCGGTCTGGCGGCAGGTTCCAACTGGGCCACGGGTAGCGTATTGGGATTGAACGGCATCCGGCCGGAAGGAATCGGCCGCACCATCTTGCCATCCCTGCTCGGCAACCATCGCATCTCGTCCATTTTTCTGGAGCCGGTATCGTTGGGAAATTTTGCCGTCATCGTCGCCGCCTGGGGGCTGGTCAAGAACCGCGAGCAGATCAAGGAGGCAGTTTTTTTCGTGCTGGCGGCCGCCGTCATGATCGCCTTGAGTGATTCGCGCTACGGCATGATTACCGTGGCGCTTCTGGTGCTGCTGCGTTGCCTGCCGCTGGGGAAACACCATGGATGGATGATGCTCTTGCCGGCGATCTGCGTTGCCCTGCTGATTTTTCTGGCAACTTATTTCGGCACCCAGTATGGCGACAACATCGTCGGCCGCCTGTATGTCAGCGGCCGGACCTTGCAGAGCCTGGACCTGCCCATGATCTTCGGCCTGGATGGCTTCAACACCAATTACGGCGACATGGGCTATCCCTCCCTGCTCACCCGACTGGGCTTGCTGCTCTGCCTGTTTCTGTGGGCCGCGTTCTGGATGATCAACATGCAGGACCCGCGCGGCGCACATCTGCGCGCATCCGTCACGGTGTACATCTCACTCATTCTATGTGTCAGCGGAACGTCTCTTTTTGCATTGAAAACTGCCGGGATCTTATGGTTTCTGATCGGCTGCATGGCAAGCCGCCAGAGTGATGAAAAGGAAAATCGACATGCCTATTAAAGTCACGCATATCGTGCGCCAATATGCCCCGTCCATCGGCGGCATGGAAAATGTGGTTCAGAATATTGCCCGCCTGCAGCGCGAGCAGCACGGACAGCTTCCCAGGATAGTTACGCTCAATCGCCTGTTCAGGAACTCTGCCGAACTGCTCGAACCGGAAGCCTTGATCAACGGCGTCGGCGTCGTACGCCTGCCGTATCACGGTACCAGCCGCTACCCCTTTTGCCCGCAAGTTCTGGGGCATCTGGAAGACGCCGATGTAATACATGTGCATGGCATCGATTTCTTCTTTGACTACCTGGCCGCGACTAAAAAACTGCACAAGCGGCCGCTGGTGGCATCCACGCATGGCGGCTTTTTTCACACCAAGTTTGCATCCGGGCTCAAGCGACTCTATTTCAATACCATCACGCGCGCTTCCTGCATGGCTTACGACAAGATCATCGCCACCAGCGACAACGACGGCGATATTTTCCGCGACATTGTCAAATCGCCGAAACTGAGCGTGATCGAGAACGGCGTCGATGTCGAGAAATACCGGGATCATTCCTCAGTTGAATCGACCCGGACGCTGATCTATTTCGGCCGCTGGTCGGCCAACAAAGGCTTGCTGGAAATGCTGGACCTGTTCAAACAACTGGCCACGCGCGAATCCGGCTGGAAACTGATCATCGCCGGCCGCGAATACGATCTCGGCGCGGAGCAATTGCGGGACCTGGTGGTGCAACAGCATTTGACGGCGGCGGTGCAGATTGTTGCGAACCCTTCTGATCATGAATTGGCGGCCTTGATCCGCCAATCCAGCTATTTCATCTGCCTGTCCCGGCACGAAGGTTTCGGCATCGCGCCGATTGAAGCAATGAGTGCCGGACTGATTCCGATCTTGAGCGATATTCCACCGTTTCGCCATCTGCTCGAACACGCCCCCGCCGGTTTGGTACTGACGCAAGAAAATGTGGCGGCCAAGGTCGCGCAAATAGCCAGACTGCACGAAGAAACAAGCTCTGATTACGCACGCCGGCGCGCGCAAGTGCAGTCGTTCGTCGAACGCTATAGCTGGCGGCGTATCGCGACCAAGTATGTCGATGTCTATCAAACCTTGCTGAATTGATGGTGGCAGCGATGGATCAGCCAGGAAATCACGACAGAATCGACGCCATCACGGGATTGCGCGGCATGGCCGCGCTGCTGGTGGTGTATGGCCATAGCGTGGAATGGTTTGCACTGCCATGGAAAAACCATTTATCCGGAGAACTCGGCGTGATGATTTTCTTCTCGCTCAGTGGTTTTTTGATGGCCTATCTTTATCTGGACAAGCAATTCTCGATCAAGACAGTCACTGAATATGCCATCCACAGATTTTCCAGAATTGCGCCGGCTTATCTGGTCATTTTGCTGGCGTCCTTTTTCATCTATACACAGCTTGATCCGCATTTTGTCTACAACATATCTGAACAAAACATCCTGCGCCATCTGCTCTTCTCGGGCAACGTATCGGTGTTCTGGAGCATCACGCCCGAGGTTGAATTCTATTTCCTGTTTGTGTTGTTCTGGGCTGCTGTCAGCCGCTACCGGAGCCGGAGGGAGCTGCTCCCGCTACTGCTGCTGGTGCTGTGCAGTCTGATTTTGTTGTCGTATCGGGCTTCTTTTCCAGGCACCTTCCTCGGCTCGAAACTGCATTATTTTCTGTTCGGCGCCG
>NZ_AJHH01000324.1 GCF_000256565.1 Herbaspirillum lusitanum P6-12 | reverse complement strand
GAAGGAGCCGAGCTTTGACGTAATAAAAGACACCTTGCCGTCGGCCGGGGTCAGGGTGTCCAGCTTGGTCTGTACGCGCGCCCAGCGCTCCACCGTGCCGACGCGCGAGACCATGTATTCAATATCGTTGAAGGTCGTCACCAGGCCGTCGCGCTCATGGCGCAGCAGCTCGTTCTTGACCACGGCGTACAGCACGCCGCCGATCAGCGAAAAAATGACCAGCGCGGCGGCCGCGAACATCATGACCAGCCGCGCGATGATGGAATGCCTCATCCGTGTTCCCCGTCATGTTCATCATATTCGTCATGCTCCGCTCGGTCATCAGATCCGATCGGCAGCGAGACCGCACCTCACTGAGCTTGCTGCATGCCGTGCTGGCCGTCTCGACCATATTGATTCTCTGCGGCTGGCTGCCACTGGCTTTTTCCAGCAACAACACCTTCTATGACAGCGTTCTGAGCGCCGTTTTCGGTGCCTTGATCGTGTTTTGCCTGTCGTTTCCATCCGCACTCGGGGCGATCGTTTTTGAAAACAAATTCATCCTCTTGTGCGGGGAATGCAGTTTTTCCATTTATCTGCTGCACATGCCCGTGATTTATCTGTTTCGCCAGTGGCATCCGGAATCCTTGCAATCCCCCCTGCAGCTCTTGTTACTGGCGCCGTTTATCGCGCTGGTCCTGCTGTTTTCCTGGCTCAGCTATCGCTTCGTCGAGCGCCCCGGAGCACGGCTCATCAAATCCGCGGGGAAGACCTTGCAGCACAAAGTCCTGCCATTTTTTGCGCTGGCGGACGATCCCCCTGCTGTGCCAACCGAAAGTGAGATCAGATGATAAAGCGCCTATCGATCACGGCACGTAAGTGCCCTTGGCAATGGTCCGCCCTGGCCAGCCATGTACGACGCATGCTCGGTCTGGCGCTATTGGCTGCCGGCTTCCTGTCCGGCCATGCGGCCGTGGCCGGCTGCCTGGACGGCAAGCGGCTGGCAGGCGTCAACCTGAGCGGGCCGGAGTTCGCCGCCGAAAAATTGCCCGGAACGGTCTTCAAGGACTACGGCTATCCTGATCCCGACGACATGCGTTACTTTCAATCCGCGGGCATGAACACATTCCGCTTGCCGTTCCTGTGGGAAAGGATACAGCCGCAATTATTCGGTCCACTGGATGAAGCGGAAGTGCAACGAATAGAACAAACCGTCGCTACCGCCCGTTCGCTAGGCGCCTGCATCATCCTTGATGTGCATAACTTTGGCGAATATCGCGGCAAGCCGCTCGACTCCCCGGCGGTACCGCGCAAGGCATTTTTCGACTTGTGGAGCCGGCTTCTGGCCCGTTTCAAGGCCCCCGAAAACACTGCTTTCGGCTTGATGAACGAGCCCAGCAAATTGCCGATTGCAGCATGGGCAGGAGTGGCTCAGGAAACGCTTGATATCTTGCGCAAAAACGGATCGCGTCATCTGATCCTGGTCGCCGGTGGCAGCTGGAGCGGCGCCCATGCCTGGTTCGCGAAAGAGCAAGGTGTATCGAATGCGGATGCCTTCAGCCAGTTTCACGACCCCGCCAACAATTACCTGATCGAAGTGCATCAATACGCGGATGCCGATTTCTCCGGCACCCAAAAAAGTTGTATCGATCCTGGCCGCCTGAATGCGGTCATGAACGCGATCACCACATGGGCCAAGGCGACCAAGCAGCGTTTGTTCCTGGGCGAGTTCGGCGTCGCCCCCACGCCACCCTGCCTGCAGGCGTTGAGCGCCATCGTGGGAGGCATGCAGGACCGCGCAGCCTGGGGCGGCTGGACCTATTGGACCAGCAGCAAATGGCTGGGCGACTATCCGTTCAACCTGGGACCCGACAGTAATGGCGACAAGCCGCAGATGGCCATTTTGAAAACCGGCCTGTAGGCCGTGTCCATTTCCATGTCTGGGATGTAACAAGCGATATGGCACTGATGCACAACATGCACGAAGGGAACACGATGAAATTTTCACTGGTGTTGGCCACGCTGGGGCGCACTGACGAGGTTGCACGATTTTTAGTGTCGCTGCACGCCCAGGACTATCGAAATTTCGAGCTGATCGTCGTCGATCAGAATGACGATGATCGTCTGGTTCCACTGATGGCCATGTATGGCGAAAAAATGCAGATCCGGCATCTCCGCTCGGCTGCACGCGGCGCCTCGCGCGCTCGCAATACCGGCCTGTCGCTGGCGAAAGGTGACGTGATTGCCTTTCCCGATGACGATTGCTGGTATCCGGACGGCTTACTGACACAGGTGGCCGCCGTCCTGCAACAGCATCAGGAGCTCGATGGCATTACCGGCCGCTTCACCGACCCCACCCTCGTACCGAGGGCCGCTGGCTGAGCAGCAGCACGCTGCTGAACCGCTACAACGTCTGGCGCGGCGCGATCGAATTCAGCATTTTTCTGCGCCGGCAGGTCGTGGATACCGTCGGCCAGTTCGATGAATCGCTGGGTGTCGGCGCCGGCACCGAATGGGGTGCGGCAGAGGGAACCGACTATCTTCTGCGCAGCCTGCAGCACGGCTTCAAGTTGAAATATCTGCAAGAAATAACGCTGCACCATCCAGTGAAAACCGCCAACTTCGACGACAACGCCTGCCACCGGCAAAAAAAATATGAGGCAGGCATTGGCCGCGTGATGCGCATCAACGCCTATCCGTTCTGGTATTTCCCCGGCACCTGCCTGCGCACCTGCTGTGGCGCATTGTTGGCCATGGCGGGCGGCAATTTTCTCAAAGCACACTTCAAATACGTCAGCCTGCTGGCGCGCGTGCAAGGATGGCGAAAATGAGCAAACAAGCTCAAACAGACATGAACGGCAACCTGGCCTCCGGCTCGATCTGGTCGATCGTCGATAACCTCGCCCAGCAAGTGCTGTCGTTCCTGGCATTTGCCGTGCTGGCGCGCTTTCTGGCGCCGGATGCCTTCGGTTTGTTGACGGTGGCGCATCTGTTCATCTTGTTTACCCGGCTGGTCGTGTTCGACGCCATCGCCATGCCCATCGTGCGCGCCCTGGCGCCGAACGACAGGCTGTATTCCTGGGTGTTTACCTGCTGCTCGATTGCCGGCCTGCTGTTGACCATGGCGATGTTTTTTTCGGCGGGGCTGATCTCTTCCCTGTTTCGCACGCAGGATCTGCAAGTCGTGCTGCAGGGAATGAGCATCTCAATTTTTTTCTTCGGTCTGGTGCGCGCTTATGAAGCCAGACTGGTGCGCAATATGATGTTCCGGCAACTGGCAATCCGCTCGATCGCTTCGGTGATGATAGGCGGCGTCATTGGCATAGCAATGGCGGCCAGTGGGGCGGGCGCGATATCGCTGGTGGTGCAGCAGGTCGTGGCGTCCGGCCTGGGTCTGGTGCTGGTGGTGGCGCAAAGCAGATGGTTGCCGACGCTGGCGTTTGATCGCGCACTGTATAAAAAATACTGGGACGATATCCGCCAGGTCGGCATGAGCGGCTTGCTCAATTTTGCCAACGCAAACGGCGATTCTCTCTTGGTCGGTTTTTTGCTCGGACCTTACGCGACCGGCTTGTACAACCTGGCCAAGCGCGTGACCTCAGCAGTCTATCTGGTCATTACCAGTTCGATGCAAAGAGTCGCCCTGCCGATGTTTTCCGATGCATTGGAAGATCGTATTGAATTGCAGAATCGCTATCTGAAAATCATCGGCATCACTCTGTTTTTCATTCTGCCCTTGTTCTGTTTCCAGGGAGCGCTGGCCACACCGCTGGTGCAGATCGTATTCGGTGCGAAATGGTTACCGGCAGCGCCAGTCATCGGTGTCCTGGCGCTCCTTTACATGCTCTCCTCGATTGTTCAGTTGAATGATTACCTGTTTTTTTCACTCGGAAAAAATCGGCTGCCAGTGTGGCTCAGCATCGCGCAATTGATGCTGGCAATTACCTCTGCCGCCAGCGTCAGCCGCTTCGGCCTGGTCGGCATGAGTATGTCGTTTTGCGGCGCCTATCTGGTGATATTCCCGATTTCCCAATGGCTATTGCATCGCGCGCTTGGCCTGAATTCACGCATGGTGTGGTTCGCACTGGCGCCGCCTCTGGTGGCGGGCGTGGTGTTGTTGTTGGGACTGGAAGCTTATCTGGCGCTGATACCGCGACACTTCACCAGCCTGACGCTGGCAGGCGGCATCGTGCTGGTTTGCCTGGTATATCCGCTGACGGTCGCCGTGACCGGATGGCGTATCAGGGGCCGCAACGCTTCCTGGCATGCCCTGCTGCAGTCAGTCTTGCGGCCGCTCCGCACAGGTACACGCTAGCGCATTCAGGTCTTAGAAATGAGTTTTCTCTGTTGAATCAATGCTGATATTGCCAATGAAGGAGTACATCATGTCTGAAAACAAATTTATCCACATCGCTGGATTTCCGGTAGTCAAGACCACCTCTTCCGTGTTGTCCAGATATCTGCTGCGAACCAAGTGCCTCAACAAAAAGGCCAGCTTGTTTTTTGCAAATACCAATTTCATCGTGCAATGCCATCCCCTGCGGGAAAAGATAAAAAGCACGCCCGTGGTCATCGTCAATGACGGCGTTGGCATGGATATCGCGGCTTATTTGTTCCGTCGCCAGACGTTCAAGGAAAATCTGAACGGCACAGATTTCGTCCCGCGCTTTTTTGCCAATGCCCCGACGCCGTTGCGTGTGTTCATGCTGGGCGGCAGGCCCGAGATGCTGGCCAAGGCCGCCGTGCATGTGCGCACTACGTTGAAGCAAGAAGTGGTCGGCACCTGCGATGGCTATGCAGGCATGGCCCAGGACCGTGCCGTCCTGATTGATTCGATCAACCGCGCGCGGCCAGATGTGGTGCTGGTGGCATTGGGCAATCCGATACAAGAAGAATGGATTCTGGCATGCCGTGATGCGCTTAATGCCAATGTGGTGATCAGCGTCGGCGCCCTGTTCGACTTCTGGAGCGGAGAAAAGCCGCGTGCGCCGCAACTGGTGCGGCGGATTCGTCTTGAGTGGCTATTTCGCCTGTCGCTCGAACCACGGCGCTTGGCGCAACGCTATACCGTTGACATCATGAAATTTTTGCTGTTGTGCCATAGGTACAGCGCAGAAAATGCACCGCCCCAGACACGGACTTAACGCACGCTCGCTTTTTCTGCCGACTCGCATGAGGTGATTTCAACCATGAGAATATACCCCGTCATTCTTGCTGGAGGAGCCGGCACACGCCTGTGGCCACTGTCGCGCGAGGCTTATCCCAAACAGCTGCTGCCGCTTTGCTCCTCGCATTCCATGCTGCAGGAGACCTTGCTGCGTCTGGTCAAATGGCCGGAACTGATGCCGCCGCTGCTGGTGTGCGGCAACGAACATCGCTTCCTGGTGGCGGAACAACTACGGGCAATCGGCATTGCACCGCTGGCGATCTTGCTGGAACCGGAGGGCAGGAATACTGCGCCGACGGTGGCCGTGGCGGCGCAGTACCTATTGCAGCATGAGCGCGAGCAGTCCACGGCGACGGCACCGCAAGAGACGAGCCCCGACAGCTTGATGCTGGTGCTGCCGGCCAGCGACGCCAGCATGATCCATTTTTCCCACATCGATTGCAGGATGGTAGCGCTGGCGTTGACGTCGAAACCGGCGCCGGCGAGTTGTTGTTCGATCGCCTGCACGCGCGCCGAGGCGGCGCCGTCGCGCTCGCCGAAGGTCATGCCGTGGAAAGTATTCAGATGACGAATGGCGCCGTCGGCATCGACGGTGCTGGCGATGACGCATTGACCGCCGAGGATTTTTTCCGCGCCGAAGCGCGCG
>NZ_AJHH01000323.1 GCF_000256565.1 Herbaspirillum lusitanum P6-12 | reverse complement strand
CGCATTGACCGCCGAGGATTTTTTCCGCGCCGAAGCGCGCGAATGCGCGCATCGGCGTGGCCTTGGCCGAGTACTATCCGAAACTGTCGCTGTCGGCCTTGCTCGGCTTTGAAAGCCTGGGCGCGGCGGGCCTGGTCAGCGCCGACAGTTTCCAGCCGCAGGCAGCACTGGGATTGCGCTGGCGCTTGTTCGATTTCGGTCGCATCGACGCTGAAGTCGCCCGCGCCAAAGGCGTCAACCGGGAGGCGCTGGCGCGCTATCGCCAATCCATCCTGCGCGCCACCGAAGACGTCGAGAACGCCATCGTGACACTGGTGCAACTGGAGAAGCAAAGTGCCGAGCTGGCCGATGAAGTGGCGGCGCGACAACGTGCGCGCAGCGCGGCGCAGGACGCCTAT
>NZ_AJHH01000322.1 GCF_000256565.1 Herbaspirillum lusitanum P6-12 | reverse complement strand
CGGCGCGACAACGTGCGCGCAGCGCGGCGCGGAAGCCTTCCGCGCCGCCATCGAATGCGCCGCGCACGCGGCCCGTCAAGGTGCATTGGCGACCTTCGGCATTGTTCCCTCTGCGGCGGAAACTGGCTACGGCTATATCCTCCGGGGCCGGCGAGAATTACCCGGCGCGGCTGGCTGCTATGCCGTCGAGCGCTTCGTCGAAAAGCCTGATCGTGCAACGGCAGAAACTTTCGTCAAGGATAATGCCTATAGCTGGAACAGCGGCATGTTCTTGTTCCAGCCGAAACGCTATCTGGAGGAGTTGCGCGAGTTTCGACCGCTGATCGCAGAGCACTGCCAACGGGCTTTCAACGCTGCCTATCGGGATCTCGATTTTTACCGCCTGGACGAGGCTTCTTTCGCTGCCTGCCCCAGCGAATCGACCGACTACGCCGTGATGGAACACACCCGCAATGCAGCGGTGGTGCCCGTCGACATCGGTTGGAATGATGTCGGCTCCTGGTCGGCGCTGTGGTCCGTCATGGCAGGCGATGAAGACGGTAACGTGCTGCGCGGTGACGTCTACACGGACGCGGTGCGGGATTCGCTGATACGGGCGGAAAGCCGTCTGGTGGCGGTGCTGGGACTGCAGGATGTGGTGGTGGTGGAAACCAAGGATGCGGTGCTGGTGGCACACAAGGATCAAGTGCAACACGTCAAGAAAATCGTTGGCGAGCTCGGCAGGCAGCAGCGCACCGAACACCTTACCCATCGCCTCGTCTATCGTCCGTGGGGTAGCTACGAGGCGATCGACATGGGGAACCGCTTTCAGGTCAAGCGGATTACCGTCAGCCCCGGCGGCAAGCTGTCTCTGCAGATGCATCATCATCGTGCCGAACATTGGGTGGTGGTGAGCGGGACAGCACGCATCGTGTGCGGTGACGAGGAGAAATTGCTCACCGAGAACGAGTCGACCTATATTCCCGTCGGCGTCACGCACAGGCTGGAAAACCCGGGGAAATTACCGTTACACCTGATTGAAGTGCAATCCGGAAGTTATCTCGGCGAAGACGACATCGTGCGTCTCGACGACATTTATCAACGCAAATAACCTATGGTGAAATCATGCTTCCTATCCAACAATCGATCTTCAAAGCCTATGACATTCGCGGTGTAGTTGGCGTCACGCTGGATGCAGACGTCGCCAGGCAGATAGGCCAGGCGTTTGGCCAGGCGGTGCGCGACCAAGGCGAGTCGCAAGTGGTGGTCGGCCGTGACGGGCGCTTGTCCGGCCCCGAACTGAGCGCCGCCTTGATGGCCGGCTTGCAGGATGCCGGCATTGATGTGATTGATCTGGGCGTGGTGGTGACGCCGATGGTCTATTTTGCGACCTGCGTGCTCGGTGCGCAATCCGGCATCATGGTCACCGGGAGCCATAATCCGCCGGACTACAATGGCTTCAAGATGGTGCTTGCCGGCGAGGCGATTTACGGCGATGCCATTCAACAGCTGTACCAGGCGATCAGCAGCGGCCGTGTGCAAGATGCACTGGCGTCGCCGTCCGGCAGCTACCGCCAGCACGACATCAGGCACGCTTACCTGCAACGCATCATCGGCGACGC
>NZ_AJHH01000321.1 GCF_000256565.1 Herbaspirillum lusitanum P6-12 | reverse complement strand
GACATCAGGCACGCTTACCTGCAACGCATCATCGCGGCGCAGGACGCCTATCAGGGCGGCGTGCTGAGCCTGACCGAAGTGCTGGAGGAAGACCGCCTGCTGCTGCACGCGCGCGATCAGCTGGCGCAGGTGCGCGCCGACGATGCGCGTGCGGCGGTGTCGACGTTCCGTTCGCTGGGCGGAGGGTGGTAGAAGAAATTGCATGCGCCCCGCTCGGAGGCGCATGCAATTCATGCAGACAAAAAATCAGGCCGGCTGGTTCAGCAGGCGCGCTTCGTAGGTCTTGAGATGGGTGTAGACGACTTGCAGCAGATCGGTTTTGACTGCCGCCTCGCGGCCGCGGCGCAGCAGGTCGCCGATGATGTGGTCGGCTTCGATGCGCGCGCCGTTGCCGATGTCGCGGAACATGGAGGCGGTCAATGTCGAGCCGGCTTCGGTCAGCATTTTGCGCGTGCGTTCGAAGAATGGGCCGCCCGGCGCATGGCCGTTGGCAGCGGCAATGCCGCTGGCTTCATCGAGCAGGCCGCTGACGAATTCCAGCCCGCCGGCGGCTTTTTA
>NZ_AJHH01000320.1 GCF_000256565.1 Herbaspirillum lusitanum P6-12 | reverse complement strand
TGAGCAGCGGCAGGATGGCGGTATCCGGGCCGATTGCGGCGGCGAAGGAATCGATGGCGTCGTTCAGGTCGTAGGCCTTGCAGCTCAGGATGACCAGGTCATAGGCTTGCTGCAGGTTTTGTTTCTGCACCGTGGGCGGATTGCTCAGCGCCAGGTCGCCGACCGGACTCTTGATCTGCAGGCCGTTCCGCGCCAGCAATTGCGCACGTTTCTCGCGCACCAGGAAGGTCACATCACGTCCCGCCGCCAGCATGCGGCCGC
>NZ_AJHH01000319.1 GCF_000256565.1 Herbaspirillum lusitanum P6-12 | reverse complement strand
CAGGAAGGTCACATCACGTCCCGCCGCCAGCATGCGGCGCGGCCGATGAAGATTGTGGTGGATTGCGGCAACAGCGTTGCCGGTGCGTTTGCCGGCGAGTTATATCGCGCACTTGGTTGCGACGTACGGGAACTGTTCTGCGAAGTGGATGGCAGGTTTCCCAATCATCATCCCGATCCGGCCCATCCGGAAAACCTGCAAGACGTGATCCGGACTTTGCAGCATTCCAATGCAGAACTGGGATTGGCTTTCGACGGCGATGGTGATCGCCTGGGCGTGGTCACCAAAGATGGCCAGATCATTTACCCGGATCGCCAACTGATGCTGTTTGCTGCCGACGTACTGACACGCCATCCTGGCGGAAAAATTATCTATGACGTTAAATGCACCAGTCATCTGGCCCCCTGGATTGCGCATCACGGCGGCCACCCCCTGATGTGGAAGACCGGCCAT